>NZ_AUKV01000011.1:0-309731 GCF_000424945.1 Streptomyces sp. 142MFCol3.1
GTTGATGCGGTAGAGCGACTGGAACTGCAGCCAGGTGCAGAATCCGACGCCGAAGAGCGTGCCGGCGTTGAAGGTGAGCCAGTACCAGCGCGGGAAGGTCGCGCGGGCGAGCAGGCTCATGCCGACGCAGACGACGATGCCGTACGTCACCAGTCCCAGCATCGGGTTGGGGAACCCGAAGGCGGAGGCCTGCTCGCTCTTCATGATGTTGCCGCAGGAGACGACCGGGTTCAGGCTGCACCCGGGCACGAAGTTCGGGTTCTCCAGCAGTTTGAACTTGTCGATCGTGATGACCCAGGCGGCGAGCAGCCCGGCGGCTCCGGTGATCACCAGCATCAGGGCGAACGCGCGGCTGCCGCCGGTCGTGCGGGGGGCGACGCTGTCTTCCCGGCCGGTCGAGACGTCCTTCACTGTCGTCTTGCTCATCACGCCGTTTCCGTAGTTCGAAGGGGGCCTGCGGGCACGGTCATTGTGCCGCACCCTCCCCCGTGTCCACCGTTCGATGGACATAAGGAGGTACGCGCGGAGGTCCCGGAACGTTCGGTTCGGGGGGAGGCTCGTCGGCATGCCGGCACACGCGAAGCACCCGCCGGCCCGCGGACGCCGGAGGGGCCGGTGCTCGGCTCCTCCGGCGTTCCGGGAGCGGGGTCCGGGGCCGGGGTCCCGGAAGGAGGTTCAGCCCAGCCGGGACGTCAGCTCGGCGACGAGGTCGTCGAGGCCCACCGCGACCTGCTCGCCGGACTCCATGTCCTTGAGCTGCACGACGCCCTCGGCGAGATCGCGCTCACCGGCCACGACCGTGTAACGGGCCCCGGACCGGTTGGCGTTCTTCATCGCGCCCTTCAGCCCCTTGCCGCCGTACGAGAAGTCGGCGGCGACGCCACGCCTGCGCAGTTCCGTCACCTTGGCGAAGAGCACCCGGCGGGCCTCCTCGCCGAGCGGCACCGCGAACACACTGGTCGACGCGGGGAGTTCGAGCGAGACGCCCTCGGCCTCCAGGGCGAGGACCGTGCGGTCGACGCCCAGCGCCCAGCCCACCGACGGCAGCGCGGGACCGCCGATCATCTCGGAGAGACCGTCGTAACGGCCGCCGCCGCCGACCGCGGACTGGGAGCCCAGGCCGTCGTGGACGAACTCGAAGGTCGTCCGGGTGTAGTAGTCGAGCCCGCGCACCAGCTTCGGGTCGTCCTCGAAGGAGACGCCCGCGGCGGTGATCAGCTCGCGCACCTCCTCGTGGTACGCCTTGCACGCGTCGCACAGGTAGTCCCGCAACAGCGGCGCGCCGACCAGCTGCTTCTGCACGTCGTCCCGCTTGTCGTCGAGGACGCGCAGCGGGTTGATCTCCGCACGGCGCAGGGTGTCCTCGTCCAGGTCGAGGCCGCGCAGGAAGTCCTGCAGGGCCGCCCGGTACACGGGGCGGCACTCCTTGTCGCCGAGCGAGTTCAGCAGGATCCGGAAGTTGCGCAGCCCGAGCGACCGGTAGGCCTGGTCCGCCAGGATGATGAGCTCGGCGTCCAGAGCCGGGTCCTCGGCACCGATCGCCTCGGCACCGACCTGCGAGAAGTGCCTGTAACGGCCCTTCTGCGGGCGCTCGTAGCGGTAGTAGGAGCCCGAGTACCAGAGCTTGACCGGGAGGTTGCCCGCCTTGTGCAGGTTCGCCTCCAGCGCCGCGCGCAGTACGGAGGCGGTGCCCTCCGGACGCAGGGCCAGTCGGTCGCCGCCCTTGGTCTCGAAGGTGTACATCTCCTTGGTCACGATGTCGGTGGACTCACCGACGCCGCGCGCGAACAGTTCGACGTTCTCGAAGCCGGGCGTCTCGATGTAGCCGTAGCCGGAGTTGCGCAGCGGTGCGGCGATGGCCTCGCGGACGGCCAGATACGTCGCGGACTCCGGCGGGATCAGGTCGTACGTGCCCTTGGGGGCCTTGAAGGTGCTCACGGAAGGTCTCTCGTCACATTCCTCGTCGGGGAGCGTCCACGCTCCCTGGGCCGGCGGCCACCTGCCGCAGATACGGATTGGTGGCGCGCTCCTGGCCGATGGTCGTCTGGGGGCCGTGGCCGGACAGCACCACGGTCGAGTCGTCGAGCGGCAGGCACACACGGGCCAGCGAGTCGAGCATGTCGGCCATGTCGCCGCCGGGCAGGTCGGTGCGTCCGATGGAGCCGGCGAAGAGCAGATCCCCGGAGAAGAACACGGACGGGATGTCCGCGGCCTCCGGCATCCGGAACGTCACCGACCCCTTGGTATGGCCGGGCGCGTGCGCGACGGAGAGGTCGAGGCCGGCCAGCTCCAGGCGCGCTCCGTCGAAGAGTTCCTCGACGTCGTCGGGCTCCCCCACGGTCAGCTCGCCCATCAGCGGCATGCCGATGGAAAGGCCGAGCGCCTTCTCCGGGTCGCTCATCATGTACCGGTCCTCGGGGTGGATCCAGGCCGGTACGTCGTGCGCTCCGCAGACCGGGACGACCGAGGCGACGTGATCGATGTGGCCATGGGTCAGGATGACCGCGACGGGCTTGAGCCGATGCTTCTTGAGTGCGTCCTCGACTCCCTGGGCGGCCTGATGGCCCGGGTCGATGATCACGCACTCCTCACCCGCGGCGGGGGCGACCAGGTAACAGTTGGTCCCCCAGGCCCCGGCGGGGAACCCGGCAATGAGCACGATCGTCCTTCGTGGTGGCGTACGCGCTGGTGTCGTACGGGGTGGGCGGCTGTGGTCAGAGCCTACCGGCGCTGCCGATTCCTCAGCGAACCCATATACGGTACGGGGCACACGCAGGCGGTCGGCTCACAAGACGCACGCGTCCCACTTGACGTACGAGACGCATGAGGAGAAAACCCGGTGGTCAGCCAGGAACAGCGGCGGCGTCAGCTCGCCCGGGAGAAGTTCTTGCGACAGCAGCAGCGGCGTACGGCCGCACGGCGCAAGACGCACACGCGCAACGCGATCGTCGCCTCGGTGCTCGGCGTGGTCGTGGTGGGCAGTGTCGTGTCGTACGCGACCGGGGTCTTCAAGAACGACGACAAGAAGGCCAACGCGGGCGCAGAGGTGACGCCGACGCCCTCGGCGACGAGCAAGGCGCCCGACCCGTGCGAGAAGGCCCCGGAGGGCAAGGTGAAGCAGCTGAGCTGGAAGAAGGAGCCGGCGCTCACCATCGACAAGTCCGCGGACTACACGATGAAGATGGCGACGACGTGTGGTGACATCGACATCGCGCTGAAGGCCTCGGCGGCTCCGCACACGGTCAACTCGTTCGACTTCCTCGCCGGCAAGGGCTACTTCGACCACACCAAGTGCCACCGGCTCACCACCGACGGCATCTATGTGCTCCAGTGCGGCGACCCGCAGGCCACCGGCGCCGGTGGCCCCGGGTACACCATCCCGGACGAGAACCTGAAGGACAAAAGCCTGAAGGACAACGTGTATCCGGCGGGCACCGTCGCGATGGCGAACCAGTACAACCCCCAGACGCAGAAGGGCCGCAACACCGGTGGCAGCCAGTTCTTCCTGGTCTACCAGGACAGTCAGCTGCCGCCCGACTACACACCGTTCGGCACGGTGTCCGAGGCGGGGATGAAGGTTCTCAAGAAGATCGCCGCCGCCGGTGCGCAGCCCGCCGATCCCCAGACCGGCAACACCGCACCGAACGCGACCGTGGTGATCGACAAGGCGACCATCACCAAATCCTGACCGTCAACAGGGGAACTTCGGTCGCGCGGGATGCGGACAGGCAACCCGCTGGTCGCCTATGTTGGCGGTGACGAAACTGTGGACGATGCCAGGGGGCTACGACGCCCCTCGCAGGCATCATGTGGAGGAGGCGCTGTGAGCAGCGACCCGTGGGGCCGCGTCGACGAGACGGGGACCGTGTACGTGCGTACGGCCGACGGCGAGCAGGTCGTCGGTTCCTGGCAGGCCGGCTCCCCCGAGGAGGCGTTGGCCTACTTCGAGCGCAAGTACGAGGGCCTGGTTGTCGAGATCGGCCTCCTCGAGAAGCGAGTGAAGACCACCGACCTGTCGGCGAAGGACGCCCAGACCGCCATCGATCACATCCGCGGGCAGGTGGACGCCCACCACGCGGTCGGTGATCTGGACGCGCTGCGCGGACGGCTGGACAAGCTCGTCGAGACGGTCGAGTCGCGTCGCGAGGAGCGCAAGGCCCAGCGGGCCAAGCAGTCCGACGAGGCTCGGCACGCCAAGGAAGCGCTGGTCGTCGAGGCCGAGGAGCTCGCGCAGAGCGACCAGTGGCGGGCGGCCGGCGAGCGGCTGCGCGCGCTGGTGGACACCTGGAAGGGCCTGCCGCGGCTCGACCGCAAGTCGGACGACGAGCTGTGGCACCGCTTCTCGCACGCGCGCTCGGCGTTCTCCAAGCGCCGCAAGGCGCACTTCGCGTCGCTGGACGCGCAGCGCGAGGAGGCCCGCAAGACCAAGGAGAAGCTGGTCGCGGAGGCCGAGGCGCTGTCCGGTTCGACGGACTGGGGTCCGACGGCCGCCCGCTACCGCGAGCTGATGGCGGACTGGAAGGCCGCGGGCCGGGCGCAGCGCGAGCACGAGGACGACCTGTGGAACCGCTTCCGCGGTGCCCAGGACGTGTTCTTCGCGGCCCGCAGCTCGGTGTTCGCCGAGCGCGACGCGGAGCAGTCGGAGAACCTGAAGCTCAAGGAGGAGCTGGCCGAGGAGGCCGAGAAGCTCGTCCCGGTGACCGACCTGAAGGCGGCCCGCGCCGCCTTCCGCTCGATCAACGAACGCTGGGAGGCCATCGGTCACGTGCCGCGCGACGCCCGCCCGAAGGTCGAGGGCCGGATGCACGCGGTGGAGCGGGCTCTCCAGGAGTCCGAGGAGGCCGAGTGGCGCCGGACCAACCCGGAGGCACGCGCGCGTGCCGAGGGGCTGACCGGACAGCTCCAGGCCGCCGTGGACAAGCTCCAGGGCCAGATCGAGGCGGCACGCTCCGCGGGCAACACCGCGAAGGCCGACAAGCTCCAGAAGGAGCTCGACGGCCGTCAGGCGCTGCTCGACCAGGCCCTGAAGGGTCTGCAGGAGTTCGGCGGCTGACACATCGGCGACACGAGGGGGGCTCCCGTACGGTGCGTACGGGAGCCCCCCTCGTGTGCCGTCCGGGCGCGGCCCGGCGTTACGGCCTGCGGGCCGAGGTCACGCGGTAGACGTCGTACACGCCCTCGACGCCCCTGACCGCCTTCAGGACGTGACCCAGGTGCTTGGGGTCGCCCATCTCGAAGGTGAAGCGCGAGGTGGCTACCCGGTCGCGGGACGTCTGCACGGCCGCCGACAGGATGTTCACGTGCTGGTCCGACAGGACGCGGGTGACGTCCGACAGGAGCCGCGAGCGGTCCAGGGCCTCGACCTGTATGGCCACCAGGAAGACCGAGGACTGCGTGGGCGCCCACTCGACGTCGAGGATGCGCTCCGGCTCACGGGACAGCGAGTCGACGTTGACGCAGTCGCTGCGGTGCACCGAGACGCCGCTGCCGCGCGTGACGAACCCGATGATGGGGTCGCCCGGCACCGGCGTACAACAGCGGGCGAGCTTGACCCACACGTCCTCGACGCCCTTGACGACCACCCCGGGGTCGGCGTTGGAGCGGCGCTTGCGGCCACGTCCGCGGGCCGGCGGAACGGCCTCGTCCATCTCCTCGGTGGCCGCCTCCTCGCCGCCGAGTGCCTGGACCAGCTTCTGCACGACGCTCTGCGCTGTGACGTGGCCCTCGCCGATCGCCGCGTACAGGGACGAGATGTCCGGGTAGCGCATCTCGTGCGCGAGGGTGACCAGGGAGTCGCCGGTGAGGATGCGCTGGATCGGCAGGTTCTGCTTGCGCATCGCACGCGCGATGGCGTCCTTGCCGTGCTCGATCGCCTCGTCGCGGCGCTCCTTGGAGAACCAGGCGCGGATCTTGTTGCGGGCGCGCGGCGATTTCACGAAGCCGAGCCAGTCCCGGGAGGGGCCCGCGCCGGTGGCCTTGGAGGTGAAGACCTCCACCAAGTCGCCGTTGTCCAGGGTGGATTCGAGCGGTACCAGGCGTCCGTTGACGCGTGCGCCTATCGTCCGGTGGCCGACCTCCGTGTGGACCGCGTACGCGAAGTCGACCGGTGTGGCACCCGCCGGGAGCGCTATGACGTCGCCCTTGGGGGTGAAGACGAAGACCTCGTTGCGGGACAGGTCGAAGCGCAGGGACTCCAGGAACTCGCTCGGGTCCTCGGTCTCCTTCTGCCAGTCGAGCAACTGGCGCAGCCACGCCATGTCGTTGACCGTGTCCTGGCCGGCGCTGCCCTTCGCGGCCCGGGGCACGTCGGTGCGGATCTTGGAGGTGCCGGCGACGGTCTCCTGCTTGTACTTCCAGTGCGCGGCGATGCCGTACTCGGCGCGGCGGTGCATGTCGAAGGTGCGGATCTGCAGTTCGACCGGCTTGCCGTTGGGGCCGATCACCGTCGTGTGCAGCGACTGGTACATGTTGAACTTGGGCATCGCGATGTAGTCCTTGAACCGGCCGGGGACCGGGTTCCATCGCGCGTGCACGGTGCCGAGAGCGGCGTAGCAGTCCCGGACGGTGTCGACCAGGACGCGGATGCCCACCAGATCGTAGATCTCCGCGAAGTCACGGCCACGGACGATCATCTTCTGGTAGACGGAGTAGTAGTGCTTCGGGCGGCCGGTGACCGTCGCCTTGATCCGGGCCGCCCGCAGGTCGGACTGGACCTCGTCGGTCACTATGGCGAGGTACTCGTCGCGCTTGGGGGCGCGCTCGGCGACCAGGCGCACGATCTCGTCGTACATCTTGGGGTAGAGGATCGCGAAAGCGAGGTCCTCCAGCTCCCACTTGATGGTGTTCATGCCCAGGCGGTGGGCGAGCGGCGCGTAGATCTCCAGGGTCTCGCGCGCCTTCTTCTCCTGCTTCTCGCGCTTGAGGTAGCGCATGGTGCGCATGTTGTGCAGACGGTCGGCGAGCTTGATGACCAGGACGCGCGGGTCCTTGGCCATGGCGACGACCATCTTGCGCACGGTCTCGGCCTGCGCGGCCTCGCCGAACTTGACCTTGTCGAGCTTGGTGACGCCGTCGACGAGGAGGGCGACCTGGTCGCCGAAGTCGCGGCGCAGGGTGTCCAGGCCGTACTCGGTGTCCTCGACGGTGTCGTGCAGCAGGCCCGCCATCAGCGTCGCCGGGTCCATGCCGAGCTCGGCGAGGATGGTGGTCACGGCGAGCGGATGCGTGATGTACGGGTCGCCGCTCTTGCGCTTCTGGCCGCGGTGCCAGCGCTCGGCGACCTGGTAGGCCTTCTCGATCTGCCGGAGAGTCGCCGTCTCGATCTTCGGGTCGTTGCTGCGCACTATCCGCAGCAGCGGCTCCAGGACCGGGTTGTACGGGTTGGAGCGCTGGACGCCGAGACGGGCGAGGCGGGCGCGTACGCGGTTGGAGGAACCGCCGCTGCGCGCGGGCTGGCCCGGCGCGGGGCGCACCGCCGACGTGCCGGAGGGGCGCTCGGGGGGAGCGGGCTTGGGACGTGACTGCTCGGCCGCCTTGCGGTCGGGCGCCGCCTGGGCATGCTCGACCGGCCCGCCGGTGGTGTTCTTGGCGGGCCTGTCCGCGGGCGCCGAGGCACGCTCGGGCTTCGCGGACGGGGTGGCTCCCAGGCGTTCGGCGCTGGGAGCGAGTGGCTGGGCCTCGTCTGGCAAGAGGGCTCCTCGTGCACGTTCCGGGTCCCCCGGTCAGGCTCCGGAGACCCCATGGTAGCGATCCTGGGCGTCGGACTCGCTGTCGGCCGTTGGGACGGCCTCATACACAAGCAACGCAAGAGGCGGGCGCCGGATTCCTCCGGGCCCGCCTCCGCGGTGTCCTACGGGTGTCTCAGGGCTTTCCGGTGCCTTTCCCAGGGGTTTTCCCACGAGGTGGCCGGGCTCGGAGTCCTGGGTCCGCTCAGACCTTGAGGAGCGCCTCCAGCGGAGCTCCCTGGAGCGCCGGCTCCAGACGGCCCCGGCCGCCCAGGAAGCCGAGCTCCATCAGCACGGCGACGCCCGCGGTCTCGGCGCCCGCCCGGCGGATCAGCCGGATGGAGGCCTCGGCGGTGCCGCCGGTGGCGAGGACGTCGTCGACGACGAGCACGCGGTCGCCCGCGCTCAGGTCCTCGGCGTGCACCTCGATCTCGGCGGAGCCGTACTCCAGGTCGTACGCCTGCGACAGCGTCGCACCGGGGAGCTTGCCCGCCTTGCGGACCGGGATGAAGCCCAGCCCGGCACGGATGGCGACCGGAGCGCCGAGGATGAAGCCCCGGGCCTCCAGGCCGACGATCTTCGTGGCGCCGTGGCGCACGGCGATGCCGGCGAGGGCGTCGGTGAGCGCCCCGAAAGCGGCCGGGTCCGCCAGGAGCGGGGTGATGTCCTTGAACATCACACCCGGCTCCGGGTAGTCGGCCACATCGCGGATGCGGCTGAGCAGCAGTTCTTCGATGCCGGTCATCGGCGCTTCCCCGAGGGACGGCCACGGCCGCGGTTGCGGGACGCGGGCTGGTTGCGCGGGCCGACGACCGCCGCCGTGACATCGTCCGGCTCGTCGTCCAGCGGCGCTCCGGCGGCCTGGGGCTCCAGGGACTCGCCCTTGGCGGCGGCCTGGGCCCGCTTGGCGAGGACCCGCTTGCGCAGGGCCTTCATCTGCGGCTCGCGCTCCTTGAGGTCGGCGACGAGCGGCGTGGCGATGAAGATCGACGAGTACGCACCGGCGGCGAGGCCGACGAACAGCGACAGCGAGATGTCGTTGAGCATGCCGGCGCCGAGGACACCGCCACCGATGAACAGCAGGCCCGCGACCGGGAGCAGCGCGACCACAGTGGTGTTGATCGACCGGACCAGCGTGCCGTTGATGGAGCGGTCGGCGACGTCGCTGTAGGTGAAGCGGGTCTGCTTGGTGATGTCCTTCGTCTGCTCCTTGAGGCTGTCGAAGACGACGACCGTGTCGTAGAGCGAGTAACCGAGGATCGTCAGCAGACCGATCACGGTGCCCGGGGTGACCTCGAAGCCCACCAGGGCGTAGATGCCGACCGTGATGGTGATGTCGTGGATCAGGGCCACCAGCGCGGCGACGGCCATGCGCCACTCGAAGGCGATGGCCAGGTAGATCACCACGAGGACCATGAAGATCGCCAGGCCCTGCCAGGCCTTGTTGGCGATCTGGTCACCCCAGCTGGGGCCGACCAGGTCGGCGTTGATCTTCTCGGCGTTGACGTTCAGGTCCTTGGCCAGCGCGTCCTTGATCTGGTCGGACTTGTCGGTGTCGATGCCGGCGATCTGGATGCGCAGGCCGCCGTTGCCGAGCTTCTGGACGATCGCGTCGTGGCCGGATGCCTCCTCCGCGAACGTCTCCGCCTGCGTGACCGACACGCTGGTCTTCTCGGTGGTGAAGACGGCTCCGCCCTGGAACTCGATGCCCATGTTCAGGCCGCGCACCGTCAGGCCGAGGATGGCCGTGATGGTGATCAGGATCGAGATGCCGTACCAGATCTTGCGCTTGCCGACGAAGTCGTAGCCGATCTCGCCGCGGTGGAGCCGGGCGCCGAGGGTGCCGAGTTTCGACATCTCACGCCTCCTTCGTGTCGACGGGGGCGGACGCGCGACGGGTGCGGCGCAGCGGCGGCTTGGCGCCCAGTCGCTTCGGGTCGAGACCGGACCAGCTGTGACCGCTCGCGAAGAACTTCCTGCGGGCGAGGATCGTCATCAGCGGCTTGGTGAAGAAGAAGACGACGACCACGTCGAGCAGGGTGGTCAGGCCGAGGGTGAAGGCGAAGCCCTGGACCTTGCCGACCGTGACGATGAAGAGCACCGCGGCGGCGAGGAACGACACGAAGTCGGAGACCAGGATGGTGCGCCGCGCGCGCGGCCAGGCGCGCTCGACGGCGGGCCGCAGCGTACGGCCCTCGCGGATCTCGTCACGGATGCGTTCGAAGAACACGATGAACGAGTCCGCCGTGATACCGATCGCGACGATCGCACCGCAGACGGCCGGCAGGTTCAGCGCGAAGCCGATGGTCGGGCCGAGCAGCGACATGATCACGTAGGTGAGGACCGCCGACACCAGCAGTGAGGCGATCGCGATGAGCGACAGGCCCCGGTAGTAGACCACCAGGTAGATCACGACCAGGCCGAGGCCGATCGCACCGGCGATCAGACCGGCGTGCAGCTGCTCACCACCGAGCGCGGCGGTCACGGTGGTGACGCTCGCCTCCTTGAAGGTGAGCGGCAGGGCGCCGTACTTCAGCATGTTGGCCAGGTCCTGGGCCTCGGTCTGGCTGAAGCTTCCGGAGATCTCCGCGTTGCCGCCGGTCAGCGCCTGGTTGACGTACGGGTCGGAGACGACCTCACCGTCGAGGACGATGGCGAACTGGTTCTGCGGGGACTGGTTCTGGGCGAGCTTGCCGGTGATGCTGGCGAACTTCTTGGAGCCACCGGACGTGAAGTCCATGGTGACCTTCCAGCCCGCGGCGCTCTGCGTGTCGTAGACCGCGGCGGCCTTCTTGATGTCCGTGCCGGACACCTCGGCCGGGCCGAGGATGTACTTCTGCCACTGGCCCGACGAGTTCTGGCCGCAGGCCACGGTCGGGTCGGTCGGCTTGACGCCGTCACCGGCCGTGGCGCGGACCGCCTTGTCGGTGCAGTCGAGTGCGGCGTACTGGGCCTGGAGCTTGGCCGTGCCCGGATCCACGCTGCTGCTCGCCGACGGCGAGGCGCTGGAGGAGGGCGACGTGCTCGCGGAGCCGCTCGCGGACGGCGTGGTGTCGGCCTTCAGGGCGTCGCTGACCACGCGGCCCTGGGAGGTGGCGCCGGCCGACGGCGTCGCGGAGCTCGACGACGTCGCCTTGTCCGTCGCCTTGTCGGTGGCCTTGTTCGACGAGCTGCTGCTCGGCGACGGGCTGGCCGACGCGTCGGTTCCGGAGACCTCGGTGGTCAGGACCGGACGGAAGTAGAGCTTTGCGGTGGTGCCGACCTGCTCCCGGGCCTGCTTGGAATTCGTGCCCTTGGGAATGTTGACGATGATGTTCCTGTCGCCCTGCGTCTGGACCTCCGCCTCGGACACGCCGAGACCATTGACACGGCGGTTCATGATGTCGACCGCTGTGTCCATGTTGGTCTTGTTGATCGCGTTGGGCTGACCGGGCTCGTTCTTCGCCTCGAGCGTGATGCTGGTGCCGCCGGCGAGGTCGATGCCGAGACGCGGGGTGGGGTGCCCGGAGAGGAACATCCCCCCGGTGAGCGCCGCGATGGCGATCAGGATGAGGGCCAGCGAGCGCCCCGGCCTGCTCTGGGCGCTCGCGCTCCGGCCCTTCTTCGGTGCTGCCACCTTCTCGTACTCCCTCTCGGGCCACCGTGCGCCGGGTCAGCGCGTGGGCGGCCATGACATGGTGTCGGGACTCCGTGCGAGAACAGCACGTCCCGGATGCGCGGGGCACGAGCGGGTCGCGCCGCGCTCCCGGGGCGTGACTACTTCGCGTCGGCCTCGCCGTCGGTCTTCTTCAGCTCCGCTGCGGCGTCGTCGGCCTTCGCCTCGGCGGGCTTGTCGGCCGGCTCGTCCGCCGCGTCCTTCTTGCCGAGGTCGAGGGGCTTGTCGTCGGAGGCGTCGGAAGAGGCGTCGGCGGCGGGCTCGTCGGTCTCGGTGAGGGAGGAGGCGTCGTCCGGGACGACGGCACCGTCGGCCTTCAGGTCGTGCTCGATGCCGTGGACGATGCGGTTGTACTCGTCGTCCGTGAGGACGGCGCCGATCGCGTTCTTCGCGAAGAGCAGGTCGACCCCCGGGGCGGCGTCAAGGAGGACCGTGTCCTCGTTGACCTCCTTGACGGTTGCGTACATGCCACCAATCGTGCGGACACCGGAGCCGGGCTGCATGTCGTTGCGCATCTGCGCAGCCTGCTGCTGCTTCTTCTTGGCCGACCGGGTCATCAGGAACATGGCCCCGATGAGCACGATGAACGGGAGGAGGGTCACGAGACTCACGGGTCGGAACTTCCTTCTACGACCGCAATGGGGGGCGGCCTGATGGTTGGGGGTATGTATGCCGTCGACAAGGGCGGCATCGGCGGAGTCTAAGCGAGTCCGCGCTCAGTGAACAACGCTCAGCATGGCACCGGGGTTCCTGCCCCGACACATCTCCGCGCCGTCACGCCCCGAACAAGTCCTGTTGTCCGTTTCCACCCGTGGCCTGGCGGGGCGGGGTGAGGCCGAGATGCGCCCATGCCGCCGGTGTGGCCACCCGGCCACGGGGCGTACGGGCGAGCAGTCCTTCCCGGACGAGGAAGGGTTCGGCCACCTCTTCCACCGTCTCACGCTCCTCCCCCACCGCGACGGCGAGCGTCGAAAGGCCCACCGGGCCGCCGCCGAAGAGCTTGAGCAGGGCCTCGAGGACACCGCGGTCCAGGCGGTCCAGGCCGCGGGCGTCCACCTCGTACACCTGGAGGGCCGCCGCCGCGATCTCCCTGGTGATCACTCCGTCCGCCTTGACCTGGGCGTAGTCGCGCACGCGGCGCAGCAGGCGGTTGGCGATGCGGGGCGTGCCCCGGGAACGTCCGGCGATCTCCGCGGCACCGTCCGGGTCGATCTCGACGTCGAGGAGGCTCGCGGAACGGTGGATGACCCGCTCCAGCTCGGCGGGCTCGTAGAACTCCATGTGAGCGGTGAAGCCGAAGCGGTCGCGCAGCGGGGGCGGCAGCAGGCCCGCGCGCGTGGTGGCGCCGACCAGGGTGAACGGAGGCAGTTCCAGCGGGATGGCCGTGGCGCCGGGGCCCTTGCCGACGATGACGTCGACCCGGAAGTCCTCCATCGCCATGTAGAGCATCTCTTCGGCGGGCCTGGACATGCGGTGGATCTCGTCGAGGAAGAGCACCTCGCCCTCCTGGAGGGAGGACAGGATCGCGGCGAGGTCCCCGGCATGCTGGATGGCGGGACCGCTAGTGATGCGGATCGGGGCGCCCATCTCGGCCGCGATGATCATCGACAGGGTGGTCTTGCCGAGTCCCGGGGCCCCCGAGAGGAGCACGTGGTCGGCGGTGGCGCCCCGCGCGCGTGCGGCACGCAGGACCAGGTCGAGCTGCTCACGGACCTTCTCCTGGCCGATGAATTCGTCCAGGTCCTTCGGGCGCAGCGCGGCCTCGACCGCCTGGTCCTCGCGGTCGGCGACCGAGTCCACCAACCGCTCCTCGGCGGGGCCGGCGTGCCGCTCGGCGGCGGACGCGTCGGTCGTGTCGTCCCAGTTCATGTGAAGTGCCTCGGGGTGTGGTGGGGGTGCCGGCGGTTCAGCGGGCGCGGTTCAGGGTCTGCAGGGCGGCCTTGAGGAGCTGTCCCACCTGCGGGGCGCCCTCGGCAGCCTCGGCCTGCGGGGCGACTGCGCTGACTGCCTCGTCGGCCTCCCGGGTCGCGTACCCGAGACCGATGAGCGCGGCGTGCAACTGGTCGCGCCACCCGGTGGTCACCGCCGTCCCGATGGCGGGGCCTCCCGTGCCGAGCGGCTCACCGAGCCGGTCCTTCAGCTCCAGCAGGAGCTTCTGGGCACCCTTCCTGCCGATGCCGGGGACGGCGGTGAGCGCCTTCTCGTCCCCGGTGGACACCGCGCGGCGCAGGGCGTCGGGGCTGTGCACGGCGAGCATCGCCTGGGCCAGCCGGGGGCCGACGCCGCTGGCGGTCTGCAGCAGCTCGAAGGTCTGCCGCTCGTCGTCGTCCGCGAAGCCGTAGAGCGTGAGGGAGTCCTCGCGGACGACGAGGGAGGTGGCGAGCTTGGCCTGCCGACCGGTCCGCAGCGCCGAGAGGGTGTTGGGCGTGCACTGGACGGCGATGCCGATACCGCCGACCTCGACCACCGCGGAGTCGGGGGCGAGGGCGGCCACGGGGCCGCTGACGAAGGCGATCATGCGGTACGGCCTTTCGATGTGTGGGGCTGTGCGTGGGGCTGCTGGTGCTCGGCGGCGGCCTGCTGGAGCCGGTTGCGTGCGGCGGCCTGCTGGAGCCTGTTCTCGGTGACTGCCTGCTGGAGCCTGTTCTGGGCGGGCGCGCGCCAGATGTGGCAGATGGCGAGGGCGAGGGCGTCGGCCGCGTCGGCGGGCTTGGGGGGTGCGTCGAGCCGGAGCAGGCGCGTGACCATGGCACCGACCTGGGCCTTGTCCGCCCGTCCGTTGCCGGTGACGGCGGCCTTGACCTCGCTCGGGGTGTGCAGGGCGACGGGGATGCCCCGGCGGGACGCGCACAGCATGGCGACCGCGCTGGCCTGGGCGGTGCCCATCACCGTGCGTACGTTGTGCTGGCTGAAGACGCGCTCCACGGCGACGAATTCGGGCTCGTGCTCGTCGAGCCACCGCTCGATGCCCTGCTCGATCGCGACGAGGCGCAGTCCCAGTTCGGCGTCGGCCGGGGTGCGCACGACACCGACGCCGCGCAGGGCCAGGGGCCGGCCCGCGACTCCTTCGACGACTCCCACACCGCACCGGGTCAATCCGGGGTCGACGCCCAGCACCCGCACCCAGCCCCCTCCTTCGATCCGGCCCGGCAATCGCCGGGGGTCCGCCCCCAGTTCGTGCAGGCTATCGGGTGCCGCTGACAAAGCGACGGGCCGACGGGGTGTGTTCCCGTCGGCCCGTGGCCCAGCCTGTGCGATCAGGCGTCGACCTTCTCCATGACGTCGTCGCTCACGTCGAAGTTGGCGAAGACGTTCTGCACGTCGTCGCTGTCCTCCAGGGCGTCGATCAGCTTGAAGATCTTCCGGGCGCCCTCCTCGTCCAGCTCGATCTGCATCGTCGGGACGAAGTTGGCGTCGGCGGAGTCGTAGTCGATGCCGGCCTCCTGGAGCGCGGTGCGCACCGCGACCAGGTCGGTGGCCTCGGAGATGACCTCGAAGGACTCGCCGAGGTCGTTGACCTCTTCGGCGCCCGCGTCGAGCACGGCACCCAGGACGTCGTCCTCGGCCAGCTCGCCCTTGGGGACGATCACGACGCCCTTGCGGTTGAACAGGTACGAGACGGAGCCCGGGTCGGCCATCGAGCCGCCGTTGCGGGTCATCGCGACGCGGACGTCCGAGGCGGCACGGTTGCGGTTGTCCGTGAGGCACTCGATGAGCACGGCGACACCGTTCGGGCCGTAACCCTCGTACATGATCGTCTCGTAGTCGGCGCCACCGGCTTCGAGACCGCCGCCGCGCTTGATCGCGGAGTCGATGTTCTTGTTCGGAACCGACGACTTCTTCGCCTTCTGCACGGCGTCGTAGAGGGTCGGATTTCCGTCGAGGTCCACGCCGCCCATGCGCGCCGCGACCTCGATGTTCTTGATCAGCTTCGCGAAGAGCTTGCCGCGCTTGGCGTCGATCACGGCCTTCTTGTGCTTCGTCGTGGCCCATTTAGAGTGGCCGGACATCTGCCTGTCTCCTTCGCGTAACCCATCTCCGTATGAACGCCAGAGATCCTACAAGGACTCCGGTGTCCGGTTCGCGCGCACCATGTCGACGAACAGCCCGTGCACACGGTGGTCGCCGGTCAGTTCCGGGTGGAAAGACGTGGCGAGCGCGTTGCCCTGGCGTACGGCGACGATGTGGCCGCCGTGCTCGGCGAGCACCTCGGTCTCGGCGCCCACGGACTCGACCCAGGGGGCGCGGATGAAGACGCCCTCTACAGGATCGCCCTCGACACCGCGGACGTCGACCGCCGCCTCGAAGGACTCGTTCTGACGCCCGAAGGCGTTGCGGCGCACGATCATGTCGATGCCGCCGAAGGTCTCCTGACCGGACCGCGGGTCGAGGATCTTGTCGGCGAGCATGATCATGCCGGCGCAGGTGCCGTAGACGGGCATGCCGTCGCGCACGCGCGCGCGGAGAGGCTCCATCACTCCGAAGAGGACGGCCAGTTTGGAGATGGTGGTGGACTCGCCGCCGGGAATGACGAGGCCGTCCACCTCCGCGATCTCTTCGGGACGCCGCACCGGCCTGGCCACGGCGTCGGCCGCGGCCAGGGCGATGAGGTGCTCCCGTACGTCGCCCTGGAGAGCCAGGACGCCTATGACAGGAGTGTTCATGAGGTGACTACCAGCCGCGGTTGGCGTAGCGCTCGGTCTCGGGGAGGGTGTCGCAGTTGATGCCGACCATGGCCTCGCCCAGGTTGCGGGACGCGTCCGCGATGATCTTCGGGTCGTCGTAGAAGGTGGTGGCCTTCACGATGGCGGCGGCGCGCTTGGCCGGGTCGCCCGACTTGAAGATGCCGGAGCCGACGAAGACGCCCTCGGCACCGAGCTGACGCATCAGAGCGGCGTCGGCCGGGGTGGCGACACCTCCGGCGGAGAAGAGGACCACCGGGAGCTTGCCGAGCTCGGCGACCTCCTTGACGAGCTCGTACGGGGCGCGCAGCTCCTTGGCGGCGGCGTACAGCTCGTTGTTGTCGAAGCCGCGCAGCTTGGCGATCTCGTTCTTGATCTGGCGCAGGTGGCGGACGGCCTCGACGACGTTGCCGGTGCCGGCCTCGCCCTTGGAGCGGATCATGGCGGCGCCCTCGGCGATGCGGCGCAGGGCCTCACCGAGGTTGGTGGCGCCGCAGACGAAGGGGGTGGTGAACGCCCACTTGTCGGAGTGGTTGACCTCGTCGGCCGGGGTGAGGACCTCGGACTCGTCGATGTAGTCGACGCCGAGGGACTGGAGCACCTGCGCCTCGACGAAGTGGCCGATGCGCGACTTGGCCATGACCGGGATCGAGACGGCGTCGATGATGCCCTCGATCATGTCCGGGTCGGACATGCGGGCCACTCCGCCGTCCTTGCGGATGTCGGCGGGGACCCGCTCCAGGGCCATGACGGCGACGGCGCCCGCGTCCTCGGCGATCTTCGCCTGCTCCGGCGTGACGACGTCCATGATCACGCCGCCCTTGAGCTGCTCGGCCATGCCGCGCTTCACGCGGGCGGTGCCGGTCTCGGGCGTCTGGGCGGGGTTGGAGAGCGTGCTCGACACGGGTTGACCTCACTCATTGAAAGAGGGTTTGTGCTGCACCGAGGAAACGTGAGGCGACCAGGCCACTGCAAGGGCCAATGGAGAGGCGGTGGATTCTTTTCGCCGGTGCCACGGCGTGGCCGGACCGTCGCGGTCCGTCCGGATCAGGCCGCCTGGCGCTCCGCCAGCGCCGTCGGGGGCTCGTCGTCCATCTCGAAGGCCATGGGGAACGGCGCGTGGCCCGCGAGGCGGAACCAGCGCACCTTGCGGTGCCGGCGCAGGGCCCTCGCGGCACGTACGGCGTCGTTGTGGAACCGCCGGGCCATCGGCACTCGGCGCACCGCCTGCGCGAGCTCGTGGGCGGCCTCCTCACCGCCCGGCGCCTCGCGTACCGCGTCGACCTGCTGCGCCTCCCCGAACACGGCGCGCAGTGCCTGGCTCAGCTCGCTCTCGGCCACCTCGCGCTGGTCCTCCTCGGCCTGCCGGGCCTCGTGGGCCGCCTCGTACAGCACGATGGATGCGGCCGGATCGAGCACCCCGGACGTGGCCAGTTCCTGCGCCACGGAGGCGCGGCGCAGCAGCTGCGCGTCGAGGGCCGCACGGGCGGCGTCGATGCGGGCGTGCAGCCGGTCGAGCCGGCCGGCGGTCCAGCTCAGGTACAGGCCGATCGCGACGAGGCCGACGACGATCCAGATCAGGGTTGCGGTCACGGGCGGCAAGGCTACCTCTGCGCGGTAACGGCTCCCGACGGTCCCGGGCACGGTCCGATGCGCCGGGTCCGGTCGCGCAGCCGTACGCCTTCAGGTGTCGGTCCGCGCGACGCCGTGCGGCGACGGCGGGCCGGCGCGTAACGCTCCCGGACCGCCGCGACGGACCGGACGCGGCCGCACCCCGCCCGGCAGGTCGACAGGCTCGTCGGTCGCAACCGGGCCCGCGCGCCCGACGAATGCGGCAGGCTCACCGGGCGCGGCCCGCACGCTCACCGGACAGACACAGCAAGCTCACCGGTCGCGGCCCGCACGCTCACCGGACAGACAGGTGCAGCAAGCTCACCGGTCGCGGCCCGCACGCTCGCCGGACACCCGCGGCACCCTCGTCGGTCCCGTCCGGCACCGTCGCCGCCCGCGACCGGGCCGGTCAGTCCCGGGCGAGTCCGAAGCGCGCCCGGAGCCCCGTGCGTTCGTCGGCGGCCACCGCCGCCGCCCCGTCCGTCACGGTCTCGTACACGGACAGGATGTCGGCGCCGACGGTCGACCAGTCGAAGCGCCGCACGTGGCTGCTCCCCCGCTCGCGCAGTTCGGCGCGGCGCGCGGGGTCGCCCAGGAGCCGAACCGCGGCGGCGGCCAGCGCGTCCGCGTCCTCGTTGGCGAACAGTTCGCCCGCGGCGCCCTGGTCGAGGACCTGGGCGAACGCGGGAAGGTCCGACGCGAGCACCGGTGCCCCCGCGGACATCGCCTCGACCAGGATGATCCCGAAGCTCTCGCCCCCGGTGTTGGGCGCGACGTACACGTCGACGCTGCGCAGGAAGCGGGCCTTGTCCTCGTCGCTGACCATGCCGAGGAACTCGACGCGCGAGCGCATCTCGGCGGGCAGGGACTCCACGGCCTCCTTCTCGTCGCCGCGTCCGGCGATCAGCAAACGGGTCTGCGGACGCTCGGCGAGGATCTTCGGGAGGGCCTTCACGAGGACGGGCAGGCCCTTGCGCGGCTCGTCGATGCGGCCGACGAAGCCGAGGGTGTCGCCCTGCCACTCGGGCTTGGGCTTGGCCCGTGCGAAGAAGTCGACGTCGACGCCGTTCGGGATGACGACGGCGTCGCCGCCCAGGTGCTCGACGAGAGTGCGCCGTGCGTACTCGCTCACCGCGATCCGCGCGCTGATCTTCTCCAGTGCCGCCTGGAGGATGGAGTACGCCGCGACCATCGCCCTGGAGCGCGGGTTCGAGGTGTGGAAGGTCGCGACGATGGGGCCCTGCGCGGCCCAGCACGCCAGCAGACCCAGCGAGGGGGAGGTCGGCTCGTGGATGTGGATCACGTCGAAGGTGCCGTCGTGCAGCCAGCGCCGTACCCGGGCCGCCGACAGGAAGCCGAAGTTCAGGCGGGCCACGGAGCCGTTGTAGGGCACCGGGACGGCGCGGCCGGCCGAGACGACGTAGGGCGGCAGGGGCGTCTCGTCGTCCGCCGGGGCGAGGACGGAGACCTCGTGCCCGAGGCCGATGAGGTGCTCGGCGAGGTCACGGATGTGGAACTGGACGCCGCCCGGGACGTCCCAGGAGTACGGGCAGACGATGCCGATCCTCACGGGGTCACCTCCCCGGGATCCCGACCAACGCCGTCGCTCGGGATCGCCGCGGGGTCCTTGGCGGGATCCAGGTCCTTCAGCCACAGCCGTTGCAGCATGTGCCAGTCCTCCGGGTGGTCGGCGATCCCCGAGGCGAAGGCGTCGGCCAGCGCCTGCGTCATGACAGACGTCTTCTCGGCACGGGTACCTGTCTCGGGAATTTCGACGGGGGGATGCACACGGCCCTTCATGACGGGCGAGTCGTCGTACCAGAGTGTCACGGGCAGGAGCAGGGCGCCGGTCTGCTGCGCGAGCAGTGCCGGTCCCGCGGGCATCCGGGTGGCCTCGCCGAAGAACTGCACCTCGACGCCGGACGAGGACAGGTCGCGCTCGGCGACCAGGCAGATCAGCCCGCCGTCGCGGAGCCGCCGGGCCAGCGTGCCGAAGGCGCTGCCGCCGCTGTGCGGCAGTACCTCCATGCCCAGGCCCTCGCGGTAGGCGACGAAGCGGTCGTACAGCGATTCCGGCTTGAGGCGCTCGGCGACCGTCGTGAAGGGCGTACGGAGCTTCGTGGTGACCCAGGCGCCGGCGAGGTCCCAGTTGCCCATGTGCGGGAGGGCGAGGATCACGCCCTTGTCGGAGGCGAGCGCGTCGGTGAGGTGGTGCACGTCCTTCGGGTCGAAGCCCGTCTTCACCCGCTCCTCGCTCCAGGCGGGCAGCCTGAAGGACTCCATCCAGTAGCGCAGGTAGGAGCGCATGCCGGCCTTGGACAGCTCGGCCAGCCGCTCGGGCGCCGCGTCGGGCACCACGCGCGCGTAGTTGCTCTCCAGACGCTGTATGCCCTTGCCGCGGCGCTTCCAGGCGATGTCGGCGATCGTGCGGCCGAGCCGCTCGGCGACCGGCTCGGGGAGCTTCTTGACCGTGCTCCAGCCGAGTGCGTAGGCGCCGTCGACCAGCCTGTCCTGGACCCTGGTCACGAGGTGGCCTCGCTGTTGTGGGCCGCGGCCTCGGCGTCCGCCTCGGCGGACTCCCGGCGCACCGTGACGACGCGCTGGATCAGCGTGACGAGGCTGCCGACGGCGACGATCCACAGCGCGATGGGCAGAAGCACCTGGATGCCGGGCACGCCGAACTTGTGCAGACCCGCGAAACCGGCCGCGACCAGCGAGATCACGAGTCTCTCGGCCCGCTCGACCAGGCCGTTGACCGCCACCGGCAGGCCGATCGACTCGCCGCGCGCCTTGGTGTACGAGACCACCTGGCCGCTGGCCAGGCAGAAGATCGAGACGGCGCACAGGATGTTGTCGTCGCCGTTGCCCGCGTACCAGAGGGCGAAGCCGCCGAAGATCGCGCCGTCGGCCACCCGGTCGAGTGTCGAGTCCAGGAAGGCGCCCCAGCGGCTGGAGCGGCCGAGCTGGCGCGCCATGTTGCCGTCGACGAGGTCGGAGAACACGAAGAGCGTGATGACGACCGTGCCCCAGAAGAACTCTCCGCGGGGGTAGAAGACCAGCGCGCCCGCCATGACTCCTGCCGTGCCCAGGAGGGTCACCGTGTCGGGGCTTACGCCCCGGCGGATGAGAAACGCGGCGAACGGTGTGAGGACACGCGTGAAGAATGCACGCGCGTACTTGTTCAGCATGGCCTTCCCGAGGGTCGGTGTCGCCGCGCGGCCCCTGCTGGCCGCCGGCTGGCCCATCGTAGCCACGCGCGCGCGTGTGCGACGGTCGGGCACCCGCACGCCCCCTGTCATGACGGGATGCCGTCGGTGGCACGGCGGGATCGCGTCCTCTGTATGGACGCACCGTGACACGAGTGCCAAGCTCGAAGACACCGCGGGCGTCATCGGAGCCGCCACCGCACGCGGATCCGTAACGCCCGCGCCCACAGAGACCTCACCGTGCACGGGAGGCAAGGCCATGGGCGACAAGGCGAATGCACACCCCGGAGCCGCCGGCAGGGCTACGGCGGCCGACCACCCCGCGTCCGTACGGAATGTGGTGCTGGTCGGCCACAGCGGATCGGGCAAGACGACTCTGGTGGAAGCTCTCGCGCTGACGGCGGGAGCAGTGAACCGGGCGGGCCGCGTCGAGGACGGCGGCACCGTCTCGGACTACGACGAGATCGAGCACCGGCAGCAACGCTCGGTGCAGCTCTCGCTGGTCCCCGTCGAATGGGACGGGTACAAGATCAACATTCTGGACACCCCCGGATACGCCGACTTCGTGGGGGAGCTGCGGGCCGGTCTGCGAGCTGCGGACGCGGCCCTTTTCGTCGTCTCGGCCTCGGACGGCGTGGACGGCTCGACGCGCATGGTGTGGGAGGAGTGCGCGGCCGTGGGGATGCCACGGGCCATCGTGGTCACCCACCTCGAATCGGCGCGGGCGGACTTCGAGGAGATGACGCGGATCTGCGCGGAGGCCTTCGGCGCGGACGACCCCGACGCCGTCCTGCCCCTGTACCTGCCGCTGCGCGGCGCGGAGGCACCCGACGGGCACGCGCCCGTGACGGGACTGATCGGGCTGCTGTCCCAGCGGCTCTTCGACTACGCGTCCGGGGAGCGCAAGGAGGCGGAGCCGGGTCCCGAGCAGCTGCCGCTGATCGAGGAGGCCCGCAACCGGCTGATCGAGGGGATCATCGCCGAGAGCGAGGACGAGACCCTCATGGATCGCTATCTCGGCGGCGAGGAGATCGACCTCAAGACGCTGGTGGAGGACCTGGAGCGGGCCGTGGCCCGCGGGACCTTCTTCCCGGTGCTGGCCGCGGCTCCGGCCGCCGACGGCGCCCGTCAGGGGCTCGGCACGGTCGAACTGCTCGAACTCGTCACGGGAGGCTTCCCCACCCCGCTGGAACGCGCGGCGCCCGTCGTGACCACACCGGACGGCGCGGCACGCGAGGTGTCGGCCTGCGACCCGACCGGGCCGCTGGTGGCGGAGGTCGTGAAGACCGCGTCCGACCCGTACGTGGGCCGGGTCTCCCTGGTCCGTGTCTTCTCGGGCACGCTGCGACCCGACGAGACGGTGCACGTCTCCGGGCACGGGCTGTCCGACCGCGGTCACGAGGACCATGACGTCGACGAACGCATCGGCGCCCTGTCCACGCCGTTCGGCAAGCAGCAGCGCGTCCTGTCGCACTGCATCGCGGGCGACCTCGCGTGCGTGGCGAAACTGAACCGCGCGGAGACCGGGGACACCCTCTCCGCCAAGGACGATCCGCTGCTCATGGAGCCGTGGCAGATGCCCGACCCGCTGCTGCCGCTCGCCATCCAGGCGCACAGCAAGGCCGACGAGGACAAGCTGTCGCAGGGGCTCGCCAGGCTGGTCGCCGAGGATCCCACGATGCGCCTGGAGCAGAACCAGAACACGCACCAGGTCGTCCTGTGGTGCCTGGGTGAGGCCCACGCGGACGTCGCCCTGGAGCGGCTGCGCAACCGGTACGGCGTCCAGGTCGACGTCGTGCCGCACAAGGTGTCGCTGCGGGAGACGTTCGCGGGCAGGTCCGGCGGGCGCGGGCGCCATGTGAAGCAGTCCGGCGGGCACGGCCAGTACGCGATCTGCGAGATCGAGGTCGAGCCGCTGCCGAACGGCTCGGGCATCGAGTTCGTGGACAAGGTCGTCGGCGGCGCCGTACCGCGGCAGTTCATCCCGTCCGTCGAGAAGGGCGTGCGGGCCCAGGCCGCCAAGGGTGTGGCCGCCGGCTATCCGCTCATCGACGTGCGGGTCACGCTGCTCGACGGCAAGGCGCACTCCGTGGACTCCTCGGATGCCGCGTTCCAGACCGCGGGCGCGCTCGCCCTGCGCGAGGCCGCGGCCGACGCCAAGATCCACCTGCTGGAACCGGTGGCCGAGGTGACCGTCCTGGTCGGCGACGACTACGTGGGCCCCGTCATGAGCGACCTTTCGGGCCGCCGCGGCCGGGTCGTGGGCACCGAGCAGGCGGGCGGCGGGCGCACCCTGGTACGGGCCGAGGTCCCGGAGATCGAGATCGGGCGGTACGCCGTCGATCTGCGCTCCCTCTCGCACGGCACCGCGCGCTTCAACCGCAGCTACGCACGGCACGAGCCGATGCCGCCTCAGGTCGCCGAGAGGATCCGTGAACAGGCCCGCGACACCTGAGGGTTCGCCGGTTCACACGTCGGCGGACGGCTTCGGCCGTCCGCCGACGAATGTCGGCCTGGGCCGATACTCTGAGAACCTGATCAAGGCAATGACCTGATCAACAGGTGTGCGAGGGGCGGAAGTCGGGAAAAGCCGCAGCAGCGGACGGCGGCGATGGGGGCGGAAGTGGCATTCGACGGTTTCGATTTCACTCCCGGGGCGCAAGTGCCGCTCACGGGCTCCGCGGGCCAGACGGCGGCGACCTTCGCCCTGGCCTCCGCGGCCTACCGGGACAATGGCGTCGAGGAGATCCTCAAGGCCGACAACGAATGGCACAAGTCGACCGTCAAGACGGGCAAGATCAAGCTGTTCGCGCCGAATCTGGGCGAGGCGTTCGCCCGGGCCGTGGTGGACCGGATGCTGGGCGCCGGCCGCAAGCCGCTCATCCAGTCCTTCGGCACCGAGCCGCAGGTCGTGGTGGAGCACTGCCTGGCGGCGAACAACATCCGCCGCGAGCGGGACAACTGGCTGGCGGCCGTGATGGTGCTGTGCGGGCTGCTCTTCCTGCCCGGACTCGTCGTCTGGCTGCTCGTCTTCCAGATCCGCACCCAGATAGCCAAGCGCGAGGACAAGCGCGCCTCCGCCCTCGGCACCACGCTCCTCGTGGCCGTCGGCGCCCTCGCGGTGCTCTTCCTCCTCCGTATGCCCTTCTCCGGCTTCTGGGCCTGGTACGGGCGCGCTTCGGTCGTCCTGCCGGTCGTCGGCTGGCTGTGGGCCCGGCAGATCTGTGAGCGCACGGCCAAGGACCTGCGCGACCGCTGGGACGGGCTGCTGTCCGGCGGCGGCATCGGCGCGAAGATCCCCGAGGCGGTGCCCGGCAGCCCCGGTGAGACGGCGGCGGAGCGGCTGCGCCAGTCCCTCGCCCGGCTCAGCGCGGAGCAGCAGTCCAACTCGGTCTTCTACGCGGGCCCCAAGGGCATACTCGGCATGGGCACCCGGTGGGGCAGCTGGCAGCTCGCCGAGGAGCTGGTGCCGCGCGACGCGGACAAGGAGATCCACCCGTTCCGCAGCTGGGACGTCATCCGCTCCATCCACGACCAGCTGCGCATGCTGGAGCGCGGTCCGCTCAACACCGGTGGTTTCCCCGCCCCCTCGATCAAGCACTGGATCGTCACGCCGATCGGTGAGAACGCGAAGGCGGTGTCCCGGCCGGCCGGCACGGACGTGGACGCGTACACGATCAAGACCCACGCGATACAGGACATCTGCAACAAGCAGCAGTTCGGCAGCGGTGACCGGCACTACCTCGGGGTCCAGTGGACGCTCTGGGACGGCCAGTTGATCATCACGATGCTGATCACGGTGACCGTGCTGCACGAGACGCTGCGCATCGAGGTCACCGGGCATGCGCTGGGTCCGGTGAATCCGCTGTTCACCACCAAGCCGGAGGCGCCCACGAAGGAGGTCGCCAAGGCGGTGAAGTTCTGGGAGACCCGCAAGGTGAACCTGCCGCTGGTCACCACGGACGAGGTCGTGCGGCTCGCGGCGCGGGCCCCCTTCACCTGGTACCCGCCCTTCCTGAACTGGCTCGGCGGCACCGTGGCGCTGCCCGAGCCGTTCGGCCTGCGCCACGCCTGGGCCGACCAGCCGTGGCGGCACCGGTTCATGGCCGACGACGCCCTGCGCGCCGCGACCCCCGTGCTGCGGGTGGTGCACGCGGCGGCGATCAAGGTCCTCGAAGAGAACGGCGTCGACACGGAGAAGTTCGGCAACCGCTCGGCGTTCCTCAGCACGGCGGTCCAGGACCCGATGCCGCGGAAGGCGGACGTGTACGACGCGTAGCCGCGGACCGGCGGGGAGAGCGGTGCGCCGCTCTCCCCGGACGGCTTCCGCTCCGGAGCCCGGCGGGCCGGGCGGCGCACGATGCCGAGCGGTGACACGACGCGACGGGGCGTGGCGACGGGCCGGCCCCTGCCGGAGCCGGGCGGCCGGCGGCCTCAGGCCGCCGGCCAGGCCTCCGCAAGCATCTTGCGGGTGTCGGCGAGCAGCTGTGGCAGCACCTTGGTGTGCCCCACGACCGGCATGAAGTTCGTGTCGCCGCCCCACCGGGGCACGATGTGCTGGTGGAGGTGGGCGGCGATGCCTGCGCCCGCGACGGTGCCCTGGTTCATGCCGATGTTGAAGCCGTGGGCGCCCGAGGCGGTGCGCAGGGCGGTCATGGCCTGCTTGGTCAGCTCACCGAGCTCGACGGTCTCCGGGCCGGTCAGGTCCGTGTAGTCCGCGACGTGACGGTAGGGCACCACCATGAGATGGCCGCCGTTGTACGGGTAGAGATTGAGCACGGCGTAGACCTGCTCGCCACGCTTCACGATCAGCCCGTCCTCGTCGGACTTGGCCGGAATCGAGCAGAACGGACAGCCGTCATCGGCCCCCGGGCCGGTGGGCTTGTTCTCGCCCTGGATGTAGGCCATCCGGTGGGGTGTCCACAGGCGCTGGAACGCGTCCTGCGTTCCCACTCCGATCTGCTGCTCCGGCTCGCTCGTCATGAAGTGCAGCATATGGCTTCGCCCGTTCGCGGCGTGTCGTCGGGGCGGCACGAGGGCGCTCAGCGGCCAAGCTGGGCCGGTGGACGATGACAGCCCCGAGGCCCGCTGGGCGGAACGCACCGAGGTCGCTCTCTTCGCGGCGTCGCTGGTGTTCATGGCCACGTACGCGACGATCGTCCTGGCCACCGACCTCCCGCCCTCGTGGCGGGACCTGTGCCATCTGGTGCTGCTGGTCCTCTGGTTGCTGTTCGCCGCGGACTACGTGGTGCACTGGCGGCTCAGCGGACAGCACTGGTGGCGGTTCGTCCTGACCCACGGGGTGTCCACGGTCTCGGTCGTCCTGCCCCTGCTGCGCCCGCTGCGGATGGTGCCGTTGTACGAGGTCCTCCAGAAGAAGCGCGGCGAGCCCCGGCTGTCGCTGTACGCGCGTGTGATCTCCTACGCGGGTCTGTCCACCCTGCTGCTCGGATTCGCCGGCTCCCTCGCGGTCTACCAGCAGGAGCGGGGGGCGCCCGGCGCGACCATGCGGACCTTCGGCGACGCCGTCTGGTGGGCCTGCTCGACCCTGAGCACGGTCGGCTACGGCGACATCACCCCCGTGACCCCGCTCGGCAGGACGATCGCGTCCGGGATGATGGCCGGCGGGCTGGCCCTGCTGGGTGCGGTGACGGGGTCGTTCTCGTCCTGGCTGCTGCAGTCCTTCACCCGGGACGACGAGAGACCGCCGGGACGCTGAGCGTCCCGGCGGCGTGCGCGTCCGCAGCGTCCCGGATCAGACCTGGGCGCGCTCCTCGACGATCTTCGCGATCTTGGCGACCGCCTCGTCGACCGGAATGCCGTTCTCCTGCGAGCCGTCGCGGTAGCGGAAGGACACCGCGCCGTTGGCCATGTCCTCGTCGCCCGCGATGACCATGAAGGGCACCTTCTGCTTCTGGGCGTTGCGGATCTTCTTCTGCATGCGGTCCGAGGAGGAGTCCACCTCGACGCGCAGGCCCCGCTTCTTCGCCTCGGCGGCGAAGGTGTGCAGGTAGTCCACGTGGGCGTCGCCGATCGGGATGCCGACCGCCTGGACGGGGGCGAGCCAGGCCGGGAAGGCGCCCGCGTAGTGCTCCAGGAGCACGGCGAAGAAGCGCTCGATGGAGCCGAACAGGGCGCGGTGGATCATGACCGGGCGCTGCTTGGAACCGTCGGGGCCGGTGTACTCCAGGTCGAAGCGCTCCGGCAGGTTGAAGTCGAGCTGCACCGTCGACATCTGCCAGGTGCGGCCGATGGCGTCCTTGGCCTGCACGGAGATCTTCGGGCCGTAGAACGCGGCGCCGCCCGGGTCCGGGACCAGCGGGAGCCCCTGCTTCTCGGCGACCTGCCGCAGCGTCTCGGTGGCCTCCTCCCAGACCTCGTCGGAGCCGACGAACTTCTCCGGGTCCTTGGTGGACAGCTCCAGGTAGAAGTCGGTCAGACCGTAGTCGCGCAGCAGGTTCAGGACGAAGGTGAGCGTCTTGTCGAGCTCCTCCGCCATCTGCTCCCTGGTGCAGTAGATGTGCGCGTCGTCCTGGGTGAAGCCGCGGGCGCGGGTCAGACCGTGCACGACGCCGGACTTCTCGTACCGGTACACGGTGCCGAACTCGAACAGGCGCAGCGGCAGCTCACGGTAGGAACGCCCGCGCGCGTCGAAGATCAGGTTGTGCATCGGGCAGTTCATGGGCTTGAGGTAGTAGTCCACGCCCTCGTCGAGCTGCATGGGCGGGTACATGCCGTCGGCGTACCAGTCCAGGTGGCCCGAGGTCTCGAAGAGCTTTCCCTTCGTCGCGTGCGGGGTGTAGACGAACTCGTAGCCCTCTTCCTCGTGGCGGCGCCGCGAGTAGTCCTCCATGACCCGGCGGACGATGCCGCCCTTGGGGTGGAAGACGGCGAGGCCGGAGCCGATCTGGTCCGGGATCGAGAAGAGGTCCAGCTCGTTGCCCAGCTTGCGGTGGTCGCGCTTCTCGGCCTCGGCGAGGAAGTCCAGGTGCGCCTTCAGCTCGTCCTTCGAGGGCCAGGCGGTGCCGTAGATGCGCTGGAGCATGGGGTTCTTCTCGCTGCCGCGCCAGTACGCGGCGGCGTTGCGCATCAGCTTGAACGCCGGGATGTTGCGGGTGGTGGGCAGGTGGGGACCGCGGCAGAGGTCCTTCCAGCACAGGTCACCGGTCTTGGCGTCCAGGTTGTCGTAGATGGTGAGCTCGCCCGCGCCCACCTCGACGTCGGCGCCGTCGTCCGAGGACGCGGAGCCCTTGATGCCGATGAGCTCCAGCTTGTACGGCTCGTCGGCGAGCTCCTCGCGGGCGGCCTCGTCGGTGACGACGCGGCGCGAGAAACGCTGACCGCGCTTCTGGATCTCCTGCATCTTCTTCTCGACGGCCTTGAGATCCTCGGGCGTGAAGGGGCGCTCCACGTCGAAGTCGTAGTAGAAGCCGTCCTTGACCGGCGGGCCGATGCCGAGCTTGGCCTCGGGGAAGAGCTCCTGCACGGCCTGGGCCATCACGTGCGCGGTGGAGTGGCGCAGGATGTTGAGGCCGTCCTCGGAGGAGATCTCGACGGGCTCGACCTCCTCGCCGTCCCGCACCTGGTACGCGAGGTCCTTCAGCTCGCCGCCCACGCGGGCCGCGACGATGGTGCGCTCGCCTGTGAAGAGGTCGGCGGCCGTAGTGCCCGTCGTCACCACGCGCTCTTCCCGCTCGGAATCGCGTTGGATGATCACACGGACGTCTGACACCGGACTCTCCTGCCTGAAGGGGACGTGCGCATCGTCGGTCGCGCACGCAATACAGGCGATCGTACCGAGCCGGGGGTGCCCTCCGCGAAATGGTTCCGGCCGGTGCCGCCGGGAAACCGTCCGCGCCGGCCGTGGCCCGCCGCGACGCCGGCCGGGGTCCTCGCTCCCCCGCGCCCCGTCAGTCCGTGCTGCACGCCTCCTCGAAGAAGTCCAGGTTCTCCTGGAGCGACTTCATCAGCCGGTCCCGTTCGGCCGCGTCGACCTGCACGGGCGCGATCCCGGAGGCGTCGGTGAGCCTGCGGAAGCCGCCGCGGCTCTCCAGCCGTCCGTGCACCCGCACCGGCAGACCGACCAGATGGGCGTGGCCCGCTGTCCGGTAGTCCTCCTCGTCGAGCGTCATACGGACGTGCGGCACGTCGGCGCCCGCGAGGACGCGCAGCCGCACGGTGCCCTCCCCGCGCGGTCCGGAGCGGCGCATCCGCACCACCGCGCCGGTGAGGCGCACCGGGACGGAGGGCTCCTCTCGCAGGTAGCGCGCGCCGGCCTCGCGCAGCACGGGCAGGTCGCCGGGCGAGAACTCGACAGGTTCGGCAGGGGTCGCGCCGCCCTCGGGGACGCCTGCGGAGGGCGCCCATTCGACGGCGATCCTGGCGCCCTCGGTGCCCCGGACGAGGGCGACCAGGGCCTCCATGAGCTCGTGGCTGACGCCCGCCTCGACGGCGGCGTCGAAGGCGTCCATGCCTCCGGTGGCCCGCCGGTAGTCGATGGCCTCGCGGGCGGCGTACAGCGCTTGGTGCAGCCGTACGGCGAGCGGCCGGCCCGTGGTGACGGGCACGAAGGCGGTGAGCCGGCGTCCGCCCGGTTCGGCGCCGACCAGGACGTTCTCCAGGGAGGCCGCGGCGGACCTGCGGTGGCGGGCGCCGTAGTAGCCCGCACGCGCGCGGGTGGCGAGCGCGCCGGCGAGGAGCATCTGCCGGGCCGCGGCGCGCAGCTGTTCCTCGACGGTCCACGGCGCCGCGCCCGCGGGACCGGTCTGCACGTCGCGCCACCAGCGGATCTCGTCACTCGGGACGGCGAGCGCGACCAGCACGTCACGGGCGGACGGGGAGCCGCTGCGGGAGAGCGCGACGAGGGCTTCGCCGAGCAGGTCGTCGCTGTCGGGAAAGGCCCGGCTCTCCGGCACCAGCAGGCTGGTGCCGCCGCCACCGGGCCCGGGTGGGGTCCACCGGCCGTACCGTCCCGCGGCTCCGCCGCGCCGCTGCCAGCCGTGCCGGTGCAGCAGCGCGCTGAGGACCGTCGGGTCGACCTGGTCGGGGGTCGGAGGGTCGTTCCAGAGGGCGTCGACGGGATGCGGCCTGACCGGTCGCGGCGACTCGTCGAGGGGGCGGTGGGTCATGGTCTGCCTCCCGTCCCGACCCGGGTCATGATCTCGCAGAGCGCCCGGTCGTCGAAGATGCGGGCCGTCGGTATGCGCACGGTGGTCCTGCGGCGGCCGGTGACGGCGTGCCCGGCGAGGTTGATCCAGTAGCAGCAGTGGCGCAGGTCGAGGCGGTCGTGGCTGGCGCGCAGCCAGTCGTCCTGTGAGCGCGGCACCAGCATCACGACCAGGATCTTGTGCACCGAGACCGGGGTGCGGGCGAGCTTCGCCAGGTGCTCGTTGTCGAGAGTGAAGGAGAAGGCGGGCCCGGGCGGGTTCGGCGGGATCTGGTACGTGCACTTGAGCTGCACCTTGATGGTGACTTCGTCGTCGACCGTGTGCCCGGGGGCGCTGTGGCTGACGTGCCAGTCGATGCCGTTGTCCGGGAAGGGCTGGGACAGCGAGCAGCCCGCCGCCGCGGCGACCGCGTGCAGATAGCCCACCTGCAACGTCTCCATGCAGGCGGTGGTGGCGAGTGAGCCGCGATGGGGTGCCGTCCGCTGGGGCAGCAGCCCGCCCCGTTCGGGCTGGGCGAGTGCCATGAGTCCAACAGCCTTCCAGACCAAGAGATTCCCCGTGACGGGCCGCTGAACTGCAAAGACCCGTACCTCTGTTGTCTCCTTCCGGCGTACGCCGCAAACAGCCCGGGTATCACCAAACGGGCAGAAGACGGTGCGTCAGCTGCCGTGGGCGAGAGAGGAGTTGTGTACGTATGACGTGCTGGTACGAGGGCCCTTTGGCCGCGTTCGACACGGAGACCACGGGCGTGGACGTCGAGACCGACCGGATCGTGTCGGCCGCCGTCGTGGTCCAGGACGCCCCGGGTTCCCGTCCGCGGGTGTCCCGGTGGCTGGTGAATCCGGGGGTGCCGGTGCCCGCGGGGGCGACGGAGGTGCACGGTCTCACCGACGAGCATCTGCAGCACAACGGCCGCTGGCCGTCGCCGGTGATGGAGGAGATAGCCCGGGAGCTGGGCGAACACGCGGCGGCCGGGCGGCCGCTCGTGGTGATGAACGCTCCGTTCGATCTGACGCTCCTGGACCGGGAGTTGCGTCGTCACCGGGCCTCGTCGCTGGACCGGTGGTTCGCGTCGACGCCGCTGACGGTGCTCGACCCCCGGGTGCTGGACAAGCATCTGGACCGCTACCGCAAGGGCCGCCGCACCCTCACCGATCTTTGCGCGCACTACGGCGTGGCGCTGGAGGGCGCGCACGACGCGGCGGCCGACGCGCAGGCCGCGCTGGATGTCGTACGGGCGGTGGGGCGCCGTTTCGCGGCGCGTCTGGAGCGGCTCTCGCCGGCCGAACTGCACACGCTCCAGGCGGTGTGGCACGCAGCACAGGCCCGCGGGCTCCAGGCGTGGTTCGCGCGCAGCGGCTCGGAGGAGGCGGTGGACCCGGCGTGGCCGCTGCGTCCGGAGCTGCCCGCGGCGGCGTGAGGACGGACCGTCGGCCGGGAACAGGCAGCGCGGAGGGACCGGGAATGCGGAAAGGCCGGTCCGTCTGTGACGGACCGGCCTTCTCCCGGTGGGCGATACTGGGTTCGAACCAGTGACCTCTTCGGTGTGAACGAAGCGCTCTCCCACTGAGCTAATCGCCCGGGAACGGACTGAACAATACAGGTCCCGGCGGGTGTGGTTCAAACCGCTTGGAGACAAGCCGTCAGTCCCCGGCGTCCGGCGCGCATCATCAGGGCGTGGTTGGCCCGGAACAGCGGCCGTCCGGGCACCGCGAGCCGGCGCAGCAGCGGCTTGCGCACGTCGACCTCCTGGTCGTACCGGGCGCGCGTGCCGGTGCCGTGCGCGGTGAGCGTCCAGCGCGCCCAGCCCTCCATGTCGCCGGACAGCGCGATCTCCAGGACGCCGCACGCCGGATCACGGCGCACCTCGCGCGCGGTGAATGTCATGCCGTACGGGAGGAGCGAGCGGACCCGGATGAGGCCGCTGCGGTCGTCGATGCGGGTGACCTCGCGCACCTGGGGCCACCAGTGCGGGTAGTCCTCGGCGTGCTCCAGCACGACGTAGACGGCGGCGGGGGGTGCGGGCAGCTCCCACTCGCTGCGGAAGCGGTAGTGGCTCCAGTCCATGGGGGGAGTGTGCCCGCTCGCGGATCTGAGTACGTCGTGAGTACGCGCACTCATGCCGGGAAGGGTGACCGGGACCACACTCCCAGGCATGACTTCGATCCCGCCCCCGGCTCAGGAGCTGCGGCTCCTGGACGCCGAGCTGCGGCAACTCGACGCGCGCCGGGCTCTGTTGCTGACGCGCCGTGCCTGGCTGATCAGCGTCCTCCGAACGGCTCCGGCGCCGTCCGGCCCGCCGCCGGCCGCCGCTCCCGGACCGTTCGCCGCCCCCGCGCACCGGCCGGAGACCACGGCTCCCGGCGTACAGAACGTGCTCCTGCTGCTCGGCGGCGTCCTGCTGGCCGTGGCCGCCGTCGCGTTCACGGTCGTCAGCTGGGGACACCTGGGGATCGCGGGCCGGGCGCTGGTGCTCGCGGCGCTGACGCTGACCGCCCTCGGCGCACCGCTGCCCCTGCTCCGGCGTGGGCTGCGCTCGACGGCCGAGGCGGTGGCGGGCCTCGGCCTGGCGCTGACGGTGCTGGACGCCTACGCGCTGTACGAGGTCGCCGTCCCGGACGCCGACGGGCTCGGGTACGCCGCTGTCACGTCGGTGGTGCTGGCCGCGGTGTGGGCCGCCTACGGTCTGGCCGTGGGCACGCTGCACCTGCCGGCGGGACCTTCGGCGGTCACCACCCCGGGCGAGAAGCCCGTGGGCGCCGGCGAGGGACTGGCCGGCACCCGGGTCCGTCTCCCGCTGCGGCTGCCTCTTCCGGCGGCGCTGGCCACGGCCCAGTTGCCGCTGCTGCTGTGGGTGACGGCGGCCGACGGGGGCGCGCACGCCGTCACCGGCGCGTTGCTGGCGACCGCCGCGTTCGACACGGCTGTCGCGCTCCGCGTCCCCGTGAAGCCGGTCCGTGCCGTCGCCGCCGTGGGCGCGTACGGACTGGGCGGGTGGGGCGCCTTTGCCGCCGGCTGGCTGTCCTGGACGGCCTCCGGCCCGAGCGCCGCCGCCCGTGCGGCGGCGCTCCTCCTCCTCGCCGCGTCGATCGCCCTCGTGGCGGCGTGGCGCACCCCGAAGCCGGGCGTCGCGGCCGGTGGCGCGCTGGCGGGGGGTCTGCTCACGGTCGCCGCGGTCGGCGGCGTGCTGCGTGCCTCGCTGCCGGCGGACTGGACGGTGGTGGCCCATCTCGTGTGTGCCGTCGCCCTGTTGGGCGCGGTGCGCACGCCACTCGCCGAGCCGATGAAGCGGGGCCTCGCGTGGGCTTCGGGCGTGGTGCAGGCCGTCGCGGTGGTGTGGGCACTGCCTCCGGTCGGCCTCGCCCTGCTGGGCCCGGCCGACTGGGCCGGCCGGATCTGGTCCGGGGCCCCGGCGACCGCCCGGGAAGCGGTCACGGCGGACGTCCCGTGGCCCGCGCACGCGATCACGGCGCCCCTCGTGCTCGCGCTGGCGGCCGGCGTCCTCGTGATGGCGGTCCGCGGGGCGGACCGGCGTCCGCAGGCCCTGGCCGCCGCGACGGCGCTGGTCTGGGCCGCGGTGTCCGTCGTCCCGGCCTCGCTCGAACTCCCCTACGAGGTGAGCCTGTCGGTGCACGCTCTGACGGCGGTGGCGGCCCTGGCCCGGGCCACCCGTGCGCGGCCCGTGGTGACGCCTCTCGTGCTCGCGGTCCTCACGTCCGCGAGCCTCGCGTTCCTCTCCCTGGCTTCCGAGGGTGCGACCCTCACCGTCCTCGGGGCGCTGGTCCTGTTGTTCGCGGCCGCCGCCCTGCGGCCGGGCCTCGGTCCGGTCGCCGCACCGGTCTCGCTCGTGTACGCGACCGCGCTGGCCTGCGCCGCGGGCGCGTCCCTGGACCTTCCCGCGCATCGGATCGCCCTGCTGGTGCTCGTGGTGCCGGTGGCCGCCGCGGTGTCGGCGGCGCGTACGGACGACGCGGCGACGACGGTGTCGTCCGAGGTGGCGGGGGCCGCCGCCGGGCTGCTCGCCATCGGTCTCGCGGTGGCCGATCCGCCGACGCTGGCCCTGGTCCTGGCCCTGTGCGGGGTGATCGCCGCGGGCACGGCCGTACGGGAGGACCGGCGCCCGGTGGGGTACGCGGCCGCGGCGCTGTCCGTGCTCGCCGCCTGGGTCCGCCTGGCGTCCTGGGACGTCGGCTCTCCGGAGGCGTACACGGTCGTGGTGAGTGTTCCGGCGCTGGTCGTCGGCGTGGTCCGGCGCCGCCGGGACGGGACGGTCTCGTCGTGGACGGCGTACGGGCCGGGCCTGACCGCGACGCTGGTGCCGAGTCTCTTCGCGGCATGGGGCGACACGCACTGGCTCCGCCCGCTGCTTCTCGGCACCGCGGCCCTGCTGGTCACCCTGGTGGGTGCCCGGCACCGTCTCCAGGCGCCGCTCGTGGTGGGCGGCACGGTCCTGGCCCTGGACGCGCTGCACGAACTCGCCCCGTATCTGGTGCAGGTGGTCGGCGCGCTCCCCCGTTGGGCGCCTCCCGCACTCGCCGGTCTGCTGCTGCTCGCGCTGGGTGCCACGTACGAACAGCGGATCCGCGACGCGCGGCGAGTGCGGGAGGTGCTGGGGAGGATGCGCTGACGGCCGGGGGGCTACGGCATCCTGTCGCCGAGCAGCGCCAGGTTCTCGATGGCGGCGAGCCCGTAGAGCGCGGTGTCGTTCGTGTACACCCAGTCGGCCTCGCTGCCCGGCACCAGGGTGACCGGACCGCTCAGCTTCGTGGTCCTCCAGGGCGAGGACTCGGTGTAGCCGTCCGAGCTGTAGAACTTCGTCCACGCGCGCGTGGCGAGCTTCGCGTCACCGGTCTGCACGGCGGCGTACGCGTCCAGTCGCGAGTGGCCCTGGAAGAGCAGCAGGGAGCCGAAGTCGGAGCCGTAGCGCGCCGCCTGTTCGGCCTTGGTGGCGTTGAAGTAGCGGCAGTAGTCGAGGTAGGCCTCCTTGAAGGCGGGCATGTCGACGAGGTCGATGAGCTCGGCGCACAGTTCGTTGAGGCCGAACACCGCGGAAAGGTGCGACACGCCGACCGCGGGCGCCGCGGCGACGGCGAACCTGCCCGTGTCGAGGTCGTACAGCCCGGTGCCCTGGACGAAGCCGTTCGGCTGGGCGGCGATGGTCTCCATCGTCGACAGCACGCGTGCCTTGGCCTTCTCCCACTTCGGGCCCTTGCGCTCCCACTCCGTCAGCCAGGCGGACACGAGTCCGCTCCAGTCCGTGCCGAAGCCGATGGACAGCGCGTGCCGGTCGGGTGTGTAGGGCTCGGTGCGGATCTTGCGGATCGGGTCGAGGACCAGGAACGTCTCGTCGGAGTCGACGTTGGCGTGCATGAGGTCGCCGACGCGTTCGTCCGCGGTGAGGAAGTAGTAGTAGCGCCGGTACGTGGTGTTGGCGATGCGCTGCTGTTTGGCGCTGTCGGCGTAGTGCTGGACGCCGTGCCGGGTGCCGAGGCCCGCCCACTGGCCGAGGTGGTAGACGTCGACCTCGCCGGTGTGCCGGGTCATCGCCTCGGCGAAGCGGAAGATGTCCGCGCGGCCGCTGCGGAGGTAGGCGAACCAGAGCCAGAGGTCCGGTGACAGCTCGGAGTTGTCCCAGGCGTAGCCGCCGACGTCGTAGCGCCACTGGTGTCTGACCGGATCGTAGGAGTGCATGATGTCGCCGTAGTCCCAGAAGCCGTACCAACGGCGCATCTCCACCTGATCCTTGTAGTAGGTGAAGAGGAAGTCGAGGTGGTCCTCGATCCTGGCCTTGGCGGGCGTGGAGCGGTCGGGCTCCGAGTAGAGGCCCGGGCCGAAGACCTTCGCCCCGATGAGCTGCTTGGGCGGTGCGGCCAGTTGCGGCAGCACACGGACGGCCGCGACCTGTTCGGCGAGCTTCTCCGGCGCGGGTGTCGACCCGTTGGCCCAGAAGAGGAGTTCGGAGGTGCGGGCGATGCCGTACGGGGTGCCGAAGCCCGGCTCGTAGTCCTCGTAGGTGATGTTGAGGCCTTCGAGCTGTTCGGCGTACGTGTCCTGGCCCATGCCGTCGTGGTAGAAGCGCAGGTCCATGGGCTGTGCCTCGGGCGACCAGAGCCACAGGGTGACCTCGGCCTCGTCGGTGTGGGCGTCGCGGATGTCGAGCTGCGCGGGGTGTTTCTCCCAGAAGTCTCTGAGGCCGAAGGAGAGTCCGCCGCTGGGACCGCCGACGTAGCCGAAGCCGGAAGCACGCCGGCCGCCGCCCGCGCCGATCCAGCCGTGTCCCTTCTTCGTGCGCTTGCGCAGGGTGAAGCCGTCGGCGGACAGCTGAGAGAGGGTGTAGTCGCCCCATTCGGGGATGTACTGGAGCCGGGTGGTCACCCGCTGGTCCCAGGTGGACGGGTCGGGCAGTTTCTGTCCCGCGAACTGGGCGGCCTGCACGGCGGCGCCCGGGTCGCGCCGCAGTCCGGTGACGCCCTTGACCGCCTCGCGCAGCAGACCGCTGTCGTCGCCGCCGATCCTGATGTGCCGGTCGTAGGACGCGTCGCGCATGGGAACGCCGAAGCGCACGCCCAGGCCGCGGATGAAGTCGCCGCTCGGCTTCCCCGGTTCCTGCTTCCCGTCGAAGGTGATGGTGTGCACCATGCGGAAGGAGTCGGCGCCCGCGTAGAAGTACAGCCGGATCGAGAAGGGCAGCCAGCTCCGGTCGCCCTTGCGGTGCTTGCCGTCGATACGGACCACGGCGCGCACCGGGCCGTCCTGCTCAACCTCGGTCCGGGAGATGGCGCTCTCGAAGCGCTCGTACTTCTCCGCGCCCTGGTCGTCGTCCTCGAGCTCCGGCTGGCGGACGAGGACCAGGCGGCCGTTCCTGGCGATCTCCGTGGAGCCCCGGGTCACGGACTTGACCAGGACCGAGCCGCTCTTGCCGATCTTCGCCGCGATGACGCCGGTGGACACGTCGACGGTGGCGCCGTTCCTGTCGACGGTCACCTTCTTGTCGGGGGCGGCCGGTGCGCCGGCGGTGAGCGTGTACTTCCCGGCGTCGGAACTCACCGCGTGTGCGGTCCACTTGAGAGTGCCGTCCGGCCAGTAGGCGATCGGCCAGGTCTGCACGGGGACGGCCTTGCCGTCGGCGTCCGTGAGCGCGAAGGTCTGGTCCTCCTGGTGGACTCCCTTCGGCCAGGGCACGCCGACGGTGGAGCCCGGGGCGGCGCCGAGGCCGCCGTCCTCCAGCCACTCCAGGGTGACGGGGCCCGGACCGGTGGCCGCGGCCGCGGGCGCGGCCTGAGCGCCCTGGGTGCCCAGCGCCCAGCTGAACTGCGCGGCGGCGCCGGCGACGGCGGCCGCCTTGAGGAGGGATCTGCGGGGAATGGGAGACATGGCCTTTCCTTTCCGATGGGGTAGGTCAGGGGCATGACAGATAGAGCGCGACGCCCGGGGCACCGGCCGTGCGAGGGGTTCCCGGTGCCGTCGCGAGGCGCGGCACGGGGCGTCGGGCGTGCGTGACGTTCCCGGCGCCGTCGCGGGGCACCGGCCGTGCGTGACGTTCCCGGCGCCGTCGCGGGGCACCGGCCGTGCGTGCGGCTGTTCTCCGGGCCGTCGGTCAGCGGCGGTGCCGGTGCCGCTCCTCCACCGCGACGGCCGCCGCCGCGACGAACCCGAGCACGGGCACCGCGAGCGGCGCGACGAACCAGGCGGACGAGGCCACCAGGGCCAGTCCGCCGACGAGCAGGAAGGAACCGGCGGGATCGAGCACGGTGCGCCGGCCGGCGGCCGCGAGCAGCTCGCGCCAGGACTCCCCCGGTTCCCAGGACGCCGCCGCGCGCAGTCCGGCGACGGCACCCGTGATCAGGGCGAAGAGGCCGACGGCCCCGACGACCGGTCCGCCGGGCAGCCCGGCGCGCGCGGCCTGGACGTCCACCCAGACCGCGGCCGCCCCGGCCCATCCGGCCAGGCCGGCGATCCAGCCGCCCCGGACGGCCGCCCGGAAGTCGGCGGCGAACTCCTTCCATCCGCCCGCTCGGTGGGTCGTTCGCCGCCGCAGATGCCGGGCCCCGGCTGCGAAGGCTGCGGGGTACGTGACCAGGGGCAACGCGGCCACCGCGATCCACACTCCGATGAGCAGGCACTCCGCGAAGACGGCGAAGCGTTCGGCGAGGACGGGCTCCTCGGGCGTACGCCCCGCGCGGGCCCCGGCCCGCGCCCTCGGCTGGGTGGTGGCCATGTCAGCCCTTCAGTCCGGACGTCGCCATGCCGTCGATCAGATACCGCTGGAAGGCGAGGAAGAAGAGGAGCACCGGCAGCAGCGCCACCAGCGACATCGCGATCATCCCGCCGTAGTTGGCGACGCCCTCCTGGTCGCGGAACATCATCATGCCCAGCGAGACCGTGTACTTGCTCGGCTCGTTGAGGTAGATCAGCGGGCCCATGAAGTCGTTCCAGGCGTTGATGAAGGTGAAGATCGCGCTGGTGATGAGGGCCGGACGGCACAGCGGCAGCACGATCGACCAGTAGATCCGCAGGTGCCCGCAGCCGTCGAGCCGGGCCGCCTCGTCCAGCTCCCGGGGCAGGTTCCGCATGAACTGCACCATGAGGAAGACGAAGAACGCCTCGGTGGCCAGGTACTTGCCGATCAGCAGCGGCACGTAGGTGTTGACCAGTTCCATCTTCTGGAACATCACGTACTGCGGGATGAGCAGCACGTGGTACGGCAGCAGGAGCGTACCGATCATCAGCGAGAACAGCAGGTTCCGGCCGGCGAACCGGATCTTGGCGAAGGCGTACGCCGTCAGCGAGCAGGAGGTCAGGATGCCGACGACGGAACCGAGCGCGTAGAAGAGGGAGTTCTGGAAGAAGGTCGCGATGGAGATGTCGGCGATGCCGTCGGCCAGTCCCTCGAAGTTGGCCAGGATGGGCCGGGCCGGGAACAGGTCGAGGCTGCCGATGATCTCCCGGCCGGGTTTGAACGAGGCCCCGACGACCCAGACGACGGGATAGAGGACCACGGCGAGGACCAGCAGGGCACCGAGGTGCCAGGCGAGCGATCCGCCGTGCCTTCGTCCGAGCCGCAGGGGCCTGCGCGCGGTGGTCGTGGTGGTGCTCATCGGGCGTCCTCCTCGTAGTGCACCCACCGTTTCTGCGACCAGAAGAGGACGGCGGTCACCAGCGCCACGGCCAGCAGCAGCATCCAGGCCATGGCGGACGCGAAGCCCATCTGGGACTCCTTGAAGCCCTTCTGGTACAGGTAGCAGGTGTAGACGAGCGTGGCGTCGGCCGGTCCGCAGGTGGCATTGGAGACCACGTACGCCGACCCGAAGATCTGGAAGGAGTGGATGGACTCCAGGAGCACGTTGAAGAACAGCACGGGCGAGATCATCGGCAGGGTGATGTTCCAGAAGCGGCGCAGCGGTCCCGCGCCGTCGACCTCGGCGGCCTCGTAGAGTTCCTTCGGGACCTGCTTGAGCCCGGCGAGGAAGATCACCATGGGCGCGCCGAACTGCCAGACGGTCAGGGCGACCAGGCTGTAGAGCACCCAGTTCGGGTCACCGACCCAGCCGCCCGTGTGGAAGCCGAGGAAGGACTGCGTACGGTCCACGACGGCGTCGTCGGAGAACAGCGCGCGCCAGACGAAGCCGACGGAGACGCTCGCGCCGATCAGCGACGGGGCGTAGAACGCGGCGCGGTAGAAGGCCTGGCCACGGCGGCTCTGCGCGAGCAGCAGGGCGACCCCGAGCGCGAGGAGCAGTTTGAGCGGGGTGCCGATGACGACGTACTTGGCCGTCACCTCCACCGACTTCTGCCACCGAGGGTCGTCGAACATCTTGGTGAAGTTGTCGAAGCCGATCCACCGCGGCGAATTGAAGAGGTTGTAGTCGGTGAACGCGAAGTAGAGGGACGCGGCCATCGGGCCGGCCGTCAGCAGCAGGAAGCCTGCGATCCACGGGGACATGAAGAGATAGCCGGCGAGGTTCTCCCGGCGGCCCCGCCGTTTCCCGGTGGCGGGGGCCGCGGGGCGCTTGTCCGGGGCGTCGGGCGGAGAGTCCTTGACGAGCGTCACGGCGGTTCCCATCAGGCGGCGAGGGCGGTCTTCGCCTCGGAGAAGAACTGCTTCACCGCGTCGGAGACCTTGGTCGTCCCCTGGGACATGTCGCCGCCTATGCGCAGGAACGCGGCCTCGACGGTGTCGGCCCCGGCCGGGTGCGGGGTGATGGCGCCGAGGACCTTGGCGCCGGCCACATCGGTCTCGTACTGCGCGATCGCCTTGTTGGGCGCGTCGGTCGGCTTGTACGCCTCGAACTGCTCGGTGGTGGCGAGGATGCCGCGGTCGTAGCCCATGACCCTGCCGACCTCGGGGTCGTGGACCATGAAGTCGATGAACTGTGCGACCTCCTTGGGGTGCTTGGTGCGCGCGGACGCGCTGAGCATCAGGGAGGCGAGGTACTGCCCGGTCTGCTTGCCGTCGGTCGTCGGGATCGGGGCGAGGCCGTAGCTGCTGTCGCCCTCCGCCGTGTAACGGACCGTGAAGTTGTCCCAGGTGAACTCGGAGGCGGCGTGGCCCGCCGAGAGCGACGACTTCGGCTTGTCCTGCTCCACCCGCTTGGGGTCGGTGACGATCCCGGCCTTGACGCGGTTGTAGCCGTCCGTCCACCACTCCGTCAGATCGGCCTCGTCGAACCCGAGTCCGTCCTTGGTGAAGAACGCCTTGCCGTTCTGCCGGAGGTAGAGGTCGTAGAGGTACATGATGCTGAAGTAGCCGGTGTCGCCCGGCACTTTCTGGGTGTCGTGGATCTTCTTGAGCGCGGCGAAGTACTCGTCCCAGGTCCAGCCCTGCTTCGGCTTGATTCCCGCCTTCTCAAAGACCTTCTCGTCGATGACAAGTGACATGGTGTTGGATCCGACGGGAATACCGAGCTGCTTTCCGTCGACCTGCCCGACCTTCTCGACTCCGGCGCGGAAGTTGTCCAGGCTCAGATTTCCCGCGTCGATCTGCGATCTGAGGTCGAGCAGTACGCCCCTCTTGTCGTACTTCCGAAGAAATCCGACGGCGTTCTGGAAAACGTCCGGCGGATTCCCGCCCGCGGCCTGAGTCTGGAACTTCTCCCAGAACGCCACATAATCCTGGAAGTCCGTCTTCACCTTGATCTTCGGGTACTTCTTCTCGAAGAGCTTGATGGACTCGTTGATCCTCTTCGCCCGCTCGTCGGCGCCCCACCAGGCATAACGGATGGTGACCGTCCCGTCCCCGGCGCTGCCGCCGTCCCCACCGCAGCCCGTCGTGGCGGCCAGCCCCAGCGTGGCCAGCGAAGCTCCGGCCGCCTTGAGCACCGTCCGCCTCTCAACACTCCCGTTGTCTCCCACAGTCGGGCCTCCCCGCAGCGTCGTCTCCGCCTGCCTGAATCGTTTCAAGTAAGCGCTTGCTGGCACAAGGTACGGAGGGCTTCGGGGCGCGTCAATGATTCGGACAGGAATTGATGTGCCGCGGTCCTCCGGCTCGACGGCAGGCGTGCCGCGACGGAGCGCGAAGGGGCACCTGACCTCGCAGGTCGCACGCCCGCGGCCGACCCGTCGAACACGACGGGGCTCGTGCGGCGGGTGGTGAACGAGGCCGCGAGAAAGTGTTCCGGACGGCGCCGAGAAGGCACTGCGGCCCGGCCCGTCGAGGGGCGGCACTGCGGCCGGGCGGGGCGCTGAGTGCGAGGTGCGACGGTGGCCGGCCGGCAGGCCGTCGATGCCCGGGGTGCGTCACGGAGGGACTCACCGCCGCCGAGGCCGAGGGCGGGACGCCCGCCGCCGCCGGAGGCGAGCCCGTGCGAGGGGTCCTGCCGTCGGAGGTGGGTTCATGGAGGGGCTCCCGCCGTCGCGGGGCGCCTCTCCGCGGAGCGGTGCGCCCGGATTCGCCGAGGCGTGCCCACCAGCGCCGGAACGCTTCACGGGCCCATCAGCGACTTCGGCAGCACTTCGTCGGCAGGTCACTGGCGGGGGCAGCCGGCACTCCTGACCGCGCCTCCCACCTCCGACCTCCCGCCTCCCGCAGCCCGCAGGCCGCAGCCGGCAGGGGCACGCTCCTGGCGCGAGCTCGCGCAGCCGCCGAAGCACGCTCCCGACGGGCGCTTCACGGCCCCGACAGCACGGCACCGACAGACACCCCCACCCCGCCGGGAACACGAGCCCGGCAGTCACCCCCACCCCGCCTCAAGAACGAACCCGGCAGGCACCCACCCCGCCTGAAGCACGAACCGGCAGGCACCCGGGCTCCTCCGGAGCGAGCCCGGCGAGCGCCTCGCCGTCCCGACAGCACGGCACCCACGGGCTCCCCACCCGCGCGCCAAGGGGGCACGTCCCGGCCAGGTCGCTCCGGGTCGTCGAGCGCAGCCCTGAGGGGCGCACAGCGCCGCCGTCAGGAATGTCCGGCCCGGACCCGTCGGCGATCAGGCGCCGGAGCACGGCTCGGGCGGCTCGGGCAGACACTCGGCAACGTCAGGGCCACGGGCCGGGCGGCTCGACCCGCCCCGGTGGCTGGATTCGAGCGGCCATGGCCCGTCCCGTCGAGCCCTCGGCTGCCGAGGCCGTCCGGCGGCGACCGGCATGTCACTCCCCGTATGCCGATCAGCTGACGCGAAGGGCTCCACGGAGGCGCCGACAGGCACGCTCATGAACCGAACAGGCACGCTCATGAACCGATCGGGCCCGCGCACCGGCACCGCGGCGCGGGCCCCGCCCGGCCCTCGCCGACCCCCACCGACTGCCCGCCCGTCCGCGCGAACGCGCAGGTGGCGGGGGTCGTGCCCGGCGCGACGCGGGCGCACGGGAACGGCGAAGGCGGCCGGGCCCACGTCGTGCGTGGACCCGGCCGCCTTTCGTACTGGTGGGCGATACTGGGTTCGAACCAGTGACCTCTTCGGTGTGAACGAAGCGCTCTCCCACTGAGCTAATCGCCCGGGCGCAGAGAGAACATTACCCCATGTCAGGGGGTGCCCCGACCGGCGGGGAAGCGCCGGAACGACGTCCGGGCGAGCCTCGTCACTCCTTGATGTTCCAGGGCATCTCGATGCCGAACTTCCACACGTAGACGCCGACGAGCACGGCCACGATCACGAGCCCGACGGTCGTCAGGATGATGTTGCGGCGCCGCACCTTCGGGTCGAGCGCGCGCTGCGCCGCCTCCGTGACCTTGCGCTTCGTCCAGCGGAGCACCAGCTGCGCCCAGACGAACTCGGTCGCCCAGATCGCCATGCCGCCGAAGATCACCAGCCAGCCCGGACCCGGCAGCGGAAGCATGATCACGCCCGCGACGACCACCGCGAGCCCGACCACGAAAACGCCGACCTGCCAGCTCAGGTGCAGTGCACGGCGCGCCTTGATGAATTCCGGCGCCCGCGAACCGAGCGGTCGCTCGGAGTTCTCCCCGTCGTCGGCCGTGGCGATCCCGCCTGGCCCGTCACTCCCCGTATCCATACGACCAAACCCTACCGGAGGGAAACCGGTCACCGGAATGGCCCTATCCGGCGAACGCACTCTCGGCCGGATGAGTTACGTAAAGACACGCAAAACACTCAGAGGGGTTTACAACGGCACCGTAGGTGGCATGTCGATTTCGCCGACGTGCGAATCCCCGAGCGCACACTGAGCGAAAGGCCCTGGCGCTTATGAACACCACGGTCAGCTGCGAGCTGCACCTGCGCCTCGTTGTGTCGAGCGAGTCCTCACTGCCTGTACCCGCAGGACTGCGGTATGACACGGCCGATCCCTACGCCGTGCACGCAACCTTCCACACCGGAGCCGAGGAAACCGTCGAGTGGGTGTTCGCCCGCGACCTCCTCGCCGAGGGCCTGCACCGGCCCACCGGTACCGGAGACGTCCGAGTCTGGCCGTCCCGGAGCCATGGTCAGGGCGTCGTATGCATCGCCCTGAGCTCCCCGGAGGGCGAGGCCCTGCTCGAAGCCCCGGCGCGGGCCCTGGAGTCGTTCCTGAAGCGGACGGACGCCGCCGTGCCCCCGGGCACGGAGCACCGGCACTTCGATCTCGACACCGAGCTCTCCCACATCCTGGCGGAGAGCTGAGGAGGCCCCACAGAGCCGCCCGGCGCCGTCCACTCGGGGAGACGGCTCGGGCCTAGACAACCGCATAGGGCACACACCGGCGCCGTCGCCGTGGGACCACCACGGAGGCGGCGCCGGTGCGCGTCCGCGGCCCTGCACAGCCCGCCCCCGCCGCCATCACCGTGCCGCACCGACCGGTGACACGGCGTGATGCACGATCGGGGCCGCACGGCTCCCCCGCTCCCGGCCGATTCCCCCGCCCCCGACGCCCCGTGCCGACTCTCCCGCGCCTGAACGCACTACCATCGGCCTGCATCGGGCGGGCGCCGGCCCGACCCCCAGGCCAGGGAGCGAAACGTGCTGATCACCCACGACACCCGGTGCGCTCTCGACGCCGTGGTGGATCTGGTGAACTCCGCGCCGGACGAGGAGACGACGGACACGCTCGCGGATGTCGCGTCCCTCGCCGATTTCGTACGAAAGCACGAAATCAGTGACGTCGGGGTGCTGTCGGAGCACGACCTGGCGGCCGTGCGCAAGATCCGCGACCGGTTCGCGGGGATCTTCGCCGCCGGCGATCCGCGGACCGCCGCCGCGCTGATCAACGAACTGGTCGCCGCGGCGGGCACCACGCCCCGGCTGACCGATCACGACGGCTACGACTGGCACGTGCACTACTTCGCCCCGGGCGCCTCGGTCGCCGACCACCTCGCGGCGGACTGCGGCATGGCGCTGGCCTTCTTCGTGGTCGCCGGGGAGCAGGAGCGGCTGCGCCGCTGCGAGGCCCCGGACTGCCGGCGCGCCTTCGTGGATCTCTCCCGCAACCGTTCGCGCCGCTATTGCGACAGCCGCACCTGCGGGAACCGCCTGCACGTGGCCGCCTACCGGGCGCGTCGCAAAGAAGCGGCGAGCTGACCGGACGCTCACGCGCCACAGGTCCGGACGCAAGGATGCGACGGCCCGCTCGGACATGGACGCTCCCTGACGGCCGGGCTGCGGCGGGGGTGGACTGACGGAGCCCTCGGCGGGTGGCGCCAGGGGCTCCGTGTACGGCTCAGAGCAGCAGCAGGTCGTGCAGCGAAGCCATGAGCAGCAAACAGCCGATCACCGCAAGGAAGATCATCAGCGGCGGCTGGGAGAGCGCGAAGAGACAACCACGCCGCTCCTCGGGAGGAGCGGCGGGGTCGCTCTGTGTTGTGTCCAGCATCTCGCGGCGATGATGACCCAGGCGGCGCCCCTCGCGCGATCAACACGCCCGGAATGTACGGGAGTTCGCTGGATCATGTTACGAGCGGATCCGAACGTGATCGGTTCCGCGCCGGACGCGTACCGCCTTGTGTCGTTTCAGCCGGTCATATGCCGTGCTTCTTGAGTATCGCCTCGATGTCGCTGAAGTCGTCCGCCGAGGAGCCGGCGGCGGGCTTCGCCGCGGGACGGGCGGCCTGGCCGGTGCTCGGCGCCAGCGACGGCGCGGACGCCGCGGGGGCCACCGCGTCGCGCTGGGCGGCCTTCGCCGCCTTGCGCTCCTTCCAGGTGCCGCCGCCGCGCCGCTCCACGGCCCGCGTGGTCGTGAAGAGCAGCCAGGAGACTCCGAGCACGGCGAGGCCGGCCCACGCGGTCGGGCTGAACGCGGTGTCGGCCAGCCAGCCCACTACGCCCGTCATCACGAGCCCGAGCGGCACCAGCGAGTACGCGGCGATACGGGCGGCGGACAGGAAGCGCTTGCGGTAGGCCGTGACCGCGGCGATGCCCAGGCCGGCCGCGGCGACGGCGGAACAGACGGTCTCGGCAATCATCCGGGCCTCCAGGCGGGCATGCGTGTCGGGCAGGGCGGTTCGTCCCTTCCATCGTGCACCGCCGGGTGCCCGATATGCCATGGTCCGGGTGCACCTCAGGGACATCTCCGGGTCGCTGTCCTCCCCAGGTCCCGGTCGGGAGCCCTACGGGTGCGTGGGGTCCCGGTCGGTACGCCCCCGCCGGGGCTGGGAGACTGGCCGTCATGAACGACTCCTCCTCCGCGCGCCCCGTCGTCCTGGACGTCTGGTGCGAACTCCAGTGCCCCGACTGCCGCGGCGCCCTCGCCGACCTGCGCGCGCTGCGCGACCGCTACGGCGACCGCCTGGAGCTGCGGCTGCGGCACTTCCCCCTGGAGAAGCACAAGCACGCCTTCGCCGCGGCCCAGGCCGTCGAGGAGGCGGCGGAGCAGGGCCGCTCCTGGGCGTACGTCGAGGCGGTGCTCGGCCGCGTCGAGGAGCTGGACCGCAAGGGAGAGCCCTTCCTGATCGAGGTCGCCCGGGAACTCGGCCTGGACGCGGAGGAGTTCGACACGGCGCTGATCGACGGCCGGCACATCCTGATCGTCGACGCCGACCAGGCCGAGGGCAAGGCGATCGGGGTCACGGGCACTCCCACGTACGTCATCGGCGGTGAGCGTCTCGACGGCGGCAAGAGCCAGGAGGGCCTGCGCGAGCGCATCGAGGAGATCGCCGACCGTCTGCTGGCCGAGCGGCAGGCCTGACGCCGAAGGCCCGGCGAAGGGCCCTGCCGGAGTGCCGGCCCGGGCGGGACACCCGGCCGGGTGGCTCCGAGCCTGTGGACGTGAAGCGTCCGCAGCCGGCCCTCGCGCCTGAGGCAGGCTCTTGCACCTACAGCAGGCTCTTGTAGAGGTAGTGCGTCGTCGTCCCGTAGCCGAGTGACGCGTAGAGCCGCTCGGCCGGGGCGTTCCCCGCGAACACGTTGAGGGCGATCCGGCGGTCCCCGGCGGTCACCGCCTGGGCCTCGGCGAGGAGCATGAGCGTACGGCCGTGGCCCAGGCCGCGACGGGCCTCGTCCACCTCGACGTCGTAGACGAAGGCGTTCCCGGCACGCCTGCCCAGCCAGAGGTTTCCGACCGGCACGCCGTCGTGTTCCAGGACGCTGAGCCGCATGCCGTCGGTGGCTGTCCCCTGCGGCAGCAGAAGGTCGTGGTCCCGGTGCGCCTTGGCGTACGCCTCGCCCTCCGGCATGCCTCGCCGGATCCAGTCCTGCGCGTAGGCCTCCCGGCGTGCCCGGTCGCGGACCTCGTACTCGGCGGCCGTCATGGGGCGGCCGGCGCTCCCCGCGGGCAGCTCGGGCGGGGTGTCGCCGAGCCCCTTCTCCATGGTGCGGTTGCGCGTGACGTACCCGAGCGCCCCGGCGAGCCGGAGCGCGGCCGTGGCCTCGCCGGGAACGGCCACCTCGATCTGCTCGCAGCCCCAGCCGCGCAGCACTTCCTCGGCGGCCAGCGCGGCCACGGTCCCCCGGCCGCGGCCGCGGTCCGGCTCCTCGATGCAGAGGTCCCGGATCACGGCCACGGACGGGACGAGAGGGTCGGTCGCGAGGTGGATCGCCCCGACGGGACGACTGTTCACGCACACGTTGTAGTGGCGTGAACGCGTCCCGTCGGCAGAGCGCTGAAGCGGCTCGGTCGGCCGCAGGGTGGTCGTCATCACGGGTGTTCTACCCGTTGCCGCGACCGGGAGCAGCCGATTTTTCTCAGGCGGGGTCGAGGTCGTGCCCGGCCCGCTCGTCGAAGATCCGCATGGCCTTCGCGGTCACCGGTCCCGGCGCGCCCGGGAGTTCACGGCCGTCGACCCGTCGCACGCCCTGCACGTCGCGCAGGGTGGAGGTCAGGAAGACCTCGTCGGCGCGCTCCAGGACGTCGAGCGGCAGATCGGTCTCCTTGGCGCCGGTCCACTCGACGGTGAGCGCGCGGGTGATGCCGGCGAGGCAGCCGGAGGCGATCGGCGGGGTGTGGATCTCGCCGTCCAGGACGACGAAGACGTTCGAGCCGGTGCCCTCGCACAGCTGCCCCACCGTGTTGCCGAACAGCGCCTCGGTGGCGCCCTGTTCGCGGGCGCGGGCCAGCGCGACGACGTTCTCGGCGTACGAGGTCGTCTTCAGGCCGGTGAGCGCGCCGCGCTCGTTGCGGGTCCAGGGGACCGTGACGACGGCGGTGGTGTCGGGGCGCCGGGTGGACTCCCCCACGGCGACGACGAGGGTCGGGCCGTGCTCGCCCCGGTCCGAGCCGAGGGGACCGTGCCCGCCGGTGTAGGTGATGCGCAGCCGGCCGAGCGGCATCGGATTCGCGTCGAGGACGGCTTCGCAGGCTCGGCGCACCTCGTCGCGGTCGGGCTCGGGCAGGCCGAGTCCGTGTGCCGAACGGGCGAGCCGGTCGAGGTGGCGCGTGAGCGCGAACGGTCGCCCGTGGACCGCCTTCACGGTCTCGAAGATGCCGTCGCCCACGGTCAGTCCGTGGTCGAAGACGGAGACGCGGGCGGACTCGGTGTCCTGCAGCCCGCCGTCGAGCCAGATCTTCACGAAAGGGTCCCTCCACTTGCCTCGTACTCACCCGACGCTACCGCGAGCAGGCGGGCGGCCTTCAGTTCGGTCTCCCGCCACTCCCCGTCGGGGTCGGAGCCCCAGGTGATGCCCGCGCCGGTGCCGAACCGCAGGACGCCTTCCTCCCGGTCGACCCAGAAGGAGCGGATGCCCACGGCGAGCTCGCCGGTTCCGCGGTCGGCGTCGACCCAGCCGATACCGCCGCAGTAGGGGCCCCGGGGCGCGGTCTCCAGGGAGTCGATGATCCGCAGGGCGCTCGACTTGGGGGCGCCGGTGACCGAGCCGGGCGGGAACGCGGCGTCGAGGAGCTCCGGCCAGCCCGCGTCGTCGCGCAACTCGCCGTGCACGGTGGAGACGAGGTGGACCAGCCCCGGGTGCTTCTCCACGACGCAGAGGTCCGGGACGCTCACGGTGCCGGTGGCGCAGACCCGGCCGATGTCGTTGCGGACGAGGTCCACGATCATCACGTTCTCGGCGTAGTCCTTCTCCAGGAGGTCGGCCTCGGTGCGGCCGGTCCCCTTGATCGGACCCGACTCGACACTCCGGCCGCGGCGGCGCAGGAAGAGCTCGGGGGACGCGGTGGCGATCTCCACGCCGTGCGTGGACAGCCGAATCGTTCCGGCGTACGGGGCCGGGTTGCCGCGCGCCAGCAGTGCGGTGAGCGCGTCGACGTCGGCGTCGGGCGCGACGGGCGCGGTGAGCACCCGGCAGAGGTTCGCCTGATAGACCTCGCCGGCCGCTATGTGCTCGCGGATGCGGCGCACGCCCGCCGTGTACGCGGCGCGGTCGAGGGACGACGTCCAGTCACCGGCGGCGGGTCCCCGCCAGCGGCCCGGCACCGGGGCGGGTACGGGCTCCTCTCGTACGTCCCGGAAGCGGGCGCAGGTCAGACGGCCTTCGAAGTCGGCCGAGACGGCCCAGAAACCGGTGGAGTCCAGGGCGGCCGGGTCGCTGGTGACGTCGATGAGACCGGTCGCGACGAGGCCGCCGAAGCGGGCGAGAGGAGGAAGGTCGAGCACGCTGACGAGTCTAGGGCGGGTGACCTGCGGGTGCCCCGACCATGTCCTCGGGCGGTCGGACCGCAGCACGCTGCACAAACGCGTTTTTGTGCTGGCCCGGGAATCCGCTAGAGTTCAACACGTCGCCGGGCCGCGCAAGCGGAACGGAAACGACAAGCGGACGTAGCTCAGTTGGTAGAGCGCAACCTTGCCAAGGTTGAGGTCGCCAGTTCGAACCTGGTCGTCCGCTCGCAGGAAGTGGGGGATCTTCCCGAACCCCCGACTCCTGGTGGAGTGGCCGAGAGGCGAGGCAACGGCCTGCAAAGCCGTCTACACGGGTTCAAATCCCGTCTCCACCTCCAAGGACGATTAGCTCAGCGGGAGAGCGCTTCCCTGACACGGAAGAGGTCACTGGTTCAATCCCAGTATCGTCCACTGGTCCGCAAGGATCCCCCGCGCGATTAGCTCAGCGGGAGAGCGCTTCCCTGACACGGAAGAGGTCACTGGTTCAATCCCAGTATCGCGCACGCAGTATCAGCAGAGGCGTGGCTCCGGCCGCGTGACCTGCGCGATTAGCTCAGCGGGAGAGCGCTTCCCTGACACGGAAGAGGTCACTGGTTCAATCCCAGTATCGCGCACCAGCCGAAGCCCCCGGCCGTCTCGTACGGTCGGGGGCTTCGTCGTGCACGCACGGGGAGGGGCCCCTCGGCTCAGGAGAGGGGCCCCTCCACCGGCAGATCTCCCGCGGCCCCGCGCGTCCCGGACGAGAGAGGCTCTCTCGTCCGGGACGCGCGGGGCTCGGGAGACGGCAGGGGTTCAGGACGAGAAGAGCATGTGCCCGAAGCTCTTGTGGCGGTGATGGCCGCCGTAGTGACCCCCGTGGCCGCCGTGCTGCGGGGCGCCCCAGGCGGGCGCGGGCGCGGACGGGTAGGCCTGCGGCGCGGCCGGGGGCGGCGCGGGCTGCGACCACTGCGCCTCCACGCGCGTCAGCGCCTCCAGCTCGCCGTAGTCGAGAAATATCCCGCGGCAGCCGCTGCACTGCTCGATCTGGACGCCGTTGCGGTTGTACGTGTGCATCGGCGCGTGGCACTTCGGACACTGCATGCTCGGCTCAACTCCTCGCCGCTCGGTACTGCTTTCGCCAGGACAGACACCACCCGGCCTCGGTCGGTTGCACCTTACGACGCGAAACCGCCTGCCAACTCCGGCGGGACGGCGCCCATTCGGTCACAGGCATCGATCACCGCCTGCTGCACCTCGTCCAACGGCTGCCCCGCGGCCACCGATTTGGCGATCGCCAGGGCCGCCGTCTGCACGGTCAGCGCGCGGGCCGCGACGTCCAGGGCGGGCCAGGGATCGCCGTCCGCCGGGACGGCCGGGCCGCCGTGCCGCCGGTAGGCGGCCAGGAAGCGGAGCCACTCGTCGGGCGGCAGCAGGCCGCACGCGTACCACGCGGCCGGTCGGGCCAGGTCCCAGGCCGGGACGCCCACGCCCAGGTCGTCGACGTCGATGAGCAGCCAGGGTCCGACGGGCGCGGGCCGGCGCACGAGCTGGCCCAGGTGCAGGTCTCCGTGGCACAGGGTCGTCGTGTCGGGCATGGCCGCTTCCGCGCGGGCCCAGCCGGGCAGTGCGGCCCACGCGCGCAGGACCGGTGCGGCGGCCGGGTGCGGGCCGGCCGCTCGGAGCCGCGCGACCGCGCGGGCCGCCTTCGCGGGGCCCCGCATCGGCGGCAGCCCCGCGGGGGCCCATGCCCGGTGCAGGCGTGCGAGGAGGGCACCCACGGCCTCCCAGGGGGCGGCTTCGGGTGTCTCGGGGTCCACCGGAGTGCCGTACGGCCAGAGGGTCACCGCGCGGTCGTGCACGCGGGCCGGCGTCGGCGACAGCGGGGGGAGGAGGACGTCCGGGAGCGCGGCGGCCACGGAGACGCGCAGGGCGAGCTCCTCGGGGTCGGTACCCGGGCCATGGGCCTTCGCCACGGTGTCCCCGTGCCGGAGGACGGTGCCGTCGTCACGATCCGCGAGAAGCGTGTCCGTGACCCCGCAGGAGCAGTCCTCGGCAGCGGGATGCGCCGCACGGCGCGCCTGCGCGGCGAGCGCGGTGGGCAGAGCGTCTGTGGTCACGGATCCCCCTGGCTGGTGCGATTCCGCCGCCGAGCGTACGCAGCCGTCGCGCGGGCGGTCGCACCGCACCGGTCGCCCGCCGCGTCCGGTGGGCCGACGCGAGCATCACGCGGTACGCGCAGGCCGGTCCCCTCGGCGGAGGAGAGTCCGTCGGCGAGCAGGGCGGCGGACGGGGCGAGCGCCAGGGGGTGTCGTTCGGATCAGGCCGCTGCGTCCGGTGCGGAGGGGGCTCGTCGCGCGCCGCCCGGACGCGGGGAAGAGAACGCGCCGCCGGGACGGGGGAAAAGAAAATGCCCGCGCAGCTCCCCAGCTGCGCGGGCATTTGTGCCGTCCGCCGCACCCCCGTCCCCACGGGGTTTCATGGCCGGATGTCCCCGCCCGGACCGCTCTTCCGGGCCTGGGGCGCCGCTCAGCGCCCCAGCATCACGCCCACGGACGACGCCTGTGTGACCACTGCGTCCCAGCCGCCGAAGACGACCACGAGCAGGGCCGCCAGAGGAAGGACCATGGCTGTCGCCACCAGCGGGTGGCGGCGGCCCTGGCGGCTGTCGCCGAACGCCGCGGCGTACGCCTTGCGTCCCTGCGTGCGGATCGCTGTCCGCGGTGCCGTGTGGGCCATGGTCCCTCTCCTGACCGAGTTTCTGTTGTGGTTGGCAGCGGCGGGCGTCTGACCTCGGGGGACGAGTGCTGCACCCGCCGCTTGACCTCAAATCTAGGGGCGCGGCACCCCAGGGGTCGTCATGCCTTCGTACCGATTGCCGGGCCTCCCGGAGGATGAGCGATGACCTGCGGTGTACTCCCCAGGGTGGAGATGAGGACCTAGGACTCAGGGTCTTCCCCGAGGGGACGTCCGGTCTGCCCCGACTGTTCCGAGCTGTCCTCCCTGGGGACCGGCTGCTCCACCAGAGCCAGCACCCGGGTCGCCATGAAGCGGGCGGTACGCACCACCGATCCGCTTCGGGTGACTTCGCTCACTTCCACCACACCTCGGCGTACCGCCGTCTCCACCCGGCGGCCCGCCCTGCTCGCCACCACCTCGTACGTACGCGTCGTGTCTCCGGCGTCCACGACTATCTCCACACGGTCACCCTTCACGGACCCAATCCCCCTTGTTCGACGGATGGTTGGGATCACGGGCAGCCCAAAGCGGTGCTGTCCGCAAGCTCCCTGACCACCCTTCAAGTTTCCCACCCGGCACTGACAATCGATCGGGCCGAGAGGGCGCGGCCTCTGCGCGCACCCGGCCGCGGAAACGTAAGCTGTGGCTCGTCAAACGGACAGGGCAGCGGGGATGGACATGGCGATGATGCGCCTGAGGCGCGAGGACCCGCGTGTCGTCGGCTCGTTCAGGCTTCACAGGCGGCTCGGCGCGGGCGGGATGGGCGTTGTCTACCTGGGCTCCGACCGGCGTGGCCAGCGGGTCGCACTGAAGGTGATCCGGCCGGATCTGGCGGAGGACCAGGAGTTCCGGTCGCGTTTCGCCCGCGAGGTCTCGGCGGCCCGGCGCATCAGGGGCGGCTGTACGGCACGGCTCGTCGCCGCCGACCTGGAGGCGGACCGCCCCTGGTTCGCCACCCAGTACGTGCCCGGCCCCTCGCTGCACGACAAGGTCGCCGAGGAAGGTCCGATGGCGGCCGCGGACGTCGCCGCCGTGGGCGCCGCGCTGTCCGAGGGCCTCGTCGCCGTGCACGAGGCGGGTGTCGTGCACCGCGACCTCAAACCGTCCAACATCCTGCTGTCCCCGAAGGGGCCGCGGATCATCGACTTCGGCATCGCCTGGGCGACTGGCGCCAGCACGCTCACGCACGTCGGAACGGCGGTCGGCTCCCCCGGCTTCCTCGCCCCCGAACAGGTGCGCGGCGCCGCGGTCACCCCGGCCACCGACGTCTTCGCGCTGGGCGCCACCCTGGCCTACGCCGCGACCTCCGACTCACCCTTCGGTCACGGCAGTTCCGAAGTGATGCTCTACCGGGTGGTGCACGAGGAGCCCCATCTCCAGGGTGTCCCGGACGCCTTGGCCCCGCTGGTCAGGGCCTGTCTGGCAAAGGACCCCGAGGAGCGGCCCAGCACGCTCCAACTGTCCCTGCGGCTCAAGGAGATCGCGGCCCGCGAGGCCCAGGGCATGACGGACGCACGGCCGCCCGCGCCCCGCACGGACCCCGACCGGCCGACCGGCCGCCTGGCGGAGCAGTACGCCGAGCAGCGCACCCAGCGCCGTACGCAGGGCACTCCCCCGCCGCGCACCGGTGGCACGAACGGCGGCTCCCGGCCGGGCTCGCGGCCGACGCCCGCGCGCAACACCGGCCGCTCGGGGGCCAGGCCCGCCCCGCGCAGCGGTGCCGGGCGCCCCGCGCCCCGGACCACCGGCACCGGCAGGCGGCCCGCCAACCCGCGGCTGCTGCGCCAGCGGCTGTTCGTGTTCGTCGTCGTGACCCTGCTCGTGGCGCTGGGCATCGCGGCGGCGCAGGGCTGCCAGGGGCCCGCCCGGGGCCTGGACGGCGACGCCGGGCGCAAGGACGTACGGCAGGAGCAGGCGGTACCCCCGGCGCTGTCCGCCGGAGGGGCGCCGGCCGAGCGGTACCACGAGGACGCCTGACCGGTGCGGCGCGCTGTCCTGGAGTGACAGGGGGCCGCACCACGGTCAGGGGCGAACGTGCGGTGGGTCCGAGGGCGTCAGGCCTGGGGGCGGCCCGTGGCCACCGCGTAGAAGGCGACGGCCGCCGCGGCGCCCACGTTGAGGGAGTCGACGCCGTGGGCCATCGGGATGCGGACCCACTCGTCGGCGGCCATCAGGGCCTTCGTGGACAGGCCGTCGCCCTCCGCGCCGAGCATCAGGGCGACCCGGTCCATGCGGTGGGGGGCGGCCTCGTCGAGGGACCTGGCCTTCTCGTCCGGGGTGAGGGCGAGCAGCGTGAAGCCCGCGTCGCGCACCGACTCCAGGCCCTTGGGCCAGGAGTCGAGGCGTGCGTACGGGACGGAGAAGACGGCACCCATCGAGACCTTCACGGACCGCCGGTACAGCGGGTCCGCGCAGTCCGGCGAGAGCAGGACCGCGTCCATGCCGAGGGCGGCGGCGGAGCGGAAGATCGCGCCGATGTTGGTGTGGTCGTTGACCGATTCCATGACGACGACGCGGCGCGCCGACCGCAGCAGTTCCTCGGCCGTCGGCAGCGGCTTGCGCTGCATGGAGGCGAGCGCGCCCCGGTGCACGTGGTAGCCGGTGACCTGCTCGGCGAGCTCCGGGCTGACCGCGTACACGGGTGCCGGTAGCTCGTCGATGACGTCGCGCATGACGTCGACCCACTTCGCGGACAGGAGCATCGAGCGCATCTCGTACCCGGCGTCCTTGGCCCGTCTGATGACCTTCTCGCCCTCGGCGATGAACAGGCCTTCGGCGGGTTCGCGCTTGCGGCGCAGCTCCACGTCCGTGAGGCCCGTGTAGTCGCTCAGGCGCGGGTCGTCGGGGTTCTCGACGGTGATGAGATCGGCCACAGGGTGATACTGCCTTGTCCTGGGTTCGGTGCCAACGGCTGGGAACGGGTCGGGTTACCCGTGGTTACTCAGATGTCTTCGGGGAGCTCTGCACGCCCACGTTCACGACCTCTCCGACGACGATCACCGCCGGGGGCTTCACGTCCTGCTCGCGGACGGTCTCGGCGACGGTGGCCAGGGTCGCGTCGACGCGGCGCTGCGCGGCGGTCGTGCCCTCCTGGACCAGGGCGACGGGGGTGTCGGCCGGCTTGCCGTGCGCGACGAGGGTCTCGGCGATCCGCCCGATCTTGTCGACGCCCATCAGGATCACAAGGGTGCCGGTCAGCTTGGCCAGGGACGGCCAGTCGACCAGGGAGCGCTCGTCGTCGGGGGCCACGTGCCCGCTGACCACGGTGAACTCGTGGGCGACACCGCGGTGTGTGACGGGGATGCCGGCCGCGCCCGGCACCGAGATCGAGCTGGAGATGCCGGGGACGACCGTGCAGGCGATGCCCTCCTCGGCCAGCGCCTGCGCCTCCTCCATGCCGCGGCCGAAGACGAACGGGTCGCCACCCTTGAGCCGGACCACGGACTTGCCCAGCTTGGCGTGCTCGATCAGCGCGTTGTTGATGGCCTCCTGGGCCATGTAGCGGCCGTAGGGGATCTTCGCCGCGTCGATCACCTCGACGTGCGGCGGAAGTTCGGCGAGCAGGTCGCGGGGGCCGAGCCGGTCCGCGATGACCACATCGGCCTCGGCGAGCAGCCGACGGCCGCGGACGGTGATCAGGTCCGGGTCGCCGGGGCCGCCGCCGACCAGGGCCACGCCCGGTGTGCGGGTCCGGTGGTGCGGCGCGACCAGGGTGCCGTCGCGCAGGCCCTCGACCACGGCGTCCCGGATCGCGGCGGTGCGGCGCGGGTCGCGGCCCCGGGCGTCCGTCGTGAGGACGGCGACCGTGACGCCTTCGCTGTGACCCGTCGCCGGGGTCCAGGCGGTCGCCGCGTCCGCGTCGTCCGAGCGGACGCACCACACACGGTGCCGCTCGGCCTCGGCCGACGCGGCCGTGTTCGCCCGGTGGTCGCTCGTGGCGATCAGCGCGTACCAGGCGTCGGCGAGGTCGCCGTCCTCGTACGGTCGCCGCGTCCACGCGATCTCGCCCGCGTCGGCCATCGCCTCGACGGACGGGGTCGCCCGCGGGGACACGAGGTGGATGTCCGCGCCTGCCGCGATGAGCGCCGGGAGACGGCGTTGGGCCACCTGACCGCCGCCGAGGACGACTACGCGGCGGCCGGCGAGGCGGAGGCCTACGGGGTAGGCGGGGTGTTCGGCCATGGGAGGTGCGACTCCTCGTGCAGGGCGTGCGGGGTGAGGCCGCTGCGGCGTTGGAGTGGCCCCTGACGTGCGGATTTTATGGTGCGGGCCGGTGAGCGGCGGGGCCGGGTGGGATTTTTCACGCGCCGGACCGTCCCTCCCGGACCGCGGGACCGCGCCCGGGGCTCCGCAGGTGCGGACGGGCGCGTGGTGCTGTCCGGGCGCTTCGCGCGAAGCGCCCGGACAGCACCGCCGATCGCCTACTTCTCAGTTACTCCCGCGGAGTCGAACGTCGCCACTTCGTGCATCGCGCGCGCCGCGCTCTGCACGACCGGCAGGGCGAGCAGGGCGCCGGTGCCCTCGCCGAGGCGCAGATCCAGGTCGACCAGCGGGCGCAGGCCCAGCTTGTTCAGGGCGGCCACATGGCCCGGCTCGGCGCTGCGGTGACCCGCGATGCAGGCGGCGAGGACCTCGGGGGCGACGGCGCGGGCCACCAGGGCGGCGGCGCCGGCGCTGACGCCGTCCAGGATCACCGGCGTGCGCAGGGACGCGCCGCCGAGGAGCAGCCCGACCATCGCGGCGTGTTCGAGGCCGCCGAGGGCCGCGAGCACACCGATGGGGTCGGCCGGGTCCGGCTGATGGAGCTCGATGGCGCGGCGCACGACCTCGGTCTTGCGGGCCAGGGTCTCGTCGTTGATGCCGGTGCCGCGGCCGGTCACCTCGGAGGGGTCGGTGTCCGTGAACACCGAGATGAGGGCGGCGGACGCGGTGGTGTTGGCGATGCCCATCTCACCGGTGAGCAGCGCCTTGTTGCCGGCCGCCACCAGGTCGCGGGCCGTCTCGATACCCACCTCGATGGCGGCGACGACCTCCTCGCGGGTCATCGCCGGGCCCGTCGTCATGTCGGCGGTGCCGGCACGGACCTTGCGGGGCAGCAGGCCCGGCGTGGCCGGCAGGTCGGAGGCGACGCCCACGTCGATGACGCAGACCTCGGCGCCCACCTGGTTGGCGAACGCGTTGCAGACGGCTCCGCCACCCAGGAAGTTGGCCACCATCTGCCCCGTGACCTCCTGCGGCCAGGGGGTGACGCCCTGGGCGTGCACGCCGTGGTCGCCCGCGAAGATGGCGACGGCGGCCGGCTCCGGGATGGGCGGCGGGCACATCCGGGACAGGCCCGACAGCTGCGCGGAGATGATCTCCAGCATGCCGAGCGCACCCGCGGGCTTGGTCATCCGCTTCTGGCGCTCCCACGCCTCGCCGAGCGCCTTGGCGTCCAGGGGGCGGATGTTGGAGACGGTCTCGGCGAGCAGGTCGTGCGGCTCCTCGCCGGGCAGCGCGCGACGGCCGTAGGTCTCCTCGTGCACGACCCAGGACAGCGGGCGGCGCTTGGACCATCCGGCCTGCATCAGCTCGGGCTCGTCCGGGAACTCGTCGACGTAGCCGACGCACAGGTAGGCGACGACTTCGAGGTGCTCCGGCAGGCCGAGGGCGCGGACCATCTCACGCTCGTCGAAGAAGCTGACCCAGCCGACGCCGAGGCCCTCGGCGCGGGCGGCGAGCCAGAGGTTCTCGACCGCGAGCGCGGAGGAGTACGGGGCCATCTGCGGCTGCGTGTGGCGGCCCAGGGTGTGGCGGCCGCCGCGGGTCGGGTCGGCGGTGACGACGATGTTCACCGGGGTGTCGAGGATGGCCTCGATCTTGAGTTCCTTGAACTGCTTGGCGCGCCCCTTGGGCAGCGACTTCGCGTACGCCTCGCGCTGACGGGCCGCCAGTTCGTGCATCGCGCGCCGGGTGTCCGCGGAGCGGATGACGACGAAGTCCCACGGCTGGGAGTGGCCGACGGAGGGTGCGGTGTGCGCGGCCTCCAGGACGCGCAGCAGCACGTCGTGCGGGATGGGGTCGCTGCGGAAGCCGTTGCGGATGTCGCGGCGTTCGCGCATCACGCGGAGCACCGCCTCGCGCTCGGCGTCGTCGTAGCCGGGGGCCGCCGGGCCGGTGGACTCTCGTACGTCTTCCACTGCGGCCGTGCTCTCTTCCTGATCGGCGACCTGCGTGTCCAGGTCATCCGCTTGCTGTGCGACTACGGGCTCCGGGTCCGCGGCGAGCGGCTCGGGTTCGGCGGCGGGCGCCTCGGCCGGGGCGTCGGCCCCGGTCTCGGGTTCGCCCTCGCGGGGCGCGGGGACGACGACCGGAGCGACGGTCTCCGGCTCGACGGCGGTGGCCTCGGCGGGGTCTGCGGCGGATTCCTCCACCGGCGTGGGCGCGGGCGCGACCACGATCATCTCGTCGGCCGGTTCCTCGGCCGCGGGCTGCTCCTCCTCGGGGAGCGGCGGCACGGTCATGGCGTGCGGCGGGGTCGGGGCCAGGTGCGGGGTCGTCGGCACGGTGCCCTCCACGGGCACGAACTGGCCGAGCGTGTGGTCCTCCTGGGCCTCCGGCGGGGTGCCGACCGGGAGACCGGCGCCACCGGCGCTCTCGCCGGAGAGGTACGGCTCTCCCTGCGGCCGGCCGGCCGACGCCCGGGGGATCTGCCCGTGGGCGGCCACACCCACCGGGACGCCGTGCAGCGACTCGGCGGGCTCGGCCTGCGCGAAAGCGGCGGGGTCCTCGAACCGCTGGGCCGCGACGGCTTCGAGGCCGGGGACCGGCTGCCCGTGCGAGGTGTCGGCGGAGAGCGCGTGCTGCACGGCCTCGGGGGCGTGCGCGACAGCCGCCGGGAACGTCTGCGCGGCCTCGGCGTGGGCGACGTCCGCGTACTGGACGGCCTGTTCCGGGTCGTGAAGTGCGGGAGCCCCCGGCTGGTCGGCCTGGGCCACCGGCTCGGCCACCGGAGCCTGGTCCTGGTCCTGCGGCGACGCCTGGTGCACCGCGTCGGCGGGTGCGAAGTCCTGGACGGGGGCGCCCTGGGCGGGGGTGAAGTGCTCGCCCTCGGACGGAAGCACGCCGTGCACGGCGATGTGGACGCCCGCGGTGTGCCCCGTCTCCTGCGGCACCGGCGGGAGGAGCGGAGCGTCCGTGAAGGTCATCGGCTCGGGAGCCTGCGCGACACGCGGGTCGTGGGCGACACGCGGGTCCTGCGGGGCCGAGGCGTCCTCGGCGTGGTGCGTCTCCGGGGCCGGCGGCGGCATGTGCGGGTCCTGCGGCCCGTCGGCGGCGGGTCCCTGCGCGTCCGGCAGGTTCTGGGCGACCGGCGCACCGTCCGCGGCCTGGACGACGTCCGGGTCCTGGATCCGGACGGGCACCTCGACGGCGTCCGGCACGGGAGCCTCGGCGGCCTCCGGGACCTGGTCCTGAGCCGGGATCCGGACCTCGGGGGCCTGGTCGAACCCTGGCGCCGGGATGCCTTCTGCGGCCTGCGGGGCCTGGGGCGTCCCGGTGCCCGGCACGGACTCCGGGAACGGCATCCGCGCCGCCTCCGGGACGGCCGTTTCAGCGGCACCCGCCTCCGGGGCCACCGGCGGAGCGCCCCACGGCACCGCGCCCTGCGGCGGGGTCTCGCCCAATTGCGGGACGTCGAGGTACTCGGGCCCGGCCGTCGGCGGACCGGCGTGCCGGACGGGCGGCGCGGGAGCGGAGGCGGCCATGGGGTTCACCGGCGAACCCGCGGGGCCGCGGTCGGCCAGCGAGCGCACCGGGCTCGCGGAGACGTCCGGGGTGGGTGGTCCGAGGTGCAGCGGGCGGCGCGGGGTCACCGGCTGCGGGGCGGACCCCGGCTCCTGCGCGCGGACGGCCCCGAGGTCGACCGCGCCGCTGTCCCGGCCGGAGGCCTCGTGCGGGCCGGGTTCGTGAACGAAGGGCATCGGCGCCGGGGGCGCCACTTCGTTGCCCCACGCGCCCTGCGCTCCCGGCATCAGGAGCAGGTCGTCGTCCTCGGCGGGGGTCTCGGAGGGGTCGAGGTAGGTGTACGCGCCCGGCGCGGAGACGCCCGGCTGCTCCACCATGCCTGCGCTCTCCGGCAGCCCGTCGCCCGGGACCTGGCCGGTGTCGGTCATGCGTACCCCTCGCCCATCGGTTAGTGCTTCCAAGTCCAGCTCGCCCGGAACGGCGCACCGACCGCCCCACAGTGAAGAACGAGCGTGCGTGCCCAGCGGCACGAACGACCGGCCAACAAAGACGACAAAGCCATTAACTGGCATTGTCCCGGTCGTTCCGCCCTCGCGACAGCGTGATCCGCGAGTGCCCGCTGTGGACTGCGCCACGTTGCGCGCCCTCCGGCTCTGCCGTACCACACACGCCTCAAAACGGGCGCGTTTTCCGGACATTGGCCTACGAAAGGCTGATCACCCGGGAGCGGTACAACGATCGGCCAGCCTACCGCGCGCAGTACGACAACAGGATCACGGGGCGCGATCCGGCAGACGGCCGCTGAGCAGGAACGCGACGCTCCGTTCCTTCTCCGTCCAGGCCCTCGTGTCGAGTTCGACGGACTGGATGAGCGCGCACTCGACCTCGTATCCGTGTTCGGTCAGATTCCGGCCGACGAGTTCGGCGTCGTCACGGGTCGCGGCGTGCGTCACGATGCACTGGGGACGCCGGTCGGCGACCGCCGAGACGACCGCCGCTCCCCCGCCACCGACGCGTACTACGTCGGGTTCGGGAAGGTTCTCCAGGACGTGCGGGGCGGTCCCGTGCACGATCTGCATCTGGACGCCGAAACGGCGGGCGGAACCCTCGGTGCGCGCGCAGGCGCCCGGACTGCGGTCGACCGCGATGACGGCGGCGCCGGTGCGCGCGGCCTCGGTGGCGAAGGCTCCGCTGCCGGAGCCGATGTCCCAGACGAGGTCGCCGACGCGCGGTCCCAGACGGGCGAGTTGGGCGGCACGGAGCAGATCCGTTTCGCCTTCGCCGAGCGCGCCGCCGTACGCCGCGGCGGGCAGTCCCCAGCCGCGCAGTCCCTGGGCGGGGTCGCGTCCGGCGATCCAGCCGCCGTCCTCGGCCGCGGCCACGAAGCCGCCGATGACGATGACGACATTGGGGTCGCGCCAGGTGTGGTCGGCGGCCTTGTCCGAGGTCAGGATCGTCACCTGTTCGCGGGCGGTGCCGAGTTCCTCGCAGATGACGAAGGTGCGGTGCACTCCTTCGAGGAGCAGGCCGAGTTCGGCGGGCCCGGCGCCCGGCGAGGTGAGTACGGCGACCTTGGTGTGGGCTCGACACACATTCACCGCGCGTCGCAGGGTGCGAGGGTGTGCGACGACCACCTGAGCGTCGTCCCAGGGCATGCCGGCCCGCGCGAATGCGGCGGCCACCGAGGAGACGGCGGGCACCACTTCGACCTCCAGGCCGAACTCGGGGGCCCGCAGGGTCCGTACGACGCCGAAGAAGCCCGGGTCGCCGTCGGCGAGGACCACGGCGGTGCCCCGGTGGTTCGCGATCCGGCGGGCGGCCAGGGCGACGCTGCCGAGGCGGATGCGCTCGGCGGCCCCGGGGACTTCGGGCAGCGCCAGATGGTGGGCCGCGCCGGCCACCAGCGTCGCGGCGCCGAGGGCGGAGCGCGCCGCGGCTGTCAGCGGCGAGCCGTCCCAGCCGATCACCGTGACCCGGTCGGCCATCGTCGTCAGTCTCCAGAGGGTCTTCGCAGGCAGTCGGGCAGCCCGAGGGCGGGCTCCGTGAGAGTACCTGGTGCTCCTCCGCCGGCGCCGCGAGGGTCCGGGCCGGTGGGAGCGGTCCCGCGGTCCGGGGCCGGTGTCAGTTCCAGTCGGAGAACGACGTGAATCCGTCGGCGTCGGCGAGCTGATCGGCCACGCCTTCGAGGTCCTCCGGCAGCAGGCTCCACACGATGAAGTCGCTACGGACGTCGGCCCAGCCGTCGTCCGTCCGCACGTGCACTATGCAGGCGTTGCGCAGGACGCCCTCGCTGATGCAGCCGATCTTCTGGGCGACCTGCTGGGAGGCGGTGTTGTCGGCCGCGGTGCGGATCTCGATGCGCTCGAACTTCTGGTCGCTGAACAGCCATTGGGCGGTGGCGAGCGCCGCCTCGGAGGCGTAGCCCTCGCCGCGGGCCCAGGGGGCGATGATGTACGACAGCTCGGTGGAGCGGATGTGCCAGTTCGTCTTGCCGAGCTGGACTAGTCCGACGAGGCGCTGGGTGAGGAACTCGGTGACGGCGAGGTCGAGGCCACGGCCCGCGGCGCGCTCGTCCGGCGCGTACTCGGTGACCCAGTTGCGGGCCCCGTCCTCACTGAAGGGCTGTGGCACGTCGGTCCAGGCCGCGACCTGCTCGTCGTTCATCATCTCGGCCAGCGCGGGGACGTCGTCCTCGTCGAGGGGACGCAGCACCAACCGCTCCGTGCTGATGGAGATGCTGGGGAAGGTGCTCGTCATGCGCCGCTCCGTAACCGTCGGGAACTTCGGGCCTTCAAAACCGCCGGGCCTGCTGAACTGCCCAGCATGCAGCATGAAAGCACCGAACCGCACCACGGGGTCCACCCCGGGCGGGGAGCGGACCCCGTGCGGTGACGGAGGTGCCGGACGACGGGGACGGCTCAGGGGCCGTCCCCGTGGCTCGGTGGCCGTGCGGGACGACTAGAACGACGGCAGGACGGAACCGGCGTACTTGTCCTCGATGAACTTCTTGACCTCGGGCGAGGTGAGGAGCCTGGCCAGCTTCTCGACGCGCGGGTCCTTCTCGTTGCCCTGCTTCACGGCGAGGACGTTGTTGTACGCGTTGTTCTTCGTGGACTCCAGGACGAGGGCGTCCTTGGCGGGCGAGAGACCGGCGCCGATGGCGTAGTTGCCGTTGATCACCGCGGCGTCGACGTCCTTCAGGGAGCGCGGCGTCTGGGCCGCCTCGATCTCCTTGAACTGAAGGTCCTTCGGGTTCTTCGCGATGTCCTGCGGGGTCGCGGTGCCCTCCGAGCCGCTCTTGAGCGTGATGATGCCGCCGGCCGCGAGGAAGCGGAGGGCTCGCGCTTCGTTGTCGGCGTCGTTCGGGAGGGCGACGGTGCCGCCCTTCTTCAGGTCGCCGGCCTTCTCGACCTTCTCGGAGTAGAGGCCGAGGGGCTCCAGGTGGACCGTGGCGACCGAGGCGAGGTGCGTGCCGTTCTTCTTGTTGAAGTCTTCCAGGTACGGCTGGGTCTGGAAGTAGTTGGCGTCCACTGACCCGTCCTCGGTCGCCGTGTTCGGCGTGACGTAGTCGGTGAACTCCTTGACCTCCAGCTTGAGGCCGGCCTTCTTCGCCAGGTGGTCCTTGACGTACTCGAGGATCTCGGCGTGCGGCACGGGGGTGGCCGCGACGACGAGGGGATCGGACGCCTTGGCCTTGGTGTCGGCCTTGTCCGAGCCGCAGGCGGTCAGGCCCAGGGTGAGGGCGCCGGTGGCGAGGACAGCCGCGGTGATCTTGGTGATGTTACGCACGAAAAGTGCCTTTCTCCATGGGTGGTGCAACCCGCCGGGTGGGACGGGGAGTCGGGGTTTCGGCGGCTCCTGGCCGGGATGCGCCGGCCGGGCCGCCGGGTGGGGCGGGAAGCCGCGTGCTCAGCGGGTCTTGGTGGGAGTGGCGCCGGCCGGGCCGCCGGGCAGGAATCCGGCGAGGACGCGGAAGCGGAGCGGCTCGCCGCCCTTGCCCGCGCGGCGGTGCAGGACGCGCGCGCCGGAGTCGCCGGCGAACTGGATGACGGCGATGACGACGGCGAGGACGGCCACGATGAGCCACATCAGTTCGGACTCGAAGCGCTGGTAGCCGTAGCGGATCGCGAGGTCGCCGAGGCCGCCCGCGCCGACGGTGCCGGCCATCGCGGAGTAGCCGATGATGGCGACGACCGTGGTCGTGGTGGCGGAGATCAGCGACGGCAGGGACTCGGGAACGAGCACCTTGCGGACGACGGTCCAGGTGTTGCCGCCCATCGACTGCACGGCTTCGACCAGACCGCCGTCGACCTCACGCACGGACGTCTCGACGAGCCGCGCGAAGAACGGGACGGCGCCGACGGCGAGCGGCACGATGGCGGCCTCGCGGCCGATGGTCGTACCGACGATCCAGCGGGTGAAGGACATCAGAGCGACCATCAGGATGATGAAGGGCATCGAGCGGACGATGTTCACGACCTGCCCGATGACCTTGTTCACCACGGTGTTCTGCACCAGGCCGCCGCGGTCCGTGAGGACCAGCAGGACACCCAGCGGAAGGCCGGCGAGGACGGCGATCAGCGTGGACCAGCCGACCATGTAGAGCGTGTCCCAGCACGCCTGGGACAGCAGCGGCTGCATCTCGGACCAGGTCACTTGGCACCTTCCTCGACCAGTACGGGCTCCTGGCCCAGGACGTCGATCTGCAGGCCCTGCTCGCGGAGGAAGCCGATCGGTACGACGTTGTCCTCGTAGCGGCCGGGCAGTTCGATGCGCATGCGGCCGACCTGCTTGCCGCCGACGGTGTCCATCGCGGCGCCGAGGATCGAGATGTCGATGTTGTACGTGCGGGCGAGCTGCGAGACGACGGGCTGGGTGGCCGACTCGCCGTGGAACGTGACGTCGACGACGGTGCGGTCGTCGCCGGAGGCGTCGCCGCTGACCGGGAAGAGCGCGGAGGCGAGCTCGGAGCCGGGCGTGGCGAGCAGTTCGCCGACGGTCCCGGACTCGACGATCCTGCCCTTGTCCATGAGCGCGGCGGAGTCGCAGATGCTCTTGACGACGTCCATCTCGTGGGTGATGAGCAGGACGGTCAGACCCAGCTGCCGGTTCAGGTCGCGCAGCAACTGGAGGATGGAGCGGGTGGTCTCCGGGTCGAGGGCGCTGGTCGCCTCGTCGGACAGGAGCACCTTGGGGTCGCCGGCGAGGGCACGGGCGATGCCGACGCGCTGTTTCTGGCCGCCGGAGAGCTGCGCCGGGTAGGCCTTGGCCTTGTCGGAGAGGCCGACCAGGTCGAGGAGTTCGAGGGCCTTGCGGCTGCGTTCCCTGCCGAAGACGCCGAGGATCTCGAGCGGCAGCTCGATGTTGTCCTGGACGGTGCGCGAGGACAGCAGGTTGAAGTGCTGGAAGACCATGCCGATGCCGCTGCGGGCCTGGCGCAGTTCCTTGCCGGCGCGGGGGCCGCGGCCGGCGAGTGCGGTGAGGTCCTGTCCGGCGACGGTGACCGTGCCGGAGGTGGGGCGCTCCAGGAGGTTGACGCAGCGGATGAGCGAGGACTTTCCGGCGCCGGACTGGCCGATGACGCCGTACACCTCGCCTTCGCGGACGTGCAGATCGACGCCGTCGACGGCGATGACCTCTCGGCCGCGCGATCGGTAGACCTTGGTGAGGCCCGTTGTCGTGATCACTGGGTTTCCGTCACTGTCGAGTGCAGGGCGTGGGTGTGCGCCGGGCACGGGTGCATGCGGTCGGGAACGCGGCACGGTTCTCGCGATGGCGAAGGAACCGGAAGGAGAACGTGTGCGCGGGGCAGCCGGAGTCACGTACGCGGTACGGACAGGGCGCGGCGGTCTCGCTTCGGGGCGCGAGACCAGGCGGTGGTGCGGGGGCCCTCTAGAAGGCGCACATTCGACACATACGACGAGCACCGGGCGTCATGGTCGCCTCGGTCGCAAGGATGCGGCTGCTCGTCGTGGTCATGGGTGCAAGTAAAGCAGACCCACAGGCGGGGCCTGCCACCGCTGTCCGAATAGCGGACAGCGGTGGACACGCTGTCGTGTCAGGCGGAGATCTCCACGCCGTGGTCGGTGACCAGTACGGACAAGGCGGAGAGGTCCCCGACCACCAGGTCGGCGTCCAGCTCGTGGCGGTGGTGCGTTGTGGTCAATGCCACTGTGGTCATTCCGGCCGCGCGGCCTGCCTGGAGACCGGCCGGGGCGTCCTCGAGGACGACGCAGCGCGCCGGGTCGACGCCCAGCTCACGGGCCGCGAGGAGGTAGGGCTCGGGGTCGGGCTTGCCGCGGGTGATGTCGTCGGCGGCGATCATCGTCTTGGGGCGGATGCCGACCTCTTCGAGCCGGGCCTCGGCCAGCCGGCGGGTGGCCGAGGTGACCACGGCCCAGCGCTCGGCGGGCAGCGCGTCGAGCAGCGCGAGGGTGCCGGGCAGCGCCACGACCCCGCCGGGCACGTCCTCGACCTCCAGCTGTTCGATGCGCGCGAGGGCCTCGGGCACGATGTCGGCGGGCAGCAGGTCGGCGACTATCTCGACGGCGGGGCGACCGTGCAGCTCGATCCGGGCGAAGTCGTCAGCCGTGATGCCGTACTCCGTCGCCCATCGCGTCCAGCAGCGGTTCACCGACTCGAGGGATGAGACGAGCGTTCCGTCGTTGTCGAACAGGAGGGCATCTGCATGGATCTTCATGCCGTCGACCCTACGGGGCACCCCGGGGGCGAGCGCATCGGGCCTTTTGGCCCGTAATAGGGTCACGGCATGCTTGATGCCCTGACGGTCGCCACCGCCGTCGCCGCGCTCGCGCTCGCCGCCTGGTGCGGCTGGGCCGCCTACCGTGATCAGCCCACCAAGGACTGGCACTTCATCGGCATGGCCGTGGTGTCACTGCTCGCCGTGGCCCAGCTGGTGATCGGCATCGTCCAGCTGGCACGCGGCGAGAAGCCGGAGCAGGGCACGACGATCTTCGTGGCGTACCTGCTCGGCGCCTTCGCGTGCATTCCGGCCACGGGCTTCATGTCGCTCGCCGAGCGCACCCGCTGGGGTTCGGTCACGGTGGCGGCCGGCGGAGTGGTCCTCGCCGTCCTCGAGGTGCGGCTCTATGACATCTGGGGAGGCTGAGATGACGGCCACGGACGAGAACGGCATCGTGCCCGGCGGGACAGGCGTGCCGGACGGGACGCCGAAGAAGCGGACACGGCTCATCAGCGGCCCCGGGATGCTGCTTTTGTGGCTGTACGCAGTGATGGTCGTCGGCGCCGTCTCGCGGTCCGCCGTGCAGATCTCCACGGAGTTCGACAAGGCTCCGCTCGCCTACTCGCTGTCCGCGGTGGCGGGTGTCGTGTACGGCTTCATCACGTACTCGCTGGTGCGCGGTGGCGAGACGGCCCGCAGGGCGGCGCTGGTGTGCTGCGCCGCCGAGCTCGCGGGCGTGCTGATCGTGGGGACCTGGACGCTGGTGGAACCCTCCGCCTTCCCCGACGCCACGGTGTGGTCGGACTACGGGATGGGCTACCTGTTCATCCCGGTGCTGCTGCCGCTCTCGGCGATGTACTGGCTGCGCAAGGCCCGCGCGACGGCACGGCCGGCCTGACCGCCGAACAGGCCTGACCGCTGGACCGGCAGGCCACCGAGTCCGACAGGCCGCCCCACGGCGGGAGTCGGGCGCACCGGAGAGCCGGCCTCTCGCCGGCCCGAGTCGCGGTGACACCCATCCGTCCGCGGGTCGGGCCGCGATGGCCCCGGTCGGCGACCGGGGCCCGGAGCCGGTCAGGCGCTGGTCGCGTACGCGCTCGCGTCGGCGCCTTTCGCCAGTGTCACCAGCGTGAGCCGCTCGTCGACGCGCTCTGTGGAGACGGGCGCGTAACCGTGCTTGCGGTACAGGCGCAGATTGCGGTCGCTGCGGTGCCCGGTGAAGAGCTGGAAGGACTTGGCCGTGCCGTCCGCGCCGAGCTGTGCCTCGATCGCGGCGAGCAGCCGTCCGCCGAGCCCGTGCCGCTGCATGCGCGGGTGGACGATGAGCTTGTTGATGCGGGCCGTGCCGTCCTCGTCCACCGCGCCGCGGACCGAGGCCACCACCTCCGCCCCGAGCCGCGCCACGAGGACGGTGCCACTGCCGAGTTCCGCCCTGAGGGAGTCGAGCGGCTGGGTGAGCGGCTCGATTCCGTAGTCGCCGTAGAGCTCGGCCTCGCTCTGGTAGCAGAGGTACTGCAGCTTGAGGATCTGTTCGGCGTCCTCTTCGGTCGCCGCCGAGATGGTCACGCTCATGCCCATGTGTGCATGCCTCCCGCTCACCTGTTCCACCGGTAGTCCCTCACTCCTATCCCCGCCGTCAGCGACCCGCAACCTCCACCGTCAGCAATCGCCGCAGACATCCCAGGCATCTGGAACGTTCCGGCCCCAGACTGCCCTGTGAGATACCCAACTCCCCCGCGATCTCCCGGTATGTGAGGTCTTTCGGCGAGAGCAGCGCCGCCATGAGCCCCGGGCAGCGGCCCGGCAGCCGGCGCACGGCGTCGTGCAGCGCGCGCCGCCGTTCGGACGTCATCGCCTGCTGCTCGGGCCCGGGCCCGCCGAGGTCCGCGGGCTCGGCGGCGTAGGGCTGTTCGACACGGGCGGTGCGGCGGCTGCGGCGGGCCTCGGAGCGCACGGCGCGGCGCAGCCAGCCCTGCGGGTCCTCGGGCGGACCGCCCGCGTCGAGGCGCTCCAGCAGGCGGAGCCAGACGGCCTGTTCGAGGTCTCCCTGCTCGGCGCCACAGGCGTACGCCTCGGCCGAGGCCTCGGCGGCGAGGAGCGGGCGCAGGGTGGAAACCATCTCGTGGGTCATGTGCGGCACGACGCGGCCGCCCCGGCGTCAAGTTGCCGGGGCGGCCGTCTGTCACCCCATCCGGGGTGGCCGGGTCATCCGTTGACGAAGTCGGCGCGGGCCAGCAGCGCGGTGTCCGCGTTGTCGGAGAAGACGCCGTCGATGCCCGTCTCGAAGTACGTCCTGAAGGCCCCGAACGCGTCGCCGTAGGCGGTCGGGTCGGTGCCCTTCCGGAAGCTCGCGGGGAGGAAGGGGTTCTCGTTGCGCATGGTGTAGGGGTGCAGGATCAGGCCCGCCTCGTGCGCGTCGGCGACGAGCGTGGTCGGCGTGGTGAGGTTGCCGCTCGCGTCCTTGGGGATGACCAGGTCGAGCGTGGGGCCGATGCCCTGCGCGTACGAGGCGATCCACTTCAGGCCCTCGGGCCTGACCAGGTCGGCGACCGTGCGCGGGTCGCCCGCCTCGACGAAGTCCCAGGGACGGCTGCTCGCGCCGGACAGCAGCACGACGAGCGGGTTGTCCACCAGCTTGTTCAGCCGCTGCATGCTGCTCGGCTCGAAGGACTGGAGGATGACCGGCGCGTTCCTCCCGTCCTTGCCGTACTTGCGCAGCAGCTTGGCGACCCGCTCCTCCAGCCCGAGACCGAGTTTGCGGAAGTAGGTGGGGTGCTTGGTCTCGGGGTAGATCCAGACCTGCTTGCCGCGCTTGCGGGTCTGCTCGTCCTGCCAGCGGAGCACCTCCTCGAAGGTCGGTATCTCCCAGCGGCCGTCGTAGAGCGTGTTGTGCGGACGGTTGGCGGGAATGCGCTCGACGGCCCGCAGCGTCTTCAGCTCGGCGAGGGTGAAGTCCTCGGTGAACCAGCCGGTGGTGGCGACGCCGTCGAGCGTCTTCGTGGTCCTGCGGCCGGCGAACTCGGGGTGTGCCGCGACGTCCGTGGTCCCGCCGATCTCCGGTTCGTGCCGGCACACCAGGTGGCCGTCCTTGGTGGGCACCAGGTCGCCCGCCTCGACGACGTCGGCTCCCATGTCGAGGGCCAGCTGGTACGAGCCGAAGGTGTGCTCCGGCCGGTAACCACTCGCCCCGCGATGTCCGATGACGGTCGGTTTGGGCAGGCTACGGTAGCCGCCCGAGCCCTGCCGCCCGTCCGCTCTCGCCGTTCCCGTCGCACCGAGGACGGCTCCACCCGCCCCGAGCACCGCCGCACCGAGCAGCGCGCGCCGCGCCGTGCCCCGTCCCTGTCCGTCCGACTCCTGCGCCACCATGAGCGCTCCTCCCGCTGTAGGGCCCCCGCCTGTCGAAAGCGGGACGATCGTAGGTGCCGCGGTGTGACCGGAGGGAGGCCTGCGGTCGAACACGTGGGTGACCCTGGATGTCGTACGGGATGCGGAAGATGACGGTCCGTCGGCTTCATCGCGGCAGCGGTGGGTAGGCGGGAAGGCAGTGGCGGAGGACGGCCGACCGCGACACGTTCACTCGTTCGCCGCCGCGACGCGCGATGTCCGTCACATCATGTCGACCGCGTGACAGCCGCCCGTTGAGGCGGCACCGCAGGTAAACAGGCGTCAACAGTGCGTATCCACTCGGTGAACCCGATGTGCAATCACCGGGGGGCCGCGAGTATCGTCCTCACCTGCACAGACTTCATACCGATCCCTTGACACCGGAGGGCCCGTTGTCCCGCTTCGCGCTCATCAAGGCAGTGCTCGGACCGATCATGCGCCTGATGTTCCGCCCACGGGTGGAAGGCGTGGAGAACATCCCGGGCGACGGCCCCGTGATCCTGGCCGGCAACCACCTCACGTTCATCGACTCGATGATCATGCCGCTGTTCTGCGACCGCCAGGTCTTCTTCATCGGCAAGGACGAGTACGTCACCGGCAAGGGCATCAAGGGCAAGGTGATGGCCTGGTTCTTCACCGGCGTCGGCATGATCCCGGTCGACCGGGACGGTGGCCGCGGCGGTGTGGCGGCGCTGATGACCGGCCGCCGCGTGCTGGAGGAGGGCAAGGTCTTCAGCATCTACCCGGAGGGCACCCGCTCCCCCGACGGTCGGCTCTACCGGGGACGCACGGGCATCGCACGTCTGACCCTGATGACCGGTGCTCCCGTCGTCCCCTTCGCCATCATCGGCACCGACAAGATCCAGCCGGGCGGCGCCGGCATCCCGCGCCCCGGACGGGTCACGGTCCGCTTCGGCGAGGCCATGGAGTTCTCCCGGTACGAGGGCATGGACCGCGACCGCTACGTCCTGCGGGCGGTGACCGACTCCGTGATGACCGAGGTCATGCGGCTGTCCGGCCAGGAGTACGTGGACATGTACGCCACGAAGGCGAAGGCCGCCTGACGCCTCGCACGAGGCACCGCGATTCTCACGGGTGAGCCCCGACCGGCGACTGCCGGGCGGGGCTCACCCGTTTCGTACGGTCACGCCTCCAGCTTCTGCCCGCGCAGCAGGAACCACGCGGCCACCGCCGTGGCGAGCAGCACCAGCGCTCCGGCGCCCGCCGCGATCGCGAGGCCGTCGACGAACGCGGTACGGGCCGAGTCCATCAGTGCCGCCGCGGCGTCGGCCGGCAGCTCCGCGGCCGACTCGACGGCGCCGCCGAGCGATTCGTGAGCCGCGGCCGGTGTGCCCGCGGGACCCGCGAAGCCGGCGTAGACGCTCGTCACGATGGAGCCGAGCAGGGCGATGCCCAGTGCGGCGCCGAGCTCGTACGCCGTCTCGGAGACCGCGGAGGCGGCACCCGCCTCCTCCTTCGGGACGCTGGAGAGGATGACGTCGGCGGTGACGGTGAAGGAGAAGCCCGCACCGACTCCGACCACCAGCAGGGCGGCGCCCAGCAGCGGATAGCCGGTCCACTGGCTCAGCAGGGTCAGCGAGCCCAGCGCGAGGCCCACCGCGGCGAGACCGCCGGAGACCACCGCGCGCACCGAGAAGCGCCGGGCGACGCTGCCCGCGACCAGACCGGCCGCGACCGCGCCCACGGCGGCCGGGATCTCGGCGAGCCCGGCCTCGAACGGACCCCTGCCCTGCACGAGTTGCAGGTACTGGGAGAGGAAGAAGACGAGCCCCGACATGCCGAGGACGGTCAGCAGGTCGGCGAGCACGGCTCCCGAGAAGCCGCGGTTGCGGAACAGCCTGACGTCCAGCAGCGGTGTGGGCAACGTGAGCTGGCGGCGCACGAACCGGTGGAGGGCGGCGGCGCCCAGCAGGCCCGCGGCGGCCGACTCCGTGGACAGCCCGTGCGCGGCGGCCTCCTTGACGGCGTAGACGACGCCGATCACGCCGACGAGCGAGAGGACGACGCTGGACAGGTCCCAGGGCCCGTGGTCCGGGTTCCTCGACTCGGGCAGCAGCTTGATGCCGACGAGGACGAGGACGACCATCACCGGCAGGTTGATGAGGAAGACGGAGCCCCACCAGAAGTGTTCGAGCAGGAACCCGCCGACGACGGGGCCGACCGCCGTACCGGCGGAGGCCGTCGCGCCCCAGATGCCGACGGCGAGGCTGCGCTCGCGCGGGTCGTGGAAGAGGTTGCGGATCAGGGCCAGCGTGGCGGGCATCAGGGTCGCGCCGGCGACTCCGAGGAGCGCCCGCGCCAGGATCATCGTCTCCGGTGTCGTGGCGTAGGCGTTGAGCACCGATATCAGGCCGAACACCGTGGCACCGACGAGCAGCAGCCTCTTGCGGCCGATGCGGTCGCCCAGGCTGCCCATGGAGACGAGCAGTCCGGCGATGACGAAGGAGTAGACGTCGCCGATCCACAGGAGCTGGGTGCCCGAGGGCCTCAGGTCCTCGCTGATGTACGGGGTGGCCAGGCCGAGGACGGTCGCGTCGACGGCCACCAGCAGCACGGCCAGGACGAGGACGCAGAGCGCGAGCCAGCGGCCCGGACGCTTCTCCGCCTCCGCCGTGCACGCCGGCTGCAGGGTGCTGGTCATGGTTCCTCTCTCCGTAGGGCGCCGCCGAGCAGCAGCTCGGCGATCATGTGGTGGAAGTCCTTGGCGGCGACCCGGCCCTCGGCCACGGCCCAGGCCGCCGAGGCCATGAGTCCGTAGAGCGCCTCGGTGAGCCAGGCCGGGGTGAGGTCGATGCGGAACTCGCCGCTGTCCTGGCCGCGCCGGAACAGCGCGGCGATCCGGGCGTCGAGCCGGGCCCAGCCCTCGTTCTGTCCGTCGCCCTCGAAGAGCTGGTTCTCGGTGTAGAGGAAGGCGAGCAGGCCTGCCGCCGTCTCGAGCTCCTTGACCAGGCGGCTCACGGCCTCCTGAGCGGTGCCCTCGTCGAGACGCGCGGCGTCCAGAGCCGCCTCGCACTCGGCGATGCCGAGTGACTCCAGCGCGCGCACGAGCGCGTCCCGGCCCGCGAACTGGCGGTGCAGGGTGGCGCGGCTGATCCCGGCCGCCTTGGCGACCTCGTCCATGGTGGCGGTGGATTTGCGGGTGAGCAGGGCGGCTGCGCTGCGCAGCACGTGTTCACGGTCGACGGCCATGAGACAAGAGTAACGCACATGAGACACAGCCGTCTCATCAGATATGCGAACGTCTCACCGATGTGTGCGAGTGGGACGCCCGCCGCTCAGTGCCAGGGCAGCCGGCCGCGCCGCTCCCAGTAGGCCTGCGGGCCCTCGACGAGGCCCTCGAGGCGGGCGAGCTGGTCGTCGTCGAGGTCGACGACCGCGGCGTGCAGGTTCGACGCGAGCTGGTTCGCGGTGACCGCGCCGGAGAGGACGACCCCGGCCCAGGGCTGCCGCAGGACCCAGGCGAGGGCGACGGCGTCCGTGCCCAGGGAGGCCTCGGCGGCGACGGACTTCAGCTCCTCCGGCGCGTTCGGGTCGGCCAGCCGGCCGTTCCCCAGGCCTTCCTTGACGATCACCGTCAGCCCCGCGTCGTGGGCCTCGGCGAGCGCGGGGGCGGCGGAGGTCTCCAGGAGGTTGTACGTCGACTGGACGGTACGGAAGAGGGGCTCGCCGTCGACCGTCACGGCGAGAGCGGCGCGGATGGCGTCCGCCTGGGCGGGCCCGCTGGTGGAGAAGCCGACGGTGACGCCCGCCGCGGCGGCCTCGGCCAGCCTGGCGTGCAGTTCCTTGTCGGTGAGGGCCGGACTGTCCGGGGTCACCGAATGGATCTGGTAGAGGTCGAGCCGGTCGCCGAGCAGCTCGGCGGTCTCCGCGCGCTGGCGCTCGTACGTCGCCGCGCTGTGGTCCTTCACCTCGTGGTGCTCGGCCTCGATGGTCCAGCCCGCAGTGTAGGTGTAGCCCCATTTGCTGCCGACCACCACGTCGTCGATGTCCGGCCGCTCGTTCAGCCACTCGGCGAGGAACTCCTCCGAACGGCCGTAGGAGCGGGCGACGTCGAAATAGCGCACGCCCTGCGCGTAGGCGGCGTCGAGGAGCTCGTGGGTGCGGGCGCGCAGGACGTCGACGCTGCGCACGGAGGGCAGGTCGGCCTCGCGGCCGAGGTTGATGTAGCCGGGGCGGCCCACGGCGGCGAGCCCCAGACCGATGTGACAGGTGGGAGTCGTCGCAGTGGCGAGACGGGCGAAGGGCATCGCTGGCTCCGTTTCGGTCGGCTCCGGTACGGCTCATGACCAACGTAACCGCGATGACGGCGCTTCACGCGTGGGTCCGGCCCGCGAATGCCGTGCGGCTGCCCACGACGGCACCCGGCGGGCGCCCGCCCCACGGCCGGCACGCGCGTGCGGTCCGCGGCGGGCACGCGCGCGTGCGGTCCGCTGTGGGCACGCGTGCGGTCCGCGACCGGCGCACGCGCACGGGGTCACCGAAGGGAACGTCTCGTGCGGCCCGCGAACACCCACCCGTACGGGTCCGGCGAGCGGCATGCGCTCATGGGGTCCGCGAACACCCGTACGAGCAAGGCGAACGGCACGCGCGAGGGGCCCGTGAACCGCACGCGCGCGTGCCGACCGTCTCAGCCCTGCTTCGCGTCCTTCGCCGTGGCCCACGCGTGCTGGGCCGCCACGTCCGTCTTGAGCTCGGCGAGCTGGACGGCGACCGCCTCGGGTGCCGTACCACCTCGGCCGTTGCGCGAGGCGAGGGCGCCCGGCACGTTCAGGACGGAGCGCACCTCGGGGGTGAGGTGGGCGGAGATCTTCGCGAACTGCTCGTCGGTCAGGCCGTCCAGCTCCTTGCCCTCGGCCTCGGCGACCTTCACGCACTCGCCGGCGACCTCGTGCGCGACCCGGAAGGGCACGCCCTGCTTGACCAGCCACTCGGCGATGTCGGTGGCGAGCGAGAAGCCGGCCGGGGCCAGCTCCTCCATGCGCTCGCGGTGGACGGTGAGCGTGGCCATCATGCCGGTGAAGGCCGGGAGCAGGACCTCCAGCTGGTCGCAGGAGTCGAAGACCGGCTCCTTGTCCTCCTGGAGATCGCGGTTGTACGCGAGCGGGAGTGCCTTGAGGGTCGCCATCAGGCCGGTCAGATTGCCGATCAGACGGCCGGACTTGCCGCGCGCCAGTTCGGCGATGTCCGGGTTCTTCTTCTGCGGCATGATCGACGAGCCGGTCGAGAACGCGTCGTGGAGGGTGACGAAGGAGAACTCCTTCGTGTTCCAGATGATGACCTCCTCGGCGAGCCGGGAGAGGTTCACGCCGATCATCGCGGTGATGAACGCGAACTCGGCCACGAAGTCGCGGGAGGCCGTGCCGTCGATGGAGTTGGCGGCGCTGCCGTGCTCGAAGCCGAGGTCCTTCGCCACCGCCTCCGGGTCCAGGCCGAGGGAGGAGCCGGCCAGGGCGCCCGAGCCATAGGGCGACACGGCCGTCCGCTCGTCCCACTGGCGCAGCCGCTCCGCGTCCCGGGACAGGGACTGGACGTGGGCGAGGACGTGGTGCGCGAAGAGGACCGGCTGGGCGTGCTGGAGGTGGGTGCGGCCCGGCATGGCCACGTCCGGGTGGGCTTCCGCCAGGCCGATCAGCGCGTCCTGGAGCTCGGCGACGAGTCCGCCGATGGTCCGGGCGTGGTCGCGCAGATACATACGGAAGAGGGTCGCTACCTGGTCGTTGCGGGAGCGGCCGGCGCGCAGCTTGCCGCCGAGATCGGGGCCGAGGCGCTCCAGCAGGCCGCGCTCCAGGGCGGTGTGCACGTCCTCGTCGGCGATGGTGCCGACGAAGGAGCCGTCGGCGACGTCGGCCTCGAGCCGGTCGAGTCCCGCGATCATGCGCGTGAGCTCGTCCTCGGTGAGCAGACCCGCCTGGTTCAGCACGCGCGCGTGGGCACGCGAACCGGCGATGTCGTACGGCGCCAGACGCCAGTCGAAGTGGACCGACGCGGACAGCTTGGCCAGGGCCTCGGCGGGACCGTCGGCGAAACGGCCGCCCCAGAGCCGTACGTCACCGCTGTTGCTGCTCACTTGCGTTGCTCCTAGGAAGGTCTGGATGTGCCGCCGCCTCCCCACCCAGGAGTGAGGAGGCGGTTGTCAGGCTAGTGCGTGTGAGGTGTCTCGCAGGCCGTGCCGGGCCCTAGCCGAGGTCCCGCTTCGCGGCGATCTTCGACGACAGGCTGTAGATGTCGATGAAGCCCTTGGCCGCGGCCTGGTCGAAGGTGTCACCCGTGTCGTACGTCGCGAGGTTGAAGTCGTAGAGCGACGACTCGGAACGCCGGCCGGTGACGACGGCGCGACCGCCGTGCAGGGTCATCCGGACGTCGCCGTCGACGTGCTGGTTGGCCTCGTCGATGAAGCCGTCCAGGGCGCGCTTGAGCGGGGAGAACCACTGGCCGTCGTAGACCAGTTCGCCCCAGCGCTGCTCGACCTGCCGCTTGTAGCGGGCCAGTTCGCGCTCGACGGTGACGTTCTCCAGCTCCTGGTGGGCGGTGATCAGCGCGATCGCGCCCGGAGCCTCGTACACCTCGCGGGACTTGATGCCCACGAGCCGGTCCTCGACCATGTCGATCCGGCCGATGCCCTGGGCGCCGGCACGCTCGTTGAGCTGCTGGATGGCCTGCAGGACGCTGACGGCCTTGCCGTCGATGGCGACCGGGACGCCGTGCTTGAAGGTGATGATCACCTCGTCGGCCTCACGGAGTTCGGCCGGGTTCGAGGTGTACTCGTAGATGTCCTCGATCGGGGCGTTCCAGATGTCCTCCAGGAAGCCCGTCTCGACGGCACGCCCGAAGACGTTCTGGTCGATGGAGTACGGGGACTTCTTGGTGGTGGCGATCGGGAGCTGCTTCTCCTCGCAGAAGGCGATCGCCTTGTCCCGGGTCATCGCGTAGTCACGGACCGGGGCGATGCACTTGAGGTCGGGGGCGAGGGCGACGATGCCGGCCTCGAAGCGGACCTGGTCGTTGCCCTTGCCGGTGCAGCCGTGGGCGACCGTGCTGGCACCGTGCTTCTGGGCGGCGGCGACCAGATGCTTGACGATGGTCGGCCGCGACAGGGCGGAGACGAGCGGGTAGCGGTCCATGTAGAGGGCGTTGGCCTTGATCGCCGGGAGGCAGTACTCGTCGGCGAACTCGTCCTTGGCGTCGGCGACCTCGGCCTCGACGGCACCGCAGGCGAGCGCGCGCTTGCGGATGACGTCCAGGTCCTCGCCGCCCTGGCCGACATCCACGGCGACGGCGATGACCTCGGCGCCCGTCTCCTCGGCGATCCAGCCGATGGCGACGGAGGTGTCCAGGCCGCCCGAGTAGGCGAGTACGACGCGCTCGGTCACGGGTTTCTCCTCACAGTGCATTCGCTGACATGCATGAGTATGCAGGTGTCTGCATGGTTCGTCAATCCGGGCGGGTCGGACGCACCGGTCCGGACGGCGGAGGCAATCCGCGAGGGATGCCGGAAGGCCAGGTCAGGCGGGCATGCGCGGGCCGACGACCCCACGGCGAGGGCGCGGCGGGATGCGCCGCACGGGTGACGGCCCGGACGCACCGGACCCGCCGCCCGGGCACCGGCTCGACGGCCGGGCCGGCGCCTCGCCCCCGCGCCGCCCGCACACTCACGAAGCGACTGCGCCGGGCACCGTGGCCGCCCCGCGGAGCGCCGGTCGGGGCGGCCTCGGACCATCGGAACGCGCAATTCCCTTAGACAGACGAAAGACTTTCCCCGATAATCGTTAGACATGGGAAAGACCTATGAGCGCATAGACGGCCGCCTGCGCACCTTCATCGAGGCGCAGCCCCTCTTCTTCACCGCGACCGCACCCCTGTCCGGGGACGGCACGATCAATCTCTCCCCCAAGGGACTCAGCGGATCGTTCGCCGTCCTCGACGAGCTGACCGTGGCCTATCTGGACTTCGCGGGCAGCAACGCCGAGACCATCGCGCACCTGCGCGAGAACGGCCGTATCACCCTCATGTGGTGCGCCTTCCAGGGGCCGCCGAACATCGTCCGGGTGCACGGCCACGGCGAACCGGTCTTCCGCGACGACCCGCGCTTCGGCGAACTGCTCGGGCACTTCCCGGACATCGACCCGGCCTCGCACGGCCTGCGCGCGATCATCGTCGTGAGCGCCGAGCTCGTCCGGGACACCTGCGGCTACGCGGTGCCCTTCATGGCGTACGAGTCGGACCGCGATCTGCACGGGAAGCGCTTCGCCCGCGAGGACGACGCCTCGCTGAGCGCCTACTTCACCAAGAAGGAGCACATCGCGAGCAGCCTCGACGGCCTTCCCGGGCTGCCGTTGCCGCTGCCGCCCAGTACGTTCTGAATCATGCGCCTCGGAGCCGTCGCCCTCGCGTCCGTGTCCTTACTCTCCATGGCTCCGGGCGGTCCGCCGCTCCTTCCCGAGCGGATGGCGGACACGGGCGGCGGCACCCAGCTGATCACCGCCGAGGCGTCCCGCGCCGACGCCACGTCGGGCACGGTCACCTGGTGGGACCTGCGGGACCGGCACTGGGTGAAGTCCGGTTCGGCGGCGGCCCGCTTCGGCGCGAAGGGGCTGACCGAGGGCGGATCACGCCGCCAGGGCACGAACACCACCCCCACGGGGCTGTACGACCTCCCGTACGCCTTCGGCGTCGGGCCCGCGCCGGACGGGACGCGGGCCTCGTACCGCCCGGTGCACCAGGACTCCTGGTGGTGCCAGGACAACGACTCCCACTCGTACAACCGCTGGACCGAGCCCCGGCCCGCCGACTGCCGCGCCGCCGAGTCCGAGCACCTGATCGCGTACCCGACGCAGTACGAGCACGCCTTCGTGATCGGCTTCAACTACGCGCGGCCCGTGCACGGGCGCGGCGCCGGAATCTTCCTGCACGTGGGCGGGCGCGACGCGACGGCCGGTTGCGTGTCGGTGTCCCGGGATGCGATGCGGCGCGTACTCGCGTGGGCCGATCCGGCGCGCGACCCGCACATCGCGATCGGAACGGCGGACGGCCCCACGGCGATCACCAAGTACTAGCCCCGCGCGGCACCGACACCGACACCGGCGGCACGGGGCTCCGGTCGGCAGGTCCTCGGCGGTCCGCTGAACACACGGCGGTCGTGGGCCGTATCTCTGGGCCAGGGGGCCACTCCCCTCGCCCCGTCCCCACGGACGCACACGGAGGAACCGTGTCCACGATCGCCGGTGGTCGCGCCGCGCGGCGCCAGACCATGCGCCGAATCCGCCCACGTCGCTCGCCCGCCGTCCCCTTGCTCGTCGCCGTCTGGGCGGGTGCTGCAGGAGTCGTCTGGCTGTGGTGGAACAACACCCCGTCCATCGCGGACGACAACAGCAGGATCCTGAACGCGGGCCGGATCACCGGGCTGCTCGCCGGCTATCTGATGGCGCTGGTGGTGCTCCAGATGGCGCGGGTGCCCGCCCTGGAACGGCGGGTGGGCTCGGACCGGGTCGCCCGCTGGCACGCCATGAGCGGCCGGTACACGATCTGCCTGGTCCTCGCCCACCTCTTCCTGACGATGTGGGGCTACGCCCTGCAGTCCGGCAAGGGACTCGGCGGGATCGTGCAGCAGACGGTCGACTCCGTCAACCAGTTGCCCGACATGGGCAAGGCGGCGATCGGCACGGGCCTGCTGGTGCTCATCGCGTTCATCTCGATCGGCGGTGTCCGCCGCCTGATCCCGTACGACACCTGGTACCACGTCCACCTGCTGACGTACGCGGCCGTGTTCCTGACGTTCTGGCACCAGCTGTCCACCGGGAACGACTTCGCCGTCGAGCCGGCCGCCAAGACCGTCTGGTACGGGCTGTACGGATCGGTGACCGCGCTCGTGTTCTGGTACCGGATCCTGGCGCCGATCCGCCTCAACCTGAAGCACCGGCTGCGGGTCGAGGCGGTGATCGAGGAGACGCCCGGGATCGTGTCGGTGCTGATCAGCGGGCGCAAACTGCACCGGATGGGCGCGGAGGCGGGACAGTTCTTCCGCTGGCGCTTCCTGGCGCCCGGGATGCGGCTGAGCTCCCACCCGTACTCGCTGTCCGCGGCGCCCCGGCCCACCATGCTGCGGATCACCGTCAAGGCCATCGGCGACCACAGCGAGGCGCTGCGCGACCTGGAGCCCGGCACCCGGGTGTGGGCCGAGGGCCCGTACGGGGCGCTGACGGCGTCCAGGCGCAGCCGCGGCAAGGTGCTCCTGGTGGCGGGCGGCGTCGGCATCACGCCGATGCGGGCGCTGTTCGAGACGCTGCCCGGCGCGTCCGGCGACCTGACACTCCTGTACCGGGCCAACAGCACGCAGGACCTGGCCCTGTGGGACGAGCTGGCCGCCATCGCCAAGGAGCGCGGGGCCCGCCTCATGTACGCGGTGAACAGTCCCGAGGGTGAGCGTCCGGACATCTCGCCCGACAGCCTCCGCCGCAAACTGCCGGACATCGAGCGCCACGACGTGTTCCTGTGCGGGCCGCCCGGCTTCGCACAGCAGGTCTACGAAGCACTGCGCGGGGCGGGCGTTCCCGCCCGCCGCATCCATCACGAGTCGTTCGAGATGTGAGCGACGGGAGTCAGGAGCGATGAAGAAGAGCCACCCCATTCGGCGCGTCGTGCTCGCCACCGCCGCCACCGTGTCCGGGATCGTCCTGCTGCTGTCGCTGAAGCCCGCGTCCGACCCGGCGTCCGCGTCGGCGGCGGGCGGGGCGGCACCGCAGCAGAGCGCCGCGGCCCAGGAATCGCCCCAGGGAGGCGCCTCGAACGCACAGTCCGGCAGCGTCACCGGAGACGTGGTGAAGACGCAGTACGGGCCCGTCCAGGTCCGCATCACCATGAGCGGCGGGAAGATCACCAAGGCCGAGGCCGTGCAGGCGCCGAGCGGCGGGACCAGCGACCAGAAGACCGAGCTGGCCGTGCCCAGGCTCAACCGGGCGGCGGTGACGGCACAGAGCGCGGACATCGACGCGGTCTCGGGAGCCACCTACACCAGCGGCGGCTACAAGCAGTCCCTCCAGTCCGCCCTGGACAAGGCCGGGGCGGCGGGCGGCAAAGCGCCGTCCTCCCCCGCGGGCGGCGGTGCCGCGGCGCAGGCGAGGACGGTCACCGGAGACGTGGCGAGAACCCAGTACGGGCCCGTCCAGGTCCGCATCACCATGAGCGGCGGGAAGATCACCAAGTCGGAGGCCGTGCAGGCCCCGAGCGGCGGACGCAGCAGCGAGGTGACGAACAATGCCGTACCGAAGCTCGACCAGGAGGCCGTCGCCGCCGGCAGCGCGGACATCGACGCGGTCTCCGGAGCCACCTACACCAGCGGCGGCTACAAGCAGTCCCTCCAGTCCGCCCTGGACAAAGCCGGTGGCTGAGCCGGCCGGGGCGCCGCCCGCCCTGCGCCACGCCGAGGAGGTCATGGGCACGGTCTTCTCCTTCGACGTACGGGGAGGCGAGCCGCAGGCCGTGCGGACGGCGCTGGAGGAGGCGGTCGCCGGACTCCACCGGGTGGACGAGGTGTTCAGCACCTACCGCGACGACAGCCAGATCACCCGGCTCGTACGCGGTGAGCTGGGCGTCGAGGAGTGCGACCCGGAGGTGGCCGAGGTGCTCCGCCTCGGCGCCGAGGCGGAGCGGCTGAGCGACGGCTGGTTCAGCACGACGTACGAGGGACGGCTGGATCCGACGGGGATCGTCAAGGGCTGGGCCACCGAGCGTGCGGCGGAGCGTCTCGTCGCGGCCGGGGCGAGCGGGGTGAGTGTCAACGGCGGCGGTGACGTCCAGCTGTTCGGCGTTCCCGGGCCGCACCGCCCGTGGCGGGTCGGGGTGTCGGACCCGTTGCGGCCCGGGTCGCTCGCCGCGGTGGTCTCCGCGGCCGGCGTCGCCGAGCTGGCCGTGGCCACGTCCGGGACCGCCGAGCGCGGCGCCCACATCGTCGACCCGCGCACCGGCAGGTCCGCCGTCACCGATCTCGTCGCGGTGACCGTGGTGGGCCCCCGGCTCACCTGGGTGGACGCCTGGGCCACGGCGGCCTTCGCGATGGGCTCGCGGCAGGCTCTGGACTGGCTGGAATCGCTCCCCGACGTCGAGGCGCTGCTCATCACGGCGGGCGACGAGGTCAGGTGCACGGGCGGTCTCGCCCACCGCCTGGGGTGACCACAGGAGCCCGCAGGCCGTGCGGCCCGGCGCCGCGTGGGCGCCGACGGCCCGCGGCCGGGATCACGAACGCGGGAGGCGGAGGGGTGCCCCCTGTCCGGGGGCGCCCCTCCGCCTCTCGCGGATCAGTGCCCGTTGCCGTTCTGGGCCAGCCGCAGCAGGTGGTCGGCCAGTGCCTGACCGCCCGTGGGATCGCGGCTGATCAGGAGCAGCGTGTCGTCACCGGCGATGGTGCCGAGGATGTCGTGCAGTTCGGCCTGGTCGATCGCGGAGGCCAGGAACTGCGCGGCCCCTGGCGGGGTGCGCAGGACCACGAGGTTCGCGGACGCCTCGGCGGAGATCAGCAGCTCCGCGGAGAGGCGCCGCATCCGCTCCTCCTTCGCCGACTCGCCCAGCGGGGCGCGCGGGGTGCGGAAACCGCCCTCGCTCGGCACCGCGTAGATGAGGTCGCCGTCGTTGTTGCGGATCTTCACCGCGTTCAGCTCGTCCAGGTCCCGGGAGAGCGTCGCCTGGGTGACGCTCAGTCCGTCGTCGGCGAGGAGTTTCGCCAACTGGCTCTGGGAGCGCACCGGTTGCCGGTTGAGGATGTCCACGATCCGGCGGTGGCGTGCGGTGCGGGTCTGCGGCACGGCAGGCCCGACGGGCTCGTGGTCGTGCGCCTGACTCATCGTCGTCGTCCCATTTCTCAGGATCCGTCCCCGTTGGCTGCGTCGAGGACGCCGGGAAGGACCTGGAGAAACGCGTCCACCTCGTCGTCGCCGAGGTTCAGCGGTGGCATCAGCCGTACGACATCGGGGGCGGGCGCGTTCACCAGGAAACCGGCGTCCTGAGCCGCCTGCTGCACCTGGGGCGCGAGCGGCTCGGTGAGCACGATACCCAGGAGCAGCCCCGCACCCCGGACATGGTCGACCAACGGGTGGCCGAGGGACTCGATCGAGCCGCGCAGCTTCTCGCTCTGCCGCTTCACGTTGTCGAGCAGGCCCTCGCCCGCGATCGTGTCGAGCACGGCGAGCCCGGCGGCGCAGACGACCGGGTTGCCGCCGAAGGTCGTGCCGTGGTGGCCGGGCTTGAGCAGGGCGGCGGCCCGGCCGAAGGCGACGGTGGCGCCCAGGGGCAGCCCGCCGCCGAGGCCCTTGGCGAGCGTGACGACGTCGGGCAGGACGCCCTCGTGTGCCTGGTACTCGAACCAGTGGCCGGTCCGTCCGATGCCGGTCTGCACCTCGTCGAGGACGAGGAGGGCTCCGGTGGCGGCGGTGATCGCGCGGGCGGCCTTGAGGTAGCCGGCCGGCGGCACGACGACGCCGTTCTCACCCTGGACGGGCTCGATGATCACCAGCGCGGTGTCCTCGGTGACCGCTTCGGCGAGTGCCTGCGCGTCGCCGTAGGGGACGTGCGTGACGTCGCCGGGCAGCGGCAGGAACGGCTCCTGCTTGGCCGGCTGCCCGGTGAGCGCGAGGGCGCCCATCGTCCGGCCGTGGAAGCCGCCCGTGGTGGCGACCATGTGGGTGCGGCCGGTGAGCCGGCCGATCTTGAAGGCGCCCTCGTTGGCCTCGGCGCCCGAGTTGCAGAAGTAGACCTTGCCGTCGCGGCCGAAGAGCTGGAGGAGCCGTTCGGCGAGGGCGACGGGCGGTTCGGCGATGAACAGGTTGGAGACGTGGCCGAGGGAGGCGATCTGCCTGCCGACGGCCTCGACGACCGCGGGGTGGGCGTGGCCGAGCGCGTTGACCGCGATGCCGCCGACGAAGTCGACGTACTGCTTGCCGTCGGCGTCCCAGAGCTTCGCGCCCTCGCCGCGCACCAGGGGCAGCCGCGGAGTGCCGTAGTTGTCCATCAGCGCGCCCTGCCACCGCTGGGTGAGTTCGGCGTTCGTCGCGTCGCCGGTCATACGGCGTCCCCCTCTGCGTCGGGCACGACCATCGTGCCGATGCCCTCGTCGGTGAAGATCTCCAGCAGGATCGAGTGCTGGACCCGGCCGTCGATGACGCGGGCCGTGGTGACGCCGTTGCGGACGGCGTGCAGACAGCCCTGCATCTTCGGCACCATGCCGCTGGCCAGCTCGGGCAGCAGCTTCTCCAGCTGGGAGGCGGTGAGGCGGCTGATCACCTCGTCGCTGTCGGGCCAGTCCTCGTAGAGACCCTCGACGTCCGTGAGGACCATGAGGGTTTCGGCGCCAAGTGCCGCAGCGAGAGCCGCAGCCGCCGTATCAGCATTGACGTTGTAGACATGTCCGTCGTCCTGGGAGCGGGCGATCGAGGAGACGACCGGGATCCGGCCGTCGGCGAGCAGGGCCTCGATGGCGCCGGTGTCGATGTCGGTGATCTCGCCGACCCGTCCGATGTCGACGCGTTCGCCGTCGATCTCGGGCCGGTGCTTGGTGGCGGTGATGGTGTGGGCGTCCTCGCCGGTCAGTCCGACCGCGAGCGGTCCGTGCTGGTTGAGCAGTCCGACGAGCTCCCGCTGCACCCGTCCGGCGAGCACCATCCGTACGACGTCCATGGCGTCCTCGGTGGTGACGCGCAGGCCGGCCTTGAACTCGCTCACGATGCCGTGCCGGTCGAGGGCTGCGCTGATCTGCGGGCCGCCGCCGTGCACCACGACGGGCTTGAGGCCCGCGTGCCGCAGGAAGACGACGTCCTGGGCGAAGGCGGCCTTCAGCTCGTCGTCGACCATGGCGTTGCCGCCGAACTTGATGACGACGGTCTTGCCGTGGTGCCGGGTCAGCCAGGGCAGCGCCTCGATGAGGGTCTGCGCCTTGGGCAGGGCGGTGTGCTTCCGGGTCACGTTCGTCATGAGGAGTACGCGCTGTTCTCGTGGACGTAGTCAGCGGTGAGGTCGTTGGTCCAGATCGTGGCGGTCTCGGCGCCCGCGGCGAGGTCGGCGACGATGTGGACCTCGCGGTAGCGCATGTCGACGAGTTCGCGGTCCTCGCCCACGCCGCCGTTCTTGCAGACCCAGACGCCGTTGATGGCGACGTTCAGCTGCTCGGGTTCGAATGCGGCGCCGGTGGTGCCGATCGCGGAGAGCACCCGGCCCCAGTTGGGGTCCTCGCCGTGGATCGCGCACTTGAGGAGGTTGTTGCGGGCGATCGAGCGGCCCACCTCGACGGCGTCGGCCTCGCTCGCCGCGTTGACCACCTCGACCCTGATGTCCTTGCTGGCCCCTTCCGCGTCGTGGATGAGCTGCCGGCCGAGGTCGTCGCAGACGGTGCGCACGGCCTCGGCGAACTCCGCGTGGCCGGGGGTGACGCCGGAGGCGCCGGAGGCGAGCAGCAGCACCGTGTCGTTGGTGGACATGCAGCCGTCGGAGTCGATCCGGTCGAAGGTGACCCGGGTCGCGTCGCGCAGCACCTGGTCCAGGGTCGGGCTGTCGACGTCGGCGTCCGTGGTGAGGACGACGAGCATGGTGGCGAGTCCGGGGGCGAGCATGCCCGCGCCCTTGGCCATGCCGCCCACCGTCCAGCCGTCCTTCGTCACCACGGACGTCTTGTGGACGGTGTCGGTGGTCTTGATGGCGATGGCGGCCTTCTCGCCGCCGTGCGCGCTGAGGTGGGCGACGGCCCGGTCGACGCCCGGCAGGAGCTTGTCCATGGGCAGCAGGACGCCGATCAGGCCGGTCGAGCACACGGCGACCGTGCCCGCGCCCACCTCGCCGGTGCCCGCGGCGGTGAGGGACTCGGCGACCTTCTCGGCGGTGGCGTGCGTGTCCTGGAAGCCCTTCGGTCCGGTGCACGCGTTGGCGCCCCCGGAGTTGAGGACGACGGCGGTCAGCTCGCCGCCCCCGAGGACCTGCTGCGACCAGAGCACCGGCGCGGCCTTCACGCGGTTCGAGGTGAAGACGCCCGCGGCGGCGCGGCGCGGACCGTCGTTGACCACGAGGGCCAGGTCCGGGTTGCCGTTCTCCTTGATCCCGGCGGCGATGCCCGCCGCCTGGAATCCCTTGGCTGCCGTGACGCTCACGGTGCGACTCCGATCGTGGAAAGCCCTGTGGTCTCGTCGAGACCGAGGGCGATGTTCATGCTCTGGACGGCACCGCCCGCGGTGCCCTTGGTCAGGTTGTCGATGGCGCTGATCGCGATGATGCGGTGCGCGGCGGCGTCGTACGCGACCTGGACCTGAACGGCGTTGGAACCGTGGACGGACGCCGTGGCGGGCCACTGTCCCTCGGGCAGCAGGTGCACGAACGGCTCGTCGGCGAACGCCTTCTCGTACGCGGTCCGCACGGACTCGGCGGTGACGCCGTCCCGCGCCTTGGCGCTGCACGTGGCGAGGATGCCGCGGGGCATCGGCGCCAGGGTGGGCGTGAAGGACACGGTGACCGGCTCGCCGGCCGTCCCGCCGAGGTTCTGGATCATCTCGGGGGTGTGCCGGTGGACGCCGCCGACGCCGTACGGCGACATGGAGCCCATGACCTCGCTGCCGAGGAGGTGCGCCTTGGGTGCCTTGCCGGCACCGGACGTGCCGGACGCGGCGACGATCACGGCCTCGGGCTCGGCGAGCCCGGCCGCGTACGCCGGGAAGAGTGCGAGCGTGGCGGCCGTGGGGTAGCAACCGGGCACCGCGATGCGCTTGGACCCCTCCAGCGCAGCGCGGGCACCCGGCAGTTCGGGGAGGCCGTAGGGCCAGGTCCCGGCGTGCGCGGAGCCGTAGAACCGTTCCCAGTCGGCCGGATCCTTCAGCCGGAAGTCGGCACCCATGTCGACCACGAGGACGTCCGGGCCGAGCTGCTCGGCGACGGCGGCGGACTGTCCGTGCGGGAGGGCGAGGAACACGACGTCGTGACCGCCGAGCACGTCGGTGATGGTCTCCTGCAGCACGCGGTCCGCGAGCGGCAGCAGGTGCGGCTGGAGCGCGCCCAGACGCTGGCCCGCGTTGGAGTTGCCGGTCAGGGCGCCGATCTCGATGCCGGGGTGGACGAGGAGCAGGCGCAGCAGCTCTCCGCCCGCGTACCCGCTCGCTCCCGCCACTGCCGCTCGTACCGTCATGGAACCCTCCTCCTGGATGGCATGACTATACGTTTCGGCGCACGTTTATGCAATCCGCTGCATGGATACGCAGGAGCCTTATTCATGTCCATGACAATCATGGGACCTGGAGGTCCGCCTCCCACTCGGGGCACGGCGGCGCGGGGCGTGCTCGGACGACGGGACGGGGCGCGCGGGCGCCGACGCCCCGTCGACGGCAACGGATCAGGAACGCGAGTCGCCGGATCCCGCGGCGCGGGCCACCTGCTCCGCCTTCTTCTCCTTGATCCGGGCGGCCTCCTTGCGGACGTCCGCCTGCGTGGCGCGCTCGCGCCGCAGCCACTCCGGGTCCTGTGCCTTCAGCGCCTCGATCTGCTCGGTGGTGAGCGCCTCGGTGACCCCGCCCCGGGCGAGACCGGCGATGGAGACGCCCAGCCTGGACGCGACCACCGGCCGCGGGTGCGGGCCGTCCCGGCGCAGGTCTCGCAGCCATTGCGGCGGGTCGGACTGCAGCGCACTCAGCTCGGCACGCGAGACGACACCCTCCCGGAACTCGGCGGGGGTGGCCTCGAGGTACACACCCAGCTTCTTGGCCGCGGTGGCGGGCTTCATCGTCTGGGTGGTCTGGTGCGACGTCATGCGTCAAGGGTAACGAGCGTGCGAGGCGCCGCCGACCAGAACCGCTGCCCGCCGCCACGGTCCTCACGACCGGTAACCTGACCAGGTGACTGGCTCCGAAGCACCCCCCTCGTTCCGGCTCGCCTACGTTCCGGGGGTCACACCCGCCAAGTGGGTGCGGATCTGGAACGAGCGGCTTCCCGACATCCCCCTGACCCTGGTCGCGGTGACCGCCGCCGATGCGTTCGGGCTGCTACGCGACAGGGGCGCCGACGCGGGCCTCGTCCGCCTGCCGGTCGACCGGACCGACCTCAGCGCGATCCCCCTCTACACCGAGACCACGGTGGTCGTGGTCCCCAAGGACCACGTCGTGGCGGCCGTCGACGAGGTCACCACGGAGGATCTCGCCGACGACATCGTGCTGCACCCCCTGGACGACACCCTCGAATGGGAGCGTCTGCCGGGGAAGCCCGCCTTCGAGCGGCCGGCCACCACGGCGGACGCCGTCGAACTGGTGGCGGCGGGCATCGGCGTCCTCGTCGTGCCGCAGTCGCTCGCCCGTCTCCACCACCGCAAGGACCTCACCTACCGGCCGGTCACGGACGCGCCGGAGTCCCGCGTCGCCCTGTCCTGGCCGGCGGACGAGACCACCGACATGGTGGAGGACTTCATCGGGATCGTCCGCGGCCGCACCGTGAACAGCTCGCGCGGGCGTACTCCGGCCGCCGCCCGGTCGAAGGCCGAGTCCGCCGCCAGGACGTCGGCCAAGCGGTCCGGCACCGGTGGCGGCACTCGGCAGAAGTCCACCGGCGGCACGGCGGGCGGGCAGGGCCGGCGCGGCGGCAGCGCCAAGGGTGGGGCCGGCGGCGCGAAGGGCGGAGCACGGCGGGGCAAGCCGCGTCGCCGCTCCTGACCCGGGCGGTCGCGAAGAGGGCCGGCGCCCAGCACGCGCCCGCCCGTTCGGGAGCCTTGCGACCGGCCCGCCGGAAGTGATCCCCGACGGCGCTTGACCTGGAGCGCGCTCCAGGTTCTACGGTCTTGTCATGACCAGCGGACAGCCTCTCCCGGGCGGCCAGGAGCCGACGCTCACGATCTCCGAGGTCGTGGAGCGCACCGGCCTCTCGCACGACACGCTGCGGTACTACGAGAAGGCCGGCCTCATCGAACGGGTCGGCCGGACGACCGGGAACCAGCGGCGCTACGCGGCGGCCGACCTGGCGTGGCTGGAATTCCTGATCCGGCTGCGCGAAACGGGCATGTCGATCGCGGACATGCAGCGGTTCGCCGAGCTGCGCTCGCGGGGCGGGATCAGCGTCCCCGACCGGCTGGCGATGCTCCGCGCGCACCGCGCCGACCTCGCGGACCGCATGCGCGCGCTGCGCCGCAACGCGACCGCCCTCGACGACAAGATCGACCACTACGAACGGCTGCTCGGTCAGCCGGGAACGGACGACGAGACATGAGCGACGCCACCACCCGCGAAGAGCGTTTCGAGCACGGCATGGACGTCCTGAAGCGGGTCGACGGCGAGGTCGGGCAGCGGGTCGTCGACTCGCTCAGCGACATCAGCCCCGAACTCGGCCACCAGATCGTCGCGTGGGCCTTCGGCGACATCTACGACCGGCCCGGACTCGTCGCGCGTGACCGCCAGTTGGTGACGCTCGGCATGCTCACCGCCCTGGGCGGCTGCGAGCCCCAGCTCGAAGTGCACGTCAACGCGGCGTTGAACGTGGGGCTTTCGCCCGAGCAGATCGTCGAGGCGATGCTGCACTCGGTGGTGTACTGCGGGATACCGAAGGCGATGAACGCGACGCTGGTCGCGAAGAAGGTGTTCGCCGAGCGTGGGCTGCTGCCCGACGGGCGGCAGCCCACGCCGGCCGCCGCTGCCTCCGCCTGATCCGCAGGAAGGTGACGGAGTTCGCCGGGAAGGTGCACGTGAACCTGTCGGCGACCCCTTGGAGGGTGGACGGCATCGGAGCCACCGGTGCGGCCGTCTCGGTGTTCACCGGCTCGGGCGCGGCCGCAAGAGTGGTCACCCGGGCCTTGGGGGCGGACTTCGTGCCACCGAGGTCGATCGCCGTACGGACCGCCCGCGCCTGGGCGTTGACCACTCTCACGACGAGGTCGCCGCTGTTCACGCGATCACCGTCCACCCCGAGCGGTCCGGCGCGAAGATCGACGACACCATGTACGGCGTCCTCTTCGACCACGGCGGCGTACGACGAGGGCAGGAGCGCGTCGATGGGGCGCGCGACATCGCACGGGACGGAGAGCGGGACACCATGGGCGAGTTCTGGCCAGTGCCGGATGTGCTCTCGTACCTGGCCGGGAGCTGGCGGGTGAGCCGCACCGTGCGCGACCTCGCGAGCGGCGCGGAGGGGCACTTCACCGGTACGACGGTCTTCGCACCGCCGCAGGGTGCGGAGCAAACGGGGCTGCTGCACCACGAGTCGGGCACGTTCACCTGGCAGGGCGTCACCCGGCCCGCCGAGCGGACACTGCGGTTCCTGCCGGGGGCGGTCCCGGCTGCCGCCCTCGTGCAGTTCTCCGACGGCCGTCCCTTCCACGACCTGGATCTGACGACCGGCCGGCACATCGCCGACCATCCCTGCTCGGCCGACCTCTACCGGGGCGAGTTCTCGGTGTACGCGCAGGACCGCTGGCGCACGGTGTGGCGGGTCGGGGGGCCGGCCAAGAATCTGGTCCTGACCACGGACTACGGGCGCGGGGACTGACCGGCCGGGGTCGGGGCGCCGGGCTTCGGCGAACCGACAGGGCCGACGGCCCCGCGGGCACACGAGAACGCGGGGGTCTCCCCGGCCGGGGGGCGGTGCGAGCGCTACACGCGTTGCTCCGCCGACTCCAGCCGCAGGTTCCAGCGACGGTTGTTGCCGGTGAGGGTGACGGTCGACAGGGGGCGCACGTCGATGTTCCAGTACGTCGACGGCTGGGCCCTGAGCGCGTAGACGAGGGCGGCGCGCACCACCGACGGCTCCGCCACGGCGACGATGCGGCTCCCGTCGTCGACGGGCCGGGTGTCGAGCCATCCGCCGACGCGCTGGATGAAGCCCAGCAGGGACTCGCCGCCGTGCGGGGCGGAGCGCGGGTCGGCGAGCCAGGCGTCCACGGCGTCGGGCTCGCGGGCCATCGCCTCGCCGAGCGTGAAGCCGCGCCACCGGCCCATGTCGCAGTCGCGCAGCGCGAGCTGCACGAGGGGCGCGTAGCCGAGGGCGTCGCCGGTGGCCCTGCTGCGGGGGGTCGGCGAGCAGTAGCGCAGCTCGGACGCCGCCAGCGGGACCAGTCCGGCGGCCGAGCGCTGCACCTCGTCCCAGCCCGCCTGGTCCAACGGCCTGTCGTCCTCGAAGCGCTCCGCGAGCAGCGAGGAGCTGCGCGCGGCGGCGACGAACGTGACCCGAAGATGCATGGGCAGATCGTGGAACGCGGGACTCCGCAGGTCAAGGGGCGTTACGCAAGGTATACCCGGACTTACCGAAGCATCAGCGCCATCCACTGGTCCGGCCGGTCGAGCGGCGTGAAACCCAGCTTCTCGTAAACGCCGTGCGCGTCGTGCGTGGCGAGCAGGACGCGGCGCAGCCCGAGCGGGCCGAGGTGGTCGCGGACCGCGGCGACCAGCGCGGTGCCCAGTCCCCTGCCGCGCGCCGAGGGGGCGACGTAGACGTCGCAGAGCCACGCGAAGGTGGCCTCGTCGGTCACCACCCGGGCGTAGGCGACCTGCTCGCCGGACGCCTCCTCGTACCCACCGAAGTTGAGCGACCCCGCGATCGCGCGGTCCTGCTTCTCACGGGGGCGGCCGAGCGCCCAGTACGCGTCCGCGGACAGCCACCGGTGAACACGGTCGACGTCGATCCGGGCGGTGTCGGCGGATATCTCGTAGCCCTCGGGGAGGGGGTGCACATCGCTCATGACGGGGAGGGTCGCAGTCACGGGCCCGGGGCGTCGAGGCGTTTTCGCCTCCCGACCGGATGCCCGCAGACCCCCGAGGCTCCGTTCCACCCGGTCGGCGCGGGCCCGCGCGGGCCGTCAGCCGAGCACCTCGTCGCAGGCGGCCCGCAGCCTGCGCACGCCCTCGGCGATCTCCTCCGCGTTCGCGACCGCCGCGAAGCTCAACCGGAGGTGCGCGGCCGGAGGTTCGGCGCTGAAGTACGGACGGCCGGGCGTGAGCGCCACGCCGCTGCGCAGGGCCGCGGCCACCAGCGTGGCCTCGTCCATGCCGTCGGGCAGCCGCAGCCAGAGGTGGTAGCCGCCGGACGGGACATGGGGCAGCGCTAGTTCGGGCAGTCGCAGCCGCAGCGCGGCTGTCATCGTGTCGCGGCGCGCCTTCAACTCGGCCGACAGGGAGCGCAGATGACGCGGCCAGGCGGGCGAGCCGACGAGTTCGAGCGCGGCCTCCTGGAACGGGCGCGGCACGAAGAAGCTGTCGACGATCTGGATGGCGCGCAACCGCTCCAGGACCGGGCCGCGCGCCACGAGCGCGGCGACCCGGAAGCTCGGCGAGGTCGCCTTGGTCAGGGACCCGACGTGCACGACGACCCCGTCGGGGTCCTCGGCTGCCATCGGGCGCGGCAGCGGACCGCTGTCCGCGTGCACCAGGCGCCGCACGAAGTCGTCCTCGACGACGAAGGCGCCCGCGTCGCGCGCGATGCGCACCACCTCGCCCCGGCGCTCGGGGGCGAGGACGGCTCCGGTCGGGTTCTGGAACAGCGGCTGGCAGACGAAGACCCGCGCGCCGGTCGCGGCGAAGGCGTCGGCGAGCAGGGTGGGCTTCACGCCGTCCGCGTCGACGGGCACCGGCACGGGCCGCAGCCCGGCCGCGCGGGCGATCGCCAGCATGCCCGGATAGGTGGGTGACTCGACGAGCACGGGCGCGCCGGGCGGTGCGAGCGCGCGCAGGGCGGTGGTCAGCGCCGACTGGCCGCCGGCGGTGACGAGCACCTCGGCCGCGGTGATCGCGCCGCCGATGCCCCGCGCGAACCATTCACGCAGGTCCGCGAGTCCCTCCATGGGCGGCCTCGACCAGGCGCCGGGGCGGCGCCCCGCCCGGGACAGGGCCGCGCCCATCGCCCGCTCGGGCTGGAGCGAGGGGTGCAGATAGCCGCCGTTGAACTCGACGACGCCGGGCGCCGGGGCGTCCAGGGAGACCAGTACGCCGGACGCGTCCACCGTGCGCGGTACGAGTTCGGCGGCGGCGTCGGCGCTGAGCGCCACCTCCTGCCAGGAGGTGTCCCCGGCGGGCTCTGCGGCGACGCGCGGCCGGGCGCGGAACGCCCCCGCGCCGGGGCGGGTGACGACGAGCCCTTCGACGGCGAGCTGTGCCAGTGCCCGTGAGACGGTCACCGGGCTGACGCGGAACCGCTCGACGAGTGCGCGACTCGACGGCAGCTTTCCACCTGGCGAGTAGCGGTCGAGTTCTCGCCGCAGCTGATTCGCCAGCTCGGCCACACTGCTACGCTCTTGCATGAGAGCACAGGATAGCGCTACTGACGGAACCCCGATAGCGGTCAGCACCGCCGGGACCGGCGCCACCGGAGACGGCCCCCAGCCCCTGGACAGCGGCGCAGCGACCGCCCGCGACGACCGCCGCGCCGGTCTCGTCGCCACGGCACGCACCACCGCCGACGCCGGGAGCGCGTCCGTCGCCACCGCCACCGCCGGGAGCGCGTCCGTCGCCGAGGGCCGAACCCAGGGGCCGGACGGAACCGACGCGCGCCGCACGCCCACGGACCGCGGCGCACCCCCCGCAGGCGGCGGAGCCGGCCGCGCGGCCCGCCGCGCGGGCACCCTCCAGGCCGCCCTCGGCGTCACCGCCTTCTCCCTCACCTTTCCGGCCACCGCCTGGGGCCTGGAGGGCTTCGGCCCCTGGTCCCTGGTGGCCGTCCGCAGCGTGCTGGCGGCGGCGATCGCCGGCGGCTGCCTGGCGGCACTGCGGGTGCCGGTGCCGGGCCGCCGCCACTGGGCGGGGCTCGCCGTCGTGGCCGCGGGCGTCGTGCTCGGCTTCCCCCTGCTGACGACCCTCGCCCTGGAGACCTCGACCACCGCGCACGCCGCGGTGGTGGTGGGGCTGCTGCCGCTGACGACGGCGCTGTTCTCCACGCTGCGCACCGGCGCACGGCCCTCGCGGATGTTCTGGTTCGCGGCCCTCGCGGGAGCGGCGGCGGTGATCGCGTTCACCGTGCAGCAGAGCGGCGGCGCCCTGACCGGTGCGGACGCCTATCTCTTCGGCGCGCTGCTGGTCTGCGCGGCGGGCTACACGGAGGGCGGCCGGCTCTCCCGGGCCATGCCGGGCTGGCAGGTCGTCGGCTGGGCGCTGGTCCTGTGCCTGCCGCTCACCGTGCCGGGCATGCTGGTCGCGCTGTCCCACGAGCCGGTCCGGCTGACCGCGCACAGCGTGACGGGTCTGCTGTGGGTGGCGGCCGGTTCGCAGTTCCTCGGCCTGGTCGTCTGGTACCGGGGCATGGCGTCCATCGGCATTCCGAAGGCCAGCCAGTTGCAGCTGGCGCAGCCGCTGCTCACACTGGTGTGGTCGGTACTGCTCCTGGGCGAGCAGCTCACACCGGCCGCACCCCTGACGGCCGCCGCCGTTCTGGTCTGCATCGCGCTCACCCAGCGGGCGCGCGGCTGACCGGCACGCACGGGCCGGTCCAACCGGCGCCACCAGCCGTAGACTTGCGGCCACGGACCGCACACTCCCGTACACGACGAGGAGACCGTTCAGATGCGTGCAAACAAGGGCGACCAGCTTGTGCAGCACGGCAGGGTTGTCGGTCAGCACGACAAGGTCGCGGAGATCACCGAGGTGATGGGGGCGCAGGGCGCTCCACCGTACCGCGTGCGATTCGAGGACGGGCACGAGGCCGTGTGCTCACCGGGCCCCGACTCCGAGATCCGCCACAAGGACATGAGGCAGCAGTGACCATCGGCTCTCACGCTCGGCGCGCTCGGCGCGGAGGTGTCGCCGGCCGCTGGTAGTGGTCGGCGACGACCCGCGCCATCGCGCCGATGCGGTCGGAGCCGGCCTCCGTCGCCGAGAAGAAGGCATGCCCGCGCACCTCGGCGCAGTCGCCGGCGAGGGTGAGGTGACGGGAGAGTTCGGCCGGGTCCCGCCAGGCTTCGGGCTGCCCCGGTGCGCCGGCCTTGTACAGCGCCTCCCCGACGTAGAGCCGCACGCGCGTGTCCCGGGTGACGTCCGCCCACCAGGGCAGCAGTTCGGCGTAGTCCGCGTCGGCGAAGCCGATGTTCCAGTAGAGCTGCGGACAGATGTAGTCGATCCACTGCTCCCTGACCCACTTCCTGGTGTCGGCGTGCAGGTCGTCGTACGTCTGGACGTGGGCCGCCGTCGCCGATCCGAGCGGGTCGGTCGCCGTGTTGCGCCACACCCCGAAGGGGCTGATCCCGAAAGACGCGGCGGGCCGGGTGCGCGCGAGGGCCTGCGACATCTCCAGCACCAGCCGGTCGATGTTGTGCCGCCGCCAGGAGGCCCGGTCCGGGAAGCCGGCACCGTGTTCCTCGTAGGCCGCGTCGTCGTCGAAGGCCTCGCCGTCGACGGGATACGGGTAGAAGTAGTCGTCCCAGTGGACGGCGTCGACCGGATACCTGCGCACCGCGTCGAGCATCGCGTCCTGCACGAAGGCCCGGACCTGCGGCAGTCCGGGGTTGTAATAGAGCCGTCCGCCGTACGGCACGATCCAGTCGGGGTGTCTGCGGGCCGGGTGCGCGGGGGCCAGCCGGGCGGGGTCGGTGTGATTCGCGACGCGGTACGGGTTGAACCAGGCGTGCAGCTCCAGTCCGCGTGCGTGCGCCTCGCGGACCGCGGTGTCCAGCGGGTCCCAGCCGGGGTCCTGGCCCTGGACGCCGGTGAGCACCTCGGACCACGGCTCGTACGGCGAGGGCCACAGAGCGTCGGCAGCGGGGCGCACCTGGAACATCACCGTGTTCAGTCTCAGCCGTACGGCCGTGTCGAGACGGTCGAGGAGCTCGGCGCGCTGCCGGTCGGGGCTCAGTCCGCCGCGCGAGGGCCAGTCGCGGCAGGAGACCGTGGCCAGCCACATGCCGCGGAACTCGCCCGCCGTCCGGTGAGGCCGCGCCGGAGCCGGCGCAGGGTCCGGGGCCGGGTCCGCGCCCGCCCCGGCGTCGCCCTGGGCGGCCAGTCCCGACAGGGCCGCCACCGCGGTCGCAGCGAACGTCCGGCGTGACAGCAGCCCCATCTCCGCGTCCCTTCACGCACCCGGTCCGCGCCGTCACGGACCGCCATTTCGCCCCAGGATGCCGGACCCCGGCGATCGATCATCGATACTTGGCGGTAACGTGCACGTTCGGAGCAGGCACCGAAACACGGAGGTCCTGCCGGCCGTGCAGATCAGCGAAGGGGACGATGTGACCGACATCGAGCGCGTCGGAGTGGTGGGCTGCGGGCAGATGGGTGCGGGCATTGCCGAGGTGTGCGCCCGCGCCGGTCTGGACGTCAAGGTCGCCGAGACCACCGGCGAAGCCCTGGAGATCGGCCGTACCCGGCTCTTCAACTCCCTCTCCAAGGCCGCCGAGCGCGGGAAGATCTCCGAGGAGGAGCTCAAGGTCACCCAGGACCGGCTCAGCTTCACCACGGACCTCGGCGAGTTCGCCGACCGCGACCTGGTGATCGAGGCCGTCGTCGAGAACGAGCAGGTCAAGACCGAGATCTTCCAGGTCCTCGACCAGGTGGTGACACGGCCCGACGCGATCCTGGCCTCCAACACCTCCTCGATTCCGCTGGTCAAGCTCGCGGTCGCCACCTCGCGGCCCGACCAGGTCATCGGCATCCACTTCTTCAACCCGGCGCCGGTCCAGAAGCTCGTCGAGCTGATCCCGGCGCTGACCACCTCCGAGGGCACCCTCAGCCGGGCCCAGCTGTTCGCCGAGAAGGCGGTCGGCAAGCACGCCATCCGCGCCCAGGACCGCTCGGGCTTCGTGGTCAACGCGCTGCTCATCCCGTACCTCCTGTCGGCGATCCGGATGTTCGAGTCGGGCATCGCGAGCCGCGAGGACATCGACAACGGCATGGAGCTCGGCTGCGCCCACCCGATGGGCCCGCTCAAGCTGTCCGACCTGATCGGCCTCGACACGGTCGCCTCGGTCGCCCACTCGATGTACGAGGAGTACAAGGAGCCGCTGTACGCCGCTCCCCCGCTGCTCCAGCGCATGGTGGACGCGGGTCGCCTGGGCCGGAAGTCGGGATCGGGCTTCTACACCTACGGCTGACACCCTGACTGCACGCTCCACGGCCGGCACCCCTGGCCGACTACGGATCGTGAGCTGATCACGAGCATCGGCTCGCGCGGGCCCGGCACCCTTTTCGGTGCCGGGCCCGCGCCATTCACACACCGTGTGCGCGCCGGGCCCGCATATGCCCGTCGCACACGCTCCCCACGCGTCCACCAGGCGAGTTGACTTTCCGTGCGCATGTAAGGGATGGCACGACTACGGAAAGGAGCGGACTCGTGACCGCCGACCCCGAGCATCCCGTGGTCCCAGGGGAACTCGCAGAGTTACGCCGGTCCCTCGAAGTGGGGCTCACTCGCATAGAGGGGGGACTGGCACTGCTCACTCAGCGCGACGACCAGACCGCCAAGGATCTCGACGACCTGAGCGCACGGGTCGTCGCCCTCGAACACACCCGCTGGCCACTGCCCACCCTCGCCGTCCTCGCGGCCGTGGGCGCGCTGGCCGTGGCGGTCTGGCAGGCTCTGGGCCACTAGGTCCCCGGACGCCGTGGGGGGAGGGATCAGGGCAAGGCGTCCTGCCCGAGCCTGAGATGGTGCAGAAGGAGCAGTGCGGCAGCCATGTTGGCGGCCGGGACCTCGCCGCGGGCGACCATGTCGGGGACGAGCTTCAGGGGAACCCATTCCCGACGGTCGGACTCGAAGTCGTCCACGGGGTGTCCGATGTACGTACCCTCGTCGGCCCAGAAGATGTGGTGCCGGGCGTCGGTGAGCCCGTTGGAGGGCTCGACGCTCATCAGATGCCTCAGGGGTCCCGGCCGCCAGCCGGTCTCCTCCTCCAGTTCGCGGGCCGCCGCGACGGCGATGTCCTCGCCGTCCTCGACGACACCCGCCGCAAGCTCCCATCCCCAGCTGTCGGTGATGAAGCGGTGCCGCCACAGGAGCAGCACTTCGTTGGCCTCATTCACCACAGTGGCCACGGCCACGGGCCGCAGCCGTATCAAAAAGTGATCGAGGTGCCGACCGTCCGGCAGCTCCACATCTGCGAGATTGACGCTGAACCAGCGGTTTGCGTACACAGTTTGTTCGTTCTGTTTCGTCCACTGCACGGTTCTGCCACCTTCCGCCGAGTAGATGGCAATATCGCAGCAGGAGCGTCCTGACAGCAGGCTCACAGCGGTCGGGGCACGGTGCAGCGGCGGTCGAACCTTTTCGTGGCGCCTTCCCTACAGCGGTACGCGCAATGCCCCGTCGATGAGCTCGGCGGCCTCGGCCGTGCCCGCGCAGCCGCTGCCCACCAGGTGCTCGCGCACCGCGCGCAGTCTGTCGCGCAGCCGCTGGGACTCCATCCCCCGCGCCTGTTCGGCCATTTGAACGGCGGTGGCCACCGCCTTGTCGGCGTTGCCCCGGCGCAGCTCGATCTGGCTGAGCATCGCCAGCCGGTGCACCCTCCCCCGGTCGTGCGCCGGGTTGTCGACGGCGGCCTCGGCGTGCTCCCCCGCCGCCACCAGGTCGCCGAGGCTGAGCAGGGCCTCCGCCACCTGCACATTGACCAGGCCCGGCTGGACATAGCCGGTCTCGTCGGGCTCGTACCCGCGCCGGATGCGCTCGGCGGCCTGCTCGGCACGCCGTATGCAGGACAGCGCACTGCTGCCGTCGCCGAGGTGTGCGTACGCCTTGGCCTGCATCGCGTAGAGGTCGGAGGCGAGCGCCGGCGTGATGTGCCGCCCGGCGGCGCGCAGCGCGGCCTCGGCGAAGGCCACGGCCTGCCGGTACTCGCGCATGAACAGCGACTGGTTGACCAGCAGGGCTATGACGTAGGCACCGAGTCCCCTGTCCCCGCTGGCCTTCGCCAGGCGCAGCGCCTGGTGGAAGTAGCGCTGGGCGAGTCCGTGCGCGTCGGAGTCGTAGGCGCAGATGCCCGCGATGGCGACCAGGCCGCCCGTGGCGCGGTGCAGCTGGCGGCCGGTGGCATCGGTGTAGCTGCCGCGCAGCAGCGGCGCCGTCTCGGAGTTGAGGAACCCGACGATCCGGGTGCGGGTCGCGATGCCGCCCGCCTTGCGGTACATCTGCTCGTAGTGGGCGCGGGCCGCCCGCAGCATGTCGATGTCCGCCATGCTGACGCGGTGCCGTCCGCCGCGCGAGACATCCACGTCCTCGGGCGGGTTCTCCCACTCCCATACCGGCATCACGGCGGGCGTACCGGTGACGGCGGGCGCGCCGAGTATGTGCGGGCGCTGCTGCTCGTCGGAGCGCCACAGGGCGGTGGCCCGCTCCACGAAGCCGGACAGCGAGGTGCCGTGCGGGGTGGCAGGTTCACCGGGCACGCCCAGTCCGATGTCGTCGAGCGTGACGGGGCGGTGCAGCCGCCCCGCGAGCACCTCGCAGATCAGGTCGGGTACCTGGCCGCGGGGGCGCTGCCCCTTCAACCAGCGCGCCACGGCCGTGTGTTCGTACCGCAGCGCGAGTCCACGTGCTCTGCCCGCCTGATTGACATGGGCGGCGAGTCCCGCGTGCGAGATGCCGGCCTCGTCGAGTATCGCGTCGAGCAGTGTGTTGGGCTGCATGGAGGCCCCCCGGGTGGCTCGGTGCCGTCAGAGTAGTGCGTCCGCTTTCACACGGGGTGTGAAAGGAATGCCCGTATCCGGGCAGTGCGTGCGCTGTCGCAGAGCGTTTCTGGCCGGTTGACTGAAATGCCTCGCAAGAGGCCGGCCGGGCCGCCGGCTCCCCCTCGTACAGTGCGGCGGCCCGCTTCCGCGCCGTCCGCCCAGCTGCCTGCCCGACACTCCGTGGCGGGGCGGACGGCGCACGCCGCGGCGTCAGGTCACCTGGAGTTGTCACCCCAAAGAGTGAGGGGTACATCCGGACTGCCGGATGTACCCCTCGTCACGCCCTCGGCTGTGCCGGGCTCACGCCCCGCGCAGCACCGCCCCGGTGCGCTCGGCCGCCAGGGCGACGGCCGCGTCGCGGGCCGCGGAGGCCTCGTCGACGGTCAGGGTGCGGTCGGCGGCACGGAACCGCAGCGCGTAGGCGAGGGACTTCTTGTCCTCGCCGAGCTGCTCGCTCTCGTAGACGTCGAAGAGCCGGATGGACTCGAGGAGCTCACCCGCGCCCTCGCGCAGCGCGGCTTCGACGGCGGCGTGCGGGATGTCGCGGGAGACCACCAGTGCGACGTCCTGCGTGGCGACCGGGAAGGTGGAGATCTTCGGGCCCCTGGGCAGGCCCGCGCCCGCCTCCTCCAGCGCGTCCAGATCCAGCTCCATCGCGCAGGTACGCGGGGCCAGGCCCAGGGTCTTCAGAACGCCGGGGTGCAGTTCGCCGGCGTATCCGATGACCTTCTCCGTGCCGTCGACGAGCACGGCGAGCTCGGCGCAGCGGCCCGGGTGCCACGGCCCGTACTGGCCGGAGCGGACGAGGAGTTCGGTCCCCGCTTCGCGGGCCAGGATGCGCGCGGCCTCGACGGCGTCCGCCCAGTCGGCCGGGCGGCCCTTGCCCCACCAGCCGGCCTGCTCGCGGGCGCCCGCGAGGACCACGGCGGCGTGCCGGGGCTGGACGGGCAGAGCGGCGGTGAGCGACGCGATCTCCTCGTCCGTGGGACGGCGGTCGACCGGCAGCCGTCCCGCGACGCGCAGCTCCCGCTGCGGGTGGAAGACCAGGCCCGTCTCGAAGAGCGCCAGGTCGTGGCTGCCGCGGCCGTCGTTGCGGCGCAGCGCGCCGAGCAGGCCCGGCAGCAGCGTCGTACGGAGCGCGGGCTCCTCGTCGGAGAGCGGGTTGACCAGCTTGACGACCTTGCGCTTCGGGTCGTCGGCGGCGAGGCCGAACTGGTCGAAGACGTGCTCGCCGATGAACGGGTAGTTCAGCGCCTCGACGTATCCGGCACCCGCCAGGGCGCGACCGATACGCCGGTGCAGGCGCTGCCGGCCGGTGAGGCCGAGGCCCGCGGGGGGCCTGGGCAGCGTGGAGGGCAGGTTCTCGTAGCCCTCGAGCCGGATGACCTCTTCGGCCAGGTCGTTCGGGTCGGTCAGGTCGGGCCGCCAGGACGGCACGGTGACGATCAGCTCGTCCTGCCCGTAGACGTCGCAGCCGACCTGCTGGAGACGGCGGACGACGGTCTCGCGGCCGTAGTCGACGCCCGCGACCTTGTCCGGGTGGTTCGCCGGGATGGTGATGGTGTGCGGCGCGGACGGCGCGATGACCTCGGTGACGCCGGCGTCGGCGGTACCGCCGGCCAGCAGCACGAGCAGGTCGACGGTCCGCTGGGCCGCGGCGGACGCGGCCTGCGGGTCGACACCGCGCTCGAAGCGCTTGGACGCCTCGGAGGCCAGCTTGTGACGGCGGGCCGTCCGCGCGATCGAGATCGCGTCGAAGTGCGCGGCCTCGACGACGACCTCGGTGGTGGTGCCCTCGGTGTCGTCGATCTCCGTGTTGGCCCCGCCCATCACGCCCGCGAGGCCGATGGGACCGCGGTCGTCGATGATGACCAGGTCCTCGGCGTCGAGGGTGCGCTTGACGCCGTCGAGGGTGGTGAGCTTCTCCCCCTGCTCGGCGCGGCGCACACCGATCGCGCCCTGGACGCGGGAGCGGTCGTAGGCGTGCAGGGGCTGGCCGAGCTCCAGCATCACGTAGTTGGTGATGTCGACGGCGAGCGAGATCGGGCGCATGCCCGCCTTCTGCAGGCGGCGCCGGAGCCAGATCGGGGAACGGGCCTCGGGGTCGAGGCCGGTCACCGTGCGCGCCGTGAAGCGGTCGCAGCCGGCCGGGTCACCGACCTGCACCGGGTAGCCGAACGCGTTCGGGGCCGGTACGTCGAGGAGCGCCGGGTCGCGCAGCGGCAGGCCGTACGCGATGGCGGCCTCGCGGGCGATGCCGCGCAGCGAGAGGCAGTAACCGCGGTCGGGGGTGACCGCGATGTCGAGGACCTCGTCGACGAGCTGGAGCAGCTCGATCGCGTCGGTGCCGATCTCGACCTCGGGCGGCAGCACGATGATGCCGCCGCTGCCGTCGTCGCCCATGCCCAGCTCGTCGCCGGAGCAGATCATGCCGTGCGAGGTCTTGCCGTACGTCTTGCGCGCGGCGATGGCGAAGTTGCCGGGCAGGACAGCGCCCGGCAGCACCACGACGACCTTGTCGCCGACCGCGAAGTTGCGGGCGCCGCAGACGATCTCCTGGGGCTCACCGGTGCCGTTGGCCGTGCCGACGTCGACGGTGCAGAAGCGGATGGGCTTCTTGAAGCCCTCCAGTTCCTCGATGGTCAGCACCTGGCCGACGACCAGGGGGCCCTTGAGGTCGGCGCCGAGCTGCTCGACGGTCTCGACCTCCAGGCCTGCCGAAATGAGCTTGGCCTGGACGTCGCGCCCGGTCTCCGTCGCCGGCAGGTCGACGTACTCCCGCAGCCAAGAAAGCGGGACCCGCATCAGATCTCCATCCCGAACGGCCGGGTGAACCGGACGTCACCCTCGACCATGTCTCGCATGTCTTCGACGTTGTGGCGGAACATCAGCATCCGCTCGATGCCGAACCCGAAGGCGAATCCGCTGTACTTCACCGGGTCGACGCCGCAGGCGACGAGCACCCGCGGGTTGACCATGCCGCAGCCGCCGAGCTCGATCCAGCCCTCGGAGGAGCAGGTCCGGCAGGGGCGGTCGGGGTTGCCGACGGACTCGCCCTTGCAGACGTAGCAGAGCATGTCCATCTCGGCGGACGGCTCGGTGAAGGGGAAGTAGTTCGGGCGCAGCCGGGTCTTCATGTCCGAGCCGAAGAGCGACTGGACCATGTGGTCCAGGGTGCCCTTGAGGTCGGCCATGGTCAGGCCCTCGTCGATGGCCAGCAGCTCGATCTGGTGGAAGACCGGCGTGTGCGTGGCGTCGAGCTCGTCCGTGCGGTACACGCGGCCGGGGCAGACGATGTAGACGGGCGGCTCGCGGTCGAGCATGGCGCGGGCCTGCACGGGCGACGTGTGCGTCCGCAGGACGACACCGGACTCGCCGTGGTCACCCTTGGGGCCCTCGACGAAGAAGGTGTCCTGCATCTGCCGGGCCGGGTGGTCCGGGCCGAAGTTCAGGGCGTCGAAGTTGAACCACTCCGCCTCGACCTCGGGGCCCTCGGCGACCTCGTATCCCATGGACACGAAGACGTCGGCGACCCGCTCCATCATGGTGGTCAGCGGGTGGCGGGCGCCGGCCGGCACGCGGTCGTAGGGCAGTGTGACGTCCACCGCCTCCTCGACCAGGACGCGGGCGTCGCGCTCGGCCTCCAGCTCGGCCTGACGCGCGGCGAGGGCCTTGTTCACGGCGCCGCGGGCCTGGCCCACACGCTTGCCGGCGTCGGCCTTGGCGTGCGGGGGCAGGGCGCCGATCTCGCGGTTGGCGAGGGCCAGCGGCGAGGTGCCGCCGGTGTGGGCGACCTTGGCCTCCTGGAGCGCGTCGAGGTCACCGGCGGCCGCGAAGGCGGCGAGCGCCTCGTCCCGCATGCGCTCGATCTCTTCCGGTTTCAAGGCCTCGACCTCTACAGGGTCGTACGACTTATTCGGTGCCGACATCTCTTCCCGTGCTTCCGGTTGGCTGGCTGAGGGTCCCCGTCCCGACTCGGGGGACGCGTCGTCCCTGAAACGGGGACGCAAAGGTGCCAAAGGCCGAGTCTAACGGGGTGGGAGACAGCCTTGGACGCGCAGTCCAAGGGGTGGCTCCCTCATGCGTGCGCCCGTGGGGCCTCTTCGGCGTCAGAGGAGATGCGCCGGGGTGCCCACGGGCAACGTAAATCGGAACTGGGCGCCGCCGCCGGGGGCGCGGCCGACCGTGATGGTGCCGCCGTGGGCTTCGACGATGCCCTTGACGATGTAGAGCCCGAGGCCGGTGCCGCCGCGCTTGCTGCCCCGCCAGAAGCGGGTGAAGACGCGGTTCATGGACTCCTCCGGGATGCCGGTGCCCTCGTCGCTCACCGTGACCGACGTGATGGTGTTCTCGCCGTCCTCCCGCTCGTGCGGGGACACCGAGGATGCCAGATCAATGGTGACGGTTCCCTCGCCGTGACGCACGGCATTTTCGAGCAGGTTGCTGAGCACCTGGTCGATCTTGTCCGGGTCGGCCCACAGGGCGGGCAGCGGCTGCTCGATGCGCAGCAGGAAGCGGTCGGCCGACTGTCCCGAGGCGACGTACGCCTGGATGTGCCGGCCTACGGCGGCACCGATGTCGACGGGCTGGCGGCGCACCTCGAGACGGCCCGAGTCGATGCGGGAGATGTCGAGCAGTTCGGCGATGAGCCGGGTGACCCGGTTCGCGTCGGCGTCGACCGTCTCCAGCATGAGCTTCTTCTGGTCGTCCGTGAACCTCTCCCACTTCGCCAGCAGCGTCGCGGTGAAGCCCTTGACGGAGGTCAGCGGCGAACGCAGCTCGTGGGCGACCGTCGCGATCAGTTCGGCGTGGCTGCGCTCGGTGCGACGGCGGGCCTCGGTGTCACGGAGGGAGACGACGACGCGGTGAACGGGGCCGGTGGGACGCGTCCGCACATAGCGCGCGGAGACGAGGACCTCGCGCGCCCCGGGCAGCAGCAGATTGCGCTCGGGCTGGGCGTTGCGGATCGCGAGACCGCCGTACGGGTCGGTCAGCTGCCACCATCTGCGGCCCTCCAGGTCCTCCAGCGGGAGCACCGTGTCGAGTCCGCGTCCGAGGGCGTCGTCGGCGGGGACCGCGGTGATCCGGGCCGCGGCGGCGTTGAAGCAGATCACCACGCCGTGCTCGTCGGCCACGACGAGCCCGTCGGGCAGGTCGTCGGGGTCGATGCCGAGGTCGGCCGGGACACGTCCGGTGGTGTCGCCGTGCCGGGACGTGGGTGTGCCGCGCACCTCCCGTGCTCGCGGCGCCTTCTGCGCACCGCTCGTGCCGACACTCATCCCCGTACCCCACCTCTCGTCTGGCGCAGGGCCCCCGAGCCCGTCACCCTACTAGCTGTCGGTGACGGAGCGGCACCCTCCGGAGGCGCGCTGTGCACGGGCGGACGCGTAGAGACATACGGCGGCGGCCGTGGCGAGGTTCAGGCTCTCGGCCTTTCCGTGGATGGGCACGCGCACGACGGCGTCGGCCAGCGCCCGGGTCTCCTCCGGAAGCCCCCAGGCCTCGTTCCCGAACACCCAGGCGGTGGGGCCGCCCATGGTGCCCTTGTCCAGCTCGTCGTCGAGGTCGTCGTCGCCCGCGCCGTCCGCGGCGAGAATCCGCACTCCGGCGTCCTTGAGGCCCTGCACGGCCCTCTCCACGGGCACGCCGACCGCGACGGGGAGATGGAACAGCGAGCCGACCGAGGCGCGCACGGCCTTGGGGTTGTACAGGTCCACGGAGGCGTCGGTCAGGACGACGGCCTCGGCGCCGGCGGCGTCGGCGCACCGCAGCACGGTGCCGGCGTTCCCGGGGTCCCGGACGTGGGCGAGGACGGCGACGAGCCTGGGCCGGGCTTCGAGGATGTCCTCGAAGGGGGTGTCGAGGAACCGGCAGACGCCGACGACCCCCTGCGGGGTCACGGTGGTCGAGATGTCGGCGATCACCGTCTCGTCCGCGAGGTGCACACGGGCGCCGGCGTCCCGGGCCTCACCGATGATGTCGGAGTACCGCTGCGCCGCCTCGACGGTCGCGAAGAGCTCCACGAGGGTGGCCCGACCGTGCGCCCGGTGGGCCGCCGCCTCCCGCACGGCCTGCGGGCCCTCGGCGAGGAACAGCTGCTCCTTGCCCCGGAAGTTCCGCTTGGCCAGCCGCCGCGCGGCGAAGACGCGGGGCGAACGCGGGGAGATCAGCTCGGGGGCGGCAAAGGGCATGGCTCACCTTCGGAAGTTCACGGGTACTTGTCGGGCGCGGCCCGCGGTCGACGGGTACGTGCCGGGATGCGGGCCGCCGTGTGCACGACGTGTCCGGCCGCCCGCGCGCGGTCCGCCGCCCGTCCGGACACAGCAGGACCCGCAGGCCTCGGGCCTGCGGGTCCTCCGGTCGCACCGGCCTAGAACCGGTGCAGCGTCACGCGGCCTTCGGCGCGTTGACGTCCGACGGCAGCGCCTTCTGCGCGACCTCGACGAGCGCGGCGAACGCGTTGGCGTCGTTGACGGCCAGCTCCGCGAGGATCTTGCGGTCGACCTCGACGTTCGCGGCCTTCAGACCCTGGATGAAGCGGTTGTACGTGATGCCGTTGGCGCGGGCAGCGGCGTTGATGCGCTGGATCCACAGCTGACGGAAGTCGCCCTTGCGCTTCTTGCGGTCGTTGTAGTTGTAGACCAGCGAGTGGGTGACCTGCTCCTTGGCCTTGCGGTACAGGCGCGAACGCTGACCGCGGTAACCGGAGGCCTGCTCCAGGATCGCCCGGCGCTTCTTGTGGGCGTTGACTGCCCGCTTGACGCGTGCCACTTTGTTTAACTCCTTGTAGCGGGGCCATGGTGGTCGTCACACGGCCCGAAATCGATTGGGTCCCGGTCCAGACGCGCGGCGCCGAGGCGCCGGTGCGTCACTTGCCGAGAAGCTTCTTGATCTTCTTGGCGTCGCCCGGGGCCATCTCGGCGTTGCCGGTGAGACGACGCGTCAGACGGGACGACTTGTGCTCAAGCAGGTGGCGCTTGCCGGCGCGCTCACGGAGCACCTTGCCGGAGCCGGTGACCTTGAAGCGCTTGCTGGCACCGCTGTGCGACTTGTTCTTCGGCATAGCGCCGTTATCTCCTCGTCAGTGGCGTTCCGGTGCCCGGTCGTGAAACCGGGCACTGTGGAACGTCATATGTATCGATTGACATCCCCGGACTGCTGTCCCGGGCGCCGGGACGATGTCCTCGACGTCCCCGGGGCGTGGGGTCCTGGGATCAGGCCTCGGCGGAAGCCTCGGCCGGGGCCTCGGCCTCGGTCTCGACCTCGGCGGCGTTCTGCGAGCGACCGGGGTTGGCCTTCGCTTCCGCCTTGCGGGCCGCCTGGGCCTCACGGGCCTCGGCCATCGCCTCGGTCTTCTTCTTGTGCGGACCGAGAACCATGATCATGTTCCGGCCGTCCTGCTTCGGGTTCGACTCGACGAAACCGAGGTCCTGGACGTCCTCCGCGAGACGCTGCAGCAGTCGGTAGCCCAGCTCGGGCCGGGACTGCTCGCGACCACGGAACATGATCGTGATCTTGACCTTGTCGCCCTGCTTGAGGAACCGGACGACGTGACCCTTCTTCGTGTCATAGTCGTGCGGGTCGATCTTCGGCCGGAGCTTCATCTCCTTGATGACCGTGTGCGCCTGGTTCTTGCGCGCCTCACGGGCCTTCATGGCCGACTCGTACTTGAACTTCCCGTAGTCCATGAGCTTGCAGACGGGCGGGCGAGCGTTCGCCGCCACCTCGACCAGGTCGAGGTCGTACTCCTGAGCAAGCTCAAGGGCCTTGGCAAGCGGAACAATCCCGACCTGCTCGCCGCTGGGACCGACAAGTCGCACTTCGGGAACGCGAATCCGGTCGTTGATGCGGGGCTCGGCGCTGATGGATCCTCCTCGGTAGCACCACACGGCGGTCTGGCGGACAGCCGCGTATGTCTCTGATGACACGTGGACCAACCACCGCGGGACATGAAAAATGCCCCGGGACGGTACACAGGCGGGGCTCCATGACTACCGGAGCACCGCCGCGGTGAACCGCGGGGCGCACTTTCGGGCGACTCCACCGTCCGTACGGAACGGTGGTGGCCGCCTGACCGGGTGACCCGCCGCCCCGGAGGACGGTCAGGTGGGAGATCGGAGCCTCCACTTGTGGGTCGAGCACATACGTGTCCGACCGGTCGTTACACAAGGTTAGCAGCTCCCCGGGGCCCGCGCGAACCGGGCGCCTCGGGCTCCCCCGCGCGGACGGCCGCGCACCTGGGACCTATCGTGTCGGGTATGAGTGACACCCCTCCCCAGACTCCCGACTACGACACCATGGCCCGCGACATCGCCGAGGTCCCGGCGGTCGAGGTGATCGTGACGGTCGCCGTGAACCTGATGAGCGCCGCCGCCGTGAAGCTCGGTCTGACCGAGGAGGGGGACGAGCACAAGGACCTGGACGAGGCGCGCAAGCTGGTCACCGCGCTGGCCGGGCTGCTCGACGCGAGCGCGACCGAGATCAGCTCCTTCCACGCGGCGCCGCTGCGCGACGGTCTGAAGTCGCTCCAGCTGGCGTTCCGCGAGGCGTCGATCGTCCCGGACGAGCCGGGCCAGGGTCCGGGCGAGAAGTACACGGGCCCGGTCTACGGCTGACCTTCACTCACCGACGTACGTACAGGGGCTCGCCCGGCGGCGTCGCCTCGGCCGGCAGCAGCGCCAGGTCGAGGCCGCGCACCAGGCGGGCCCTCAGTGTCTCGTCGGCCGCGAGCCGCTCGGCGACCGAGCGGGCCACCTCGGCCGGGGCGGCGGCCGGGTCGAGCACGAGGGCGAGGGTGCCGTCGGCGCGGCCGGGCCCGAGGTGGGCTCGCAGGACCAGCGGCTCGGCGGCGACCGCGGCCCGCACCGCGGCCACGACGGCCGGGTCGGCGAGCGGGTCGGTCGAGGTACGTCCCTCGGCGAGCGCGAGCAGCGCCGGGCCCGTCAGCTCGTAGGGCACGGGCCCCGCCATGTCCAGGACGACCGTGTCGGCCTTCTCGTGCGCGGCGGCCTGCAGCGCCTGGTGCAGGGGTACGGCGACGGGGCGGGCCGCGGGGTCCCAGCGGGCCAGCGACTCCGTGGACGTGAAGGCGGGCAGCGCCGTGCGGTGGCCGGCCTTCAGAGTCGGCACCGCCATGTCGCTGGTCTTCTCGTGCCGCAGTCCGTTCTCGTCCTCCTCGACCTCGCCGAGGACGGCCACCACGGGCACGAGCAGCCGGGCGCCCTTGAGCGCCTCCAGGACGGGCCCGACCGCGGTGCGGTCCTCGGCCCAGCCCGCGAGCGCCGCGCTGAGCTTCGGGTCGGCGCTGCCGTCGTCGTCGGAGAAGCCGGAGTCGGGAATGTTCTTGTTCGCCACGGTCCCGACCCTATCGGGGTGATGCTGCTGCGCTTGTGCGGCCCCGGTAACCCGGTGGTGACGGGGCTCATGCGTTTCTCAGCCTTCCCTGACACACATCTCACATGCGTCTAACCACGGGCACAGCCCCGGCGCCCAGCATCGCGGGATGGACCGTCACAGAGCCCGAGGGCGCCGCGCCCGCACCGCCCGACGCACGCCGCTGCTGTCCGCCCTGGTGGCCTCCGCCGTACTGGTGGGCGGTACCACCGCAGGCACCTTCTATATGAAGGCCCAGGCGCACGACGGCTCCGGGCCCGTATCCTCGCCCGGGTCCCCGGCGGCGTCCTCGGCGTCGCCCGCCGTCAGCGAGGAGGCGTCGGTGGAGCCCGTGGCGGAGCCCTCGGTCGATCGTGAGGCGCTGCTCGCCGCGGCGATGAGGTCGGTGACGGCGGAGAACGGGGCCAGGGTGTCGGTCGCGGTCCTCGACCTCACGTCCGGCGAGAGCTCCGTGTACGGCGACGGCTCCTTCGACACCGCGAGCATTGTGAAGGTCGACATCCTGGCGGCGCTGCTGCTCCAGGTCCAGGACGCGGACCGGCGTCTCACGGCCCAGGAGAAGGCGTACGCCACCGCGATGATCGAGAACAGCGACAACGCGGCGGCGTCCGCGCTGTGGGACGAGATCGGGCGGGCGGACGGCCTGGACTCCGCGAACGCCCGCTTCGGACTGTCCGGCACGCAGGGCGGCGACGGTGCGCTGTGGGGGCTGACGCAGACCACGGCGGCCGATCAACTCACTCTGCTCCGGCAGGTGTTCGGCGTCGGCGTCGGCGAGCTCTCGAAGAGCTCACGTGCCTATGTGCAGGGGCTCATGGGCGGGGTCGCGGCCGGCCAGCACTGGGGGGTGTCGGCGGTGGCGGACGGCTCGGCGTGGGCCCTGAAGAACGGGTGGCTGGCGCGCAGCACGACCGGGCTGTGGGACATCAACAGCATCGGGCGGGTCACCGCCGACGGACGCTCCTACCTGGTGGCGACCCTGTCGAACGGCAACTCCACGCAGGCGAAGGGCATTTCGCTCGTGGAGGCGGCGGCGCGGGCGGCGGTGTCGGCTTTCCGGGACACGGACGCGGGCTGAGGCCCCGGTCGCTCGAGGTGCTGCCGGGGCGCATGCGCCGCAACACCCGTACCGCCTGCACGGCTTGCCCAGGACCCACGGTGCCCGACCGGGCCTGCCGGTGAGCACCGGCAGGCCCGGTTCCGTTCGGGTCCCGCCACCAGGCGCGTGCGGCCAGGCGTCACCGTAGCGCCCCGGAGCCCGCCGACCAGCGCGTGCGGCCAGGCGTCGCCGAACCGGCCCGGAGCCCGCCGACCAGCGCGTGCGGCCAGGCGCCAGGCGTCGCCGTACCCTCCCAGCTCCCGCCGACCGGCGCGTGCGGCTAGGCGTCGCCGTACCGGCCCGGGTCACGGCGGCCGCGCCACAGCACGACCGCCGCCGCCAGCAGGGCCGCGCCGAGGCCGCCCGCGAGCGGGCCCGCCCAGCCCGAGGAGCCGTCGTCGCCCTCGGCGGTGTCGGGACCCGGGCCGAAGTACTTCCCTCCGTACGCCTGCGAGTGGAGCCCTTCGGGCTTGAGCCGGCCGCCCGCCTTGATGGCGGCGGCGGGGTCGACGAAACCGAATCCGCGGGAGTCGTCGTGACCGCCGGCCGGGGCGTTCCGGGCGGTGTCCTCCAGGAGCTGTTTGATCTGCGCCGGGGACAGACCGGGGTGGGCCGCCTTGATGAGCGCGACCGCGCCGGAGACGAAGGCCGACGCCGCGCTCGTGCCCCAGCCCTCGTAGTAGCGGTCGTCCGGGTCGGCGATGACGACGTCGACGCCGGGCGCGCTCACCGTGGCGTACCAGCGGCGGGTGGAGAAGGAGGCGCGGGTGCCGTAGCGGTCCACGGCGGTCGCCGCGATCACACCCGGGTAGGCGGCCGGGTAGGAGATGTGGTCGCCCTTCTCGCCCCCGTTGCCGGCCGAGGCGACGACGACGGCGCCCTTGCGCAGGGCGTACTGGACGGCCTCGTCCTCCGCCGGTTCGGGGTGGGCGGACTTGGAGTCGTCGCCGAGGGAGAGGTTGATGACGTCGGCGCCGTGGTCGGTGGCCCAGCGGATGCCCTCGGCGAGTGCGTTGCCCCGGGTGCTGCGTGCCTTCGTCCGGGCGGAGTCGCCGTCCTCCAGGATGACGCGGACCGGGAGGACCTTTGCCTCCGGGGCGATGCCCATGACGCCGTCGTCGTCGCCCGGGCCGTGACCGTGCCCGGCGATGATGCCCGCCATGGCCGTGCCGTGCCTGGCCCACGCCCGGTCGCCGCGGCTCGCCCCGAAGCCGACCATGTCCTTGCCGGTGAGGACGTTCCCGTCGAGGTCCGGGTGCCGGGCGTCGACGCCCGTGTCGAGGACGGCGACGGTGATGCCCTTGCCCTTGGTGGTTCGCCAGGCCTCCTGTGTGTGCATCGCGTCCAGGGCCCACTGCTTGGCGCGTATGCCGTCGGCGTACGCGGTGGTGGACGGCACCAGGACGAGGGAGCCGGCCAGCAGGACACCGAGCAGCCCGGCCCGGCGGGTCGCCCCGGTCGGGCGGGCCCGCCCCGCGGTGCGGGCCGGTCCGGCCTTGCGGATCATGACGGCTTCTCCGTGGCCGAGGTGACGGTCTTGCGAAAGCCCCGCTCGACGCGGTCGGCGAGGCCCTGTGCCTCGTGGCCGAGGCCCGCCTGCGCCGGGGTCGTGGTCGCGCCGGGCTCGATGGCGTCCTCGGTCGCCTGCGGCGTGGTGACGGCACGGCCGTCCGCGAACCCGGAGACGGCGTAGACCACGACGGGGGCGTCGGTCAGCACCGACACCGTCCAGGAGGCGCGCTGGGCGTTGCCGAAGTGGTCGGCGACGGTTCCCTCGCCGGCGTACGGGCGGGGCATCAGGTCGGTGCGGCGCTCCAGACCCTCCTTCTCGAAGCGGGCCTTGAGGGAGGTCATCGCCGCCGCGTCCGCCTTGGTGAACAGCAGGCCGACGGTGGTGACATGGCTGCGGGTGGCGTCCGTGTACGTGGCGCGCAGCAGCCGCAGGCAGCCGACCGGGGCGAGGGCCTTGCGCAGGAGCGGGTCGAAGGCGTCCTTGCAGCCGGTGTCCGGCGCGACGGCGATCCGGGTCCAGACGCGGTCGGCGCCTCCGGGGCCGGCTCCGTCCCCCCGCACGGTGGGCGGGAAGAGCCGGTCCACGGGCACGCTGTGCCACAGGTCGCCGGCCGACGCGAACGCGTCGCCCGAGCCCTCGCCGTCGGTGCCGCCGGTGAGCCAGCTGCCCGTCACCGCGCCGCCGATGAGCCCGAGTCCGAGGACGACGCAGGCCGCGGCGGCCACGATGCGGGGGCGGGTCCTGCCGCCGCGGGAGCTGTGCGGGCGCTCGCCGGTCCCGTCGTGGGTGTCCGGCTCGGCGAACGAGACGAAGGGGCGCTCCGCTCCCGGGGCGCGCGACGGGGGTACGGGGGCGCGGGGCGGGGCCTGCGGGGGCGCGACCGGCTCCTGGGCCGGGACGGGCCGCAGCCGCCTGGTCGTCTCCGTGCCGTTCTCCTCGGGCGGACCGGTGCGCGGCGGCACGCCGGGCCGGGCGGACCCGGGTGTGACCGGCGGAGCGTCCGGGAAGCGGGCGGAGGCCGGGGGCGGAGGCGGGGTGACGGTGCCCGGCCGGCGCGCGGCGGGCAGGCCGGACACCGTGCCGGTGGAGTCCTCCGCGTCCCGCCCGGGTGCGCCGGCGGGACGGGCGGGCCCGTCTCCCGGGCCGGAGGCCGGCGTCCCGGGACGGTTCGCCGACCGGTCACCGGCGGTGCCGGTCCGGTGCGCCGCCACGTCGGTGGGCGGGGCGAAGAAGTCGTACGAGCTCGGCGGCGACGGCACCCGCGAAGCGCTTCCGGCCCGCTTCGACGCACCGGCGCCCGTGGCAGGGGGTTCCACCGGACGGGGCGGGAACGTGGGTCCGTCGGCGGGGCGGGGCGGGGTGAGCCGCGGCGGGACCGCCGTGTCCGGCTGCGTGCCCGCACGCACGGACGGGAACGTCGGGGCGTCGTCGGGCAAGCGGTCCGCCGCGCGGGACGGCGCGGTGTCCTGTACGAACCGGTCCTGCCGGTGCGGTGCCGACGTGTGCCCGGAGGGGGCGCCGACGGGACGCGGCGGCACCTGGCGCGCCGGGTCGGACGCGGCCGGGTGGCCGGACGGCTCCTCACGGCACTCGGTCGCGGGGTCCGCCTGCCGGGCCTCTTCGCGGACCGGGGGCTGCGGCGGGGCCGTCCCCTCCGCGGTGGCCGGCGGGGTCTGCGCAGCCTGCTCCGGGAAGGCGTCGGTGGACGACTGCGACGCGGCCGGGGACGACTGCGGCGGGGCCGTCGGGCGCGGAGGGTTGGAGGCGCGGCGCGCTTCCGTGCTCATGCACCCCCCGTTTCCTCGTACCCGGGCAATCGGTCCGCCGCGGAGCTCGGCGGGGCCGTTTCGTGTCTGCGGAAGCCCGCCACGGGCACGCATACCCGCACCGGTGGACCGTCACCCCGGGCAGGGCCCGCCGGGGCAGGGTCGTTCCTCCCTGCGTGCGCGTCACTCTACGGGTTGACGCGCGTCCGGAGGGAACCAGTCCGGAGCCCCGGGGCATCTGCCCGGAACGTCCCCCTACCCTGCGGTAATCGAGTCTGGCAGGCTTCGGACATGACTGCCCGCGCCGCAGACCGGGCCCGGTACGACCGGGCCACCGCTCACCTCGACGCGCCTGTCGCGATCGTGGACCTGGAGGCCTTCGACGCGAACGCGGAGGATCTCGTCCGCAGGGCCGGGGGCAAGCCGATCCGTGTCGCGAGCAAGTCCGTCCGCTGCCGCGCCCTGCTGGAACGCGTCCTGGGCCGCGACGGCTTCGCGGGCGTCATGTCCTTCACCCTCGCCGAGTCGCTGTGGCTCGCGCGTTCCGGCTTCGACGACGTGCTCCTGGCCTACCCGTCGGCGGACCGCGTGGCCTTCGCCGAGCTGGCCGGCGACCCGAAGCTCGCCGCGGCGGTGACCGTCATGATCGACGACCCGGCGCAGCTGGCCCTGATCGACGAGGCCCGGCGGGGCGGGACCGAAGTCGTGCGTGTCTGCCTGGAGTTGGACACGTCCCTCAAGCTGCTCGGCGGGCGGGTCCGGGTGGGGGCCCTGCGCTCGCCGCTGCACTCCCCGGCCCAGGTGGCCGATCTGGCCCGCGCCGTCGCCCGGCGGCCCGGGTTCCGGCTCGTCGGGATCATGGCGTACGAGGGGCACATCGCGGGCGTGGGTGACGCCGTCGACGGGCGGCCGCTGCGGTCGCGCGCCATCCGGCTGATGCAGGCCACCGCCCGCAAGGAGCTGGCCCAGCGGCGCGCCGAGGTCGTCCGCGCCGTGCGGGCGGTGGCACCGGACCTCGAATTCGTCAACGGCGGCGGTACGGGCAGCGTCCAGCACACGGCCGCGGAGGACTCGGTCACCGAGATCGCGGCGGGGTCCGGACTGTACGTGCCGCGGCTGTTCGACAACTACACGTCCTTCAGCGGGCGTCCGGCCGCGCTCTTCGCGCAGCCCGTCGTCCGCAGGCCGGGCGTGGGGATCGTGACGGTCCTCGGCGGCGGTTACCCGGCCTCGGGGGCCCCGGGCGCCGACCGGCTTCCGGTCCCCCACCTGCCGGAGGGGCTGAGGTACGACCCGCAGGAGGGTCCCGGCGAGGTGCAGACGCCGCTGATCGGGGCGCCCGCGGACGACCTGCTGATCGGCGACAAGGTGTGGTTCCGGCACGCCAAGGCCGGCGAGCTGTGCGAGCGGTTCGACACACTGCACCTCGTGGAGGGCGACGCGGTGACGGCCGCGGTCCCGACGTACCGGGGCGAAGGGCACACCTTTCTCTAGGCCGGCTCTCCGCGGGGTCTCACGTCGACGGTCCGATGCTGCTGCCCACTCCCCCGCCGGTGCCCGAGTCGCCGACCGGGCGGATGCCCTTGGTGATCCTGTCCATGTCGGCCACGGGCGGTCCGTCGGGGCCCGCGTCGAAGGCGAAGCGGACGATGACGAGGGACTCGGAGCCGACGCTGGACGGAAAGGCCAGCGACTCGACGTACCCTCCCGGTCCCACACCGGTCCTGACGCGCCAGCGCACGAAGTAGCCGGCCCGCCCCGCGACGGCGACCTGACCCGACTTCACCACCTGGTGGGAGGTGATGCCGCGGTAGGGCCTGCTCTCGACCAGGTCGCGGTCGTACGAGGCGTCCGCCGCGTCCTCGATGTCCTGTTCGGCGAGGATCTTCGGGGACTTCTCGTCGTTGGCCGTGACGGTGCGCGACAGGACCCGGCCGTGGCGGCAGAGCCCGGGGTCCCCCGGGCAGTCGTAGGTGCCGGGCGTCGTCATCACCATGTCGTCCTCGGCGACGTATTTGGGCCGGACCCACCCGTCGAGCAACGGCAGGGTGATGCCGTTGAGTTCGTCCACGACCTTGGACGGGTCCTCCGACGGGCTCGCGGAGGCGGAGGCCGACGGCGACGGCGAGCCGGACCCGGTGGCGGGTGCCGGGGCGGTCGGCGTGGTCTTCGTGGCCGCCTCCCCCTTCCCGTCGTCCTTGCCGAGGAGCACGGCGCCGGTGGCGATCGACGCGACGAGGACCGCTCCGGCCGCGGTCAGGGCGACGGCCTTGGCCCGGCCCGAGCCCCCGTTCCCGGACGGTGCCGGGGGTGCCGGGGGCTGCGTGGGAGCCTCGGGCTGGCGCCGGTGGTCGGTCCACGCGGTTCCGTCCCACCAGCGCTCGACGAGCGGGTACGACGGGTCGCGGTACCAGCCGGGCGGAGGTGTCATGCTCATCCCGGCACTCTAGGACGTGGCCCCGAAGATCAGTACACGGTGTCCGTCCGGTCGGGCACGACGGAGCCGTCCGGTCTGCGTACGGGGCCCCGGCCGCCGTCCGGCGCGTTGTAGGCGGTCGTCGCGCACGGGTAGTCGTCCGGCCTGCGGGGCAGCGGCTCGATGAACATCGGGTTGACCACCCAGCGGCCGTCGGCGTCGTCGTACGCCCGGCACATCAGTTCGCTCTTGTTGCGGTTGAGGACTAGGTGGGCTCCGGTGGCGTCGCCGACGAAGGTGACGTCGGTGTCGGCGTCGCCGCCCGCGATGACGGGCCGGTGGCGGGCGTCCTGCCGCTGCCAGGCGGCGGCGCCGCGCACTCCGTAGATCTCCTGGTTGATCCAGCAGCGTTTGCCGTCGATGTACGGGATGGCATCGCCCCTGCTCGCGGGCACGCCGCCGCAACCCTCGTTCCGGGTGGTGATCCGGCCGTGGCGGTCGAGGACGGAGCGGATCGCGAGGGTGTGACGGGCGTCGACCCCGACTCCGCGGGACCAGACCTCGGTGACGGGTTCGGAGCCCGCCGAGACGATGTACACGTCGAATCCGGCCCGTTGCAGGGTGCGGATCAGGTCGCGCTGCTGGTCGTAGTAGCGGACGTACGCGGGAACGGTGCGGGTGCCGACCCGCTGCACCGAGCCCACGGGGGCCGCGAGGGCGCTCTCGCGTGCACGGCGGGCGTAGGAGGAGAGCTCCGCGGGGGTGCGGCCGGCGAAGAGCTGGGGCACCCATGCGTACTGGGGCACCGTGCGCCGGTGGTCCCAGGTGCCGGCGAAGGCCGGGACGCCGCTCACGGTGGTGCCGTTCTCGCGGATCTGGAGGATCTCGTCGGCGCAGCGGGGGTTCGCGGAGGTTCTCAGGGGGGTGCCCGCACCCGACCCGCACGCGGCGGTGAGGGCCTCGTCGGCGTCTGTGGTGAGCCAGGCGCTGGTGTCCTTCCAGCGGGCCGGGCGCAGGAGTCTGTCGTGGGTGAGGGCCCAGTCGAGGGTGGCGTCCGTGACGTCGTTCTTGGTGATCGTGTTGTCCCAGTCGAAGGCGGCGACGGGGCGGTTGTCCCGGGGACGGCCGGCGCAGGTGCCGTGGGCGTCGATCACCTGTTGCAGACGGGCGCGGTTGTCTCCGTACCAAGTGCCGGACAGTCGTGGGCAGTCGGCGCGGCCGGTCGCGGCCGGGGCGGGGACGGCGGCGGGGGCGGTGGGCGCGGCCACCAGGGCGGCGGCCGCTGCCAGGGTCCACACGAGGAGGTGTCGCATACGACGTGGACCGTACACCTTTGTCCGCTAAAGGGGCGTCACGTACGCGCCCGAGATCCCGCCGTCGACCAGGAAGTCGGTGGCGTTGACGAACGAGGAGTCGTCGCTGGCGAGGAACGCGACCGCCGCGGCGATCTCGTCGGCCTCCGCGAACCGTCCGACGGGGATGTGCACCAGCCGCCGCGCGGCCCGTTCCGGGTCTTTGGCGAACAGCTCCTGGAGCAGCGGGGTGTTGACCGGTCCGGGGCACAGGGCGTTGACCCGGATGCCCTCCCTGGCGAACTGCACGCCCAGTTCGCGCGACATGGCCAGCACACCGCCCTTGGAGGCGGTGTAGGAGATCTGCGAGGTCGCCGCGCCCATCCGGGCCACGAAGGACGCCGTGTTGATGATGGAGCCCCTGCCCTGGCGCCGCATGTAGGGGATGGCCGCCTTGCAGCACAGGTACACGGAGGTGAGGTTGACCTCCTGGACGCGCTTCCATGCCTCCAGTCCGGTCTCCAGGATGGAGTCGTCGTCGGGCGGCGAGATGCCGGCGTTGTTGAAGGCGACGTCGACGGAGCCGTACGTGTCGTACGCCGCCTCGAAGAGCGCGTCGACCTGTTCCGGGTCGGTGACGTCGACCTTGACGAAGGTGCCGCCGACCTCCTCGGCGGCGGCCTTGCCGCGCTGTTCGTCGACGTCGCCGCAGACGACGCGCGCGCCCTCGGAGGCCAGCCGGCGCGTGGTGGCGAGGCCGATCCCGCTGCCGGCGCCGGTGATGACGGCGGTACGGCCGACCAGCCGGCGGCAGATGTTTCCCTCGGTGGCTTCGGTCACTGTGCGGGGCCCTCCGTACTGATGAAGACATTCTTGGTTTCGGTGAAGGCGGTGAGCGCGTCCGGGCCCAGCTCGCGGCCGATCCCCGACTGTTTGAAGCCGCCGAAGGGGGTCCAGTAGCGGACGCTGGAGTGGGAGTTGACGGAGAGGTTCCCGGCGCGGACGGCGCCCGAGACCCGCAGCGCCCGGCCGATGTCCCGGCTCCAGACGGACCCGGCGAGACCGTACGGCGTGTCGTTGGCGAGCCGGACGGCGTCCGCCTCGTCCTCGAAGGGGATGACCACGGCGACCGGGCCGAAGACCTCCTCGACGGCGACGCGGGCGTCGGGCGCGACCTCGGTGAGCACGGTGGGCGGGAACCAGAAACCGGGTCCCTCCGGGGCCTTGCCGCGGATGCCGGGCGCGTCGGCGTCGACGTAGGAGCGCACGCTTTCCAGCTGTGCCCGGGAGATCAGCGGCCCCATCTGTGTCTGCTCGTCGGCGGGGTCGCCGACCCGGACGGACTCGATCGCGGGGGCGAGCAGGTCCAGGAAGCGGTCGTACACCGAGCGCTGGACGAGGATGCGGGTGCGGGCGCAGCAGTCCTGGCCCGAGTTGTCGAGGAAGGACATGGGCGCGGCGGCAGCGGCGGCCTCGACGTCCGCGTCGGCGAACACGATGTTGGGGCTCTTGCCCCCGAGCTCGAGGGTGATGCGCTTGAGGAGGGCGGAGCCCTTCGCCAGCACCTGCTTGCCCACGGCCGTCGACCCGGTGAAGACGATCTTGGCGACGTCCGGATGCTCGACGAGGGCGTTCCCCGCGACGGGTCCGGCGCCCGGCAGCACCTGGAAGAGGTGCTCGGGAAGCCCTGCCTCCAGGGCGAGTTCGGCCAGTCGCAGTGCGGTCAGCGGCGTCGTCTCGGCGGGCTTGAGGATCACCGCGTTGCCCGCGGCGAGGGCCGGTGCGGTGCCCCAGGCGGCGATCGGCATGGGGAAGTTCCAGGGCGCGATGACGCCGACGACGCCGAGCGGTTCGAGGAGGGTGATGTCGAGGCCGCCGGGGACCGGGATCTGACGGCCTGTCAGGCGTTCTGCTCCCCCGGCCGCGTAGTCGAGCAGGTCGCGCACGTTGCCCGCCTCCCAGCGGGCGTTGCCGACGGTGTGGCCGGCCTCGCGGACCTCCAGCCGGGCCAGTTCCTCGATGTGCCCGTCGACGGCGGACGCGAAGCGGCGCAGCAGCCGGGCGCGGTCGGCGGGCGCGCATGCCGCCCATGCCGTCTGGGCGTGTGCGGCCCGCTCGACGGCGGCGTCCACGTCGTCCGCGGTGGCGGCCGGGACGGTGGCGACGACCTCCTCGGTGGCCGGGTTGAGGACGCGGAGTTCGTGCTCGTTCGACAAGAGGGGCCTCACATGCGTTCGAAGGAGCGGCGCAGCTCCCAGTCGGTCACCGCGGCGTCGAAGGCGTCCAGCTCGACGCGCGCCATATTGCGGTAGTGCGCGACCACCTCGTCGCCGAAGGCGGCCTTGGCGATGGGGCTGTTCTCCCAGAGCTCGGCGGCCTCGCGCAGGGTGGTGGGCACGTGCTCGTACTCGGCGGCGTACGCGTTGCCCGCGCACGCCTCGGGGAGCTCCAGCCGCTGCTCGATTCCGTACAGGCCGGCCGCGACCAGACCGGCGACCGCCAGGTGCGGGTTGACGTCGCCGCCCGGCAGGCGGTTCTCGAAGCGCGTCGACCGGCCGTGGCCGACGACACGGAGCGCGCAGGTGCGGTTGTCGTGGCCCCAGGCGACGGCGGTCGGCGCGAAGGACCCCGGCTGGAACCGCTTGTAGGAGTTGATGTTGGGGGCGTAGAGGAGCGAGAAGTCGCGCAGGGCGGCGAGCTGCCCGGCGAGGAAGTGCCGCATGACCGGCGACATCCCGTCGGGGTCCCGGTCGGAGCCCGCCATGACGCTCCTGCCGTCGGCGTCCGCGAGCGAGAGGTGGATGTGGCAGGAGTTGCCCTCGCGCTCGTTGTACTTGGCCATGAACGTGAGTGAGACGCCCTCCTGGGCGGCGATCTCCTTGGCGCCGGTCTTGTAGATCGCGTGCTGGTCGCAGGTGACGAGGGCTTCGTCGTACTTGAAGGCGATCTCGTGCTGGCCGGGGTTGCATTCGCCCTTCGCGGACTCGACGGTGAGGCCGGCGCCCTGCATCTCGTTGCGGATGCGGCGGAGCAGGGGCTCGATGCGCCCGGTGCCCAGGACCGAGTAGTCGATGTTGTACTGGTTGGCCGGCGTCAGGCCGCGGTAGTGGGCGTCCCAGGCCTGCTCGTAGGTGTCCCTGAAGACGATGAACTCGAGCTCCGTGCCGACCTGGGCGGTGTAGCCGAGCTCCGCGAGGCGGTCGAGCTGGCGTCGCAGGATCTGGCGGGGCGCGGCGACGACCGGTGAGCCGTCGTTCCAGGCGAGGTCGGCGATGAGCAGGGCGGTGCCCTCGTTCCACGGGACGCGGCGCAGGGTGCCGAGGTCGGGGCGCATCGCGAAGTCGCCGTAGCCCCGGTCCCAGGAGGACATGTCGTATCCGTCGACCGTGTTCATCTCGGTGTCGACGGCGAGGAGGTAGTTGCAGCCCTCCGTGCCGTGCCGCAGGACCTCGTCGAGGAAGAAGCGCGCGGCGAACCGCTTGCCCTGCAGTCGCCCCTGCATGTCGGGGAAGGCCAGGACGACCGTGTCGATCTCGCCGCCCGCGACGAGGGTGTGCAGTTCCTCTACGCCGAGCGGGGGTGTGCGGTCTGCCACCGGAAAAGCCTCCTTGGGTCAGCCGAGAGCCATAAGGTATTGCCGAGAACCATTGCTTGGGAAGGGGGCACGACCGGATGACGCAGGCGAGTCCAGACAGCGGCCCGGGGCGCGGTCCGGGCCGCGCCGCGAGGGGTCCGGGCGACGGGCTGGCGACCGTGCTGCGGCCGGTGCGGGCGGGCAACGGCTTCGAGGAGGCGCTGGAGCAGATCCTCCAGGTCGTCCGGCTGGGCCTGGTGCCCGGCGGCGAACGGCTGCCCGCCGAACGGGACCTGGCGGAACGGCTCGGGATCAGCCGGGTCACCCTGCGCGAGGTCCTCAAGGTGCTCCAGGACCAGGGCCTCGTCGAGGCGCGGCGCGGCCGGTACGGCGGCACGTTCGTGCTGCCGCGCGCACAGGCCCCCGGCGAGCAGGAGCTGCGGCGCCGGGTCGCCGCCGTCGACATCGAGGACGTACTGTGCTTCCGCGAGGTCCTGGAGGTGGGCGCGGCCGGACTGTGCGCCGCGCACGGGCTCGACGGCGAGCGGGCGAAGCGGCTGCGCGAGGCGCTCGCCCGCACGAACGACGCTCCGCTGACCGAGTACCGGCGGCTGGACACGAGGTTCCATCTCACCCTCGCGCAGCTGTGCGGTTCGCCCTCGCTGGCGGCCCAGTACGCGGCCGTGCGCGCCTCCGTCAACGACCTCCTCGACTGCATACCCCTGCTGGTGCGCAACCTGGAGCACTCCCAGCACCAGCACACCGCGCTGGTCGAGGCCGTGCTCGACGGGGACGCGGACGGGGCGCGGGAGATGATGCGGGAGCACTGCGCGGGGACGGCGGCGCTGCTGCGGGGGTTCCTCGCGTGAGCCGGACACGACGGTCACCCGTCCGCGTTGTCGCCACACGCCCCGCAAAGGTATGCATGCGTTCCATTGGTCGGGGATCGATGCGAGGGAGAGCCGCGTGGACAGGCCGCTGATCGGCGTCAGCACGTATCTGGACGGGGCCCGCTGGGGTGTGTGGGAACTGGAGGCCGCGCTGCTGCCCGCCGGGTATCCGCGGCTCGTGCAGCGGGCCGGCGGGCTCGCCGCGATGCTGCCGCCGGACGATCCGGACCGGGCCGCCGCCACCGTGGCCCGCCTCGACGGGGTGGTCGTCGCCGGCGGGCCGGACGTCGACCCGGGGTGCTACGACGCCGAGCGGTCGCCGCGCACGGGGCCGCCGGCGCCCGCCCGCGACGCGTGGGAACTGGCCCTGATCCGGGCCGCGTTGGCGTCCGGCACCCCGCTGCTCGGCATCTGCCGCGGCATGCAGTTGCTGAACGTCGCCCTCGGGGGCACGCTCGTCCAGCACATCGACGGGCACACCCAGGCCGTCGGCGTCTTCGGGCGGCACGAGGTGACGCCCGTGCCGGGGACGTTGTACGCCGCTGTCGTGCCGGAGGCTTCGGCCGTGCCCACCTATCACCACCAGGCGGTGGAACGGCTCGGCGCAGGGCTGCTCGCCTCGGCGCACGCCGCGGACGGGACGGTGGAGGCCGTCGAGCTCCCCGGGCCCGGGTGGGTCCTCGGGGTGCAGTGGCATCCGGAGATGGATGAGGACGTGCGGGTGATGAGGGCACTGGTCCGGGCGGCGAGCCGACGCGCCCCCTGGGGGCTCCGCACCGAGACCCCCGGATCGGCCTGAACGGCCTCGTCCTCGAACCCCGGACGGGCTGAATTTCCAGCACCCGCACCGGGAATTCAGCCCCTCCGCGATTGAGGAGCGGGGTGCCGGGGCGGAGCCCCGGCGGCAGGACGCGTGGACCGGGACCCCAGGCGGCAGGACGCGTGGACCGGCACCGCGGGCGGCAGGACGGGCGGAACCCCGCGGACGGGACGGCAGGGGCGGCGGGGGCCGGTCGTCAGCGGGCGGCGCGGGTCAGGGACAGGAGGTCCCGGGCCGGTCCGGTGGGGCGGTGGCCGGTGGGCCAGACCGCGCGCAGGGCACGGTCGAGCCGGACGTCGGCGAGTTCCACGGTGACCAGCCGACGGGCCGACAGCTCCTCTCCGAGCGCGAGCTCGCTGAGGACGGCGGGCCCGGCCCCGCTGACCGCGGACGCCTTGACCGCGGTGGTGGAGGACAGCTCGATCAACGGCCGGGCGAGCCCTCCGAGCGCCGCGTCGAGCACCTGCCGCGTACCGGATCCCTCCTCCCGCAGGATGAGCGGCGTCGCCGCGAGCTCGCCCGCGGACAGCGGCGCCCGCCGCCGCGCCCACGGGTGCCCGGGCGCCGTGACGACGACCAGCCGGTCCCGCGCGACGACCACCGAGTCGAGGCCCACCGGAACGGACAGCCCTTCGACGAAGCCGAGGTCGGCCTCGCCCGCGAGGAGCCGCTCCGCGACGGCGGCGGAATTGCCGGCGAGGAGCGACACCGCGGTGTCGGGGCGCTGCGCGCGCAGCGCGATCAGCCAGCCGGGGAGCAGGTATTCGGCGATGGTCATGCTCGCGGCCACCCGGAGCCGGGAGTCCCGCCGGTCTCGCAGCGCCTGCGCGCCGGCGTCGAACGCCTCGGCCGCCTCCACCACCCGCCGGGCCCAGTCGGTGACGAGCGCGCCCTCGTCGGTGAGCCGTGAGCCGCTGGGTGAACGGTCGACGAGGGCCACCCCGAGCTGGCGTTCCATGGAGCGGATGCGGCTGCTGGCCGCGGGCTGGGTGATGCCCAGTTCGCGCGCCGCGCGCCCGAGGCTGCCGAGCCGCGCCACGGCGAGCAGCAGTTCCAGCGCGCCGAGTTCCGGCACCCGGTGCGCGATGCCGCTGCCGGACGCCTCTCCGCCTCTGCCCGCGGCCGCTTCGTGCTCGGTGTTCCCGGTCGCCGATCTGGTCCTGCCCATAAACCCAGCTTATGTCCTCATAGAAAGGTGCTCCCTGGTGGGGACGCTTTCGGCGCGGGACGGTGGAGCCATGGTCACCGCTGCCCAGCCCCTCGCCGTCCGCACATCAAGATCACCTCGCACGGCCGGAACCCACCGTGCCGCCACCGTGCGGCACCTGGGGCCGAACTGGTACGCCTCGGTGATGGGCACGGCCATCGTGGCCACGGCGGGCGCCGGACTACCCGGGCACGTGCCGGGTCTTCCAGCCGCGTGCGCCGCCGTGTGGGCGCTGTCTCTGGCGATGCTCGTGACACTGCTCGCCGCCCGCGCCGTGCACTGGACCCGTCACCGCGACCAGGCCCGCGCCCATCTCCTCGACCCGGCCATGGCGCCCTTCTACGGCTGTCTCGCCATGGCCCTGCTGGCCGTCGGCGGCGGGGCGCTGGTCGTCGGCGAGGACTGGATCGGACCGCGGGCCGCGCTCTCGCTGGACGTCGTCCTGTTCACCGTCGGCACGGTGGTGGGGCTGCTGGCCGCGGTGGCCGTCCCGTACCTGATGGTCGTGCGGCACCGCATCGAGCCCGGACAGGCCACACCGGTGTGGCTGCTGCCGCTCGTCGCCCCGATGGTCTCCGCCGCCCTCGGCCCGCTGCTCGTGCCGCATCTGCCGGCCGGGCAGGCCCGCCAGACCCTGCTGCTCGGCTGCCTCGCGATGTTCGGGCTGAGCCTGCTGGCCACGTTCCTGGTGCTTCCGCTGATCTTCGCGCGGCTCCTCACGGCGGGTCCGCTGCCCCTCGCGCTCACCCCGACCCTGTTCCTGGTGCTGGGGCCGCTGGGCCAGTCGACCACCGCGACGGGCAAGTTCGCCGACATCGCCCCGGGGGTCATGCCCGCTCCGTACGACGGGGGATTCGGCCTCCTCGCCGTCCTCTACGGGGTTCCCGTGACGGGCTTCGCACTGCTGTGGCTCGGGCTCGCCGGCGCGATGGTGCTGCGGGCCCGCCGCCGGGGCATGGGCTTCGCGATGACCTGGTGGGCGTTCACCTTCCCGGTGGGGACGTGCGTGACCGGCGCCGAGGGGCTGGCCCGGCACACCGGCCTGATCGCCTTCGAGGCCCTCGCGGTCGCCCTGTACGTGCTGCTCGTCGCCGCGTGGGCGGTGACGGCCGGGTGCACGGTCCGCGGGTTGTTCAGCGGCGAACTGCTCGCAGCGCCGCGCTGAGCGCGGCGGGCGCCTCGGCGAGCGAGGGGCCGTACCAGGTCAGCATGCGGCCGTCGACGAGCGCGCAGGGCAGTCCCTCGAAGGCCTCCGGCCCGTCGTCCGCGGTGAAGCGGTACGGCTCGTCGGGCAGGACGACGAGATCCGCCCCCGCGGCCCTGAGGTCGGGGAGCGGCACTCGGGGGTAGCGGTCCGCGTGGCCGGCGTACGCGTTGTCCACACCCAGGCGCGCCAGGACGTCACCGGCGAAGGTGTCCCGGCCGAGGACCATCCAGGGCCGCCGCCAGACCGGCACGATCGCGGACGTGCGGCGGGCCGGTTCCGGCACCTGCGTCCAGGCCGCCTCGGCCTCGTCGAGCCAGCGCGGACGTGTTCCGGGGCGGCAGGCGTCCAACACGCGGGCCAGTTCCCGGAAGGCTCCCGGCACGTCGCGTACCTCGGTGACCAGCACCTCGATGCCGGCCTCGCGCAAGGCGGTCAGATCAGGTTCCCGGTTCTCCTCCTCGTTGGCGACCACGAGGTCGGGGGCGAGCCGCACGATCGTGCCGACGTCCGGGTTCTTCGTGCCGCCGACGCGCACGACGTCGAGGTCCGCGGGACGGCTGCACCAGTCGGTCGCACCGACCAGGGCGCCGGGCACGGAGAGGGCCACGGCCTCGGTGAGCGAGGGCACAAGCGAGACGACACGCGGCGGGGTGCGGACGGGCGACGGAACGGCGGACCGTTCGTCGGCAGGCGTGGAGGCGGACGCGGGCGGGGGCGTGGGCGCCGGTGTGAAGGCGGACGCCGGTGTGGAGGCGCACGTGCGGACGGTGTCACCGGAGGTGCCGGACATGGCGTCAGTATCGCAGCGGGCCGCGGCACGTGCGGCCGCCGCCCGGCGGGGTCAGCGCTTGCCGGAGCTGCGCCGGTCCTCGACCGCGTCGATGTGGTCGGCGACCTCGACCACGACGACCCGGGTGTCCGGCACGGTCGCCCGCCAGCGATGGCGCACGCCGCCCGTCAGGTAGAGCGTGTCACCGCGTCCGAGGCGATGGGCGCGCCCTTCCGCCTCGACCTCCACGGCGCCGTCGGCGACGAACATCAACTTGTCGTTGCGGTGCTGGAGTTCGCGTCCCTCGTCGTGGTCGCCGGTGAACTCCGTGGCGTGCATCTGGTGGTGACCGCGTACCAGGGGGCGCACCTGGGCCTCGGGGGTGAACTCCGCGCCCACGTCGGCGCGCACGACATCGACGCTGCACGCCGGGTCGGCCGCGGCGAGCAACTCCACAGCGGTGGTGCCGAGTGCGTCGGCGACTCGCTCCAGGGAACTCCTGCTGGGCCGGGCCCGTTCGTTCTCGACCTGGCTGAGGAAGGGGACCGACAGACCGCTGCGCTCGGCCACGGCGGCGAGAGTGAGCCGCAGTGCCCGGCGTCGCCGCCGGACGGCCGCGCCCACCCGAAGGGGCTGATCTTTGTGGTCGCCCATCGCTCCGGCTCCCTCCCTTGCGTCGTCGGTCCGATACGGATGCCGCGGTCCGCCGGTTCGACGGGCCACTACTTCTGATGAGTTGTTTGCACCCTACGCATGTTCGGCAAACCGTTTCATGCACCCGTCACATCGCTGTCACATCGATGCAGGGCCAGGGCTACAGTTCGCGCCACCGGCCGGGTCGCCCGGACCCGTCCGGCACGCACCCGTCGCACGGGACGAAACGGCTGGCCGGCGGGGCCGGACGCCGCGGCGGGACGCGTGGCGGGTCTGCCACGGGTCCTGCGGGACCGGACCGGCGCCTCGTGAGCGACGGGGTTCTCCGGCAGGTCCACCCGGTCGCGGGGTCGTAGGCACGGGAGCGAGGGGTTCCGCGACGCTCGCCGCAAGGTTCGGGCCGTCGGGCGACGTCCGGAGCGCCGGGACCCCTCAGGGGCCGTGGGCCGGCCGGGAGGCCGAGCGGACACCCGTGCGTCGGCTCATGCGGTCCCCCTCGCACGCAGGCGAGTTGACGGCCGGTCGAGTGGGCCGGTGCGGCTGGGTCCCAGGTGGCCGCGCGGGCGATGCGGTTGTCCGGATCTTTCTCGTACGCCAGTACGTCGCCGGCGTCGGCGTCGGGCGCGAGTGCGGGCCCGCGTCCGAGCCGGCGTCGGAGGCGGAGCCGGAGCCGGACGTGGAGTCGGCCCGGTCGTCCGCCCCCCGCCTGCGTCCGTCGGCGGCGCGGGGCCGGGAACGAGGACGGGGTGGCCTTCGGCACGGGACCCGTGCGACGAAGACCACCCCTGGGTGGATCACATCCGGTGGACGACCGGTGGAACTACCGCGGCGTCATCCGCCCCACCATGTCCGGGTGCTCCTTGAGCCAGGCGGCGACGGCGTCCTCCTCGTGCCCCTGTCCGCGCCGCTTGATCTCGCCCTCCAGGCTGCCGAGTTCGTCCTCGGTCATCCGGAAGTTCTTGATCCACTCGGTGAGCTGCGGGTACTGGTCCGGGAACTTCTCGCTGGAGATCGTCCGGATCGTGTTGCCCTCTCCGAACAGTTTCTTGTCGTCCGCGAGCTTGGTGAGCCCGTACTCGCTGTAGGCCCAGTGCGGCGACCACAGGACGACGGCGACGGGCTCCTTCTTGGCGTACGCGCGCTTCAGTTCGGCCAGCATCGCGGGCGTGGAGCCGTCGACGACCTCGTACTCCTTGTCGAGGCCGTACCCCGGAAGCACCTTGTTCTTGAGGAGGTTCATCTCGCCGGTGCCCGGCTCGATGCCGATGATCTTCCCGCCGAAGGTGCCGGACTTCCCCTTGAGGTCGGCGAGGGACTTGACGTCCTTCACGTACGACGGCACCGCGATCTCCAGCGAGGTCGGCCGGTACCAGGTGCCGAGATCCTTGAGGTCGTCCTTGTGCTGGTCCCAGTAGTTGGCCTGGGCGTACGGCAGCCACGCGTCGAAGTTGAGATCGATGTCGCCGGAGGCCAGGCCCGTATAGACGGGACCGACGTCCATCTGCTTGAGGTTCAGCGTGTAGCCGCGACGGGCCAGCACGTTCTTCCACAGGTAGGTGACGGCGACGTCCTCGTCCCAGGGGAACCACGCGACGTCCAGCGGGCGCTTCGCCTCGGCCGGGGCGGCCGCGCTCTTGACCGGCGCCAGCTTGTCGACGACACCCGGGTTCTTCTTCAGCCAGGCGCGCACGGCGTCCTGCTGTTTGCCCTTGCCCGCCTCGTTGATCTCCGCCTCCAGACTCGTGAGCTGCTGCTCGGTCATCCTGAAGTTCTTGAGCCACTGGCCGGCGACCAGGTTGTCCTGGGCGAAGCCCTTGCGGGAGAGGGTGTGCACCCCGTCGCCCTTGCCCCAGGCGCCCTTCGGGTCCTTGAGCTTCTTCAGCTTGTAGTCGCTGTAGGCCCAGTGCGGCGACCAGAGGGTGACCACGACGGGCTCCTGCTTGGCGTACGCGCGCTTCAGTTCGGCCAGCATCGCGGGCGTCGAGCTGTCGACGACCTGGTACTCCTTGTCGAGGCCGTACTCCTTGAGCACCTTGCTCTTGAGCAGGCTCATCATCCCGGCGCTGGACTCGATGCCGGTGATCTTGCCGCCGAACCGGCCGGACTTGCCCTTGAGGTCCGCCAGGGAGTCGACGTCCTTCATGTAGGCGGGCACGGTGAGCTCCAGGGAGGTCGGGCCGTACCAGGAGCCCAGGTCGTCGAGCTGCTTGCCGTACTTCTTCCAGTACTGCTCGTGCGTGGTCGGCAGCCAGGAGTCCGTCTCGAAGTCGATGTCACCCTGGGCGAGGGAGGTGTAGAGCGGGCCCGCGTCGAACTGCTTGGCGTCGACCTGGAATCCGCGCTGTTCGAGGATCTCCTTCCACAGGAAGGTGGAGGCGACGCCCTCGTCCCACGGAATGTAGCCGATGGTGACCTTCTTGCCCTGTCCGACGTTCTTGCCGTCGGCCGCGGTGGACTCGCTCGCCCCGCCGCCGAGGACGCCCGTGCCGCCCGCGACGAGCGCGAGCACGACGACGCCGACCACGGCCACCGCGGGCCGGGGACGGTAGGACCAGATCTTCAGGCCCTGCGCGGCACGCAGCTTGGCGGCGGCACGGCGGCCCAGCGGCGAGACCTGGCTGCCGAGCGAGCTGGTCATGCGGTCGAGGTAGATCGCCAGGATCACGATGGCGACGCCGGCCTCGGAGCCGAGGCCGACGTTCAGCTGGCCGATGGCCTCGTTCACGTCGCCGCCGAGGCCGCCCGTGCCGACCATGCCCGCGATGGCGGCCATGGACAGGCCGAGCATGATGACCTGGTTGACGCCCGCCATGACGGTGGGCAGCGCGAGCGGCAGCTGGATGCGCAGCAGCGTGCTGCGCGGCGTGGTGCCGAACGCGTCGGCGGCCTCGACGAGTTCCTTGTCGACCTGGCGGATGCCCAGCTCGGTCATGCGGACGCCGGGGGCCAGCGCGAAGATCAGCGTGGCCACGATGCCGGCGGGGCCGCCGGTGCCGAAGAAGAGGATCGCCGGGATGAGGTAGATCATCGCGGGCAGCGTCTGCATGAAGTCGAGCACCGGCCGGACCAGGCCGCTGACCCGGTCGGAGCGCGCCGCCCAGATGCCCACCGGCACGGAGATCACGAGTGCGATGAGCGTCGACACGAGGACCAGCGACAGGGTCACCATCGCGTCCTCCCACAGGCCGAGGGAGTCGATGAAGGCGAATCCCGCGAAGGCGAGCACACCGGCGAGGGCACCGCGCAGCCAGAAGGCGACGACCGCGAAGATGCCGGCGAGGAGGAGCGGCTGAGGAGCCTGGAGGACGGCGTTGATGCCGTCGTAGGCGCCCTCGAAGACGACCTTGAAGAAGTCGAAGAGCCACGCCATGTGGTGCAGCAGCCAGTCGACCGCGTCGTTGACCCAGTCGCCGAAGGGAATCCTAGGCATCGGCCTGCACCGCCTTGCTCAGCTCGCCGTCTCCGTCGCGCGGGGTGACGCAGGGCCGGGCCGTCCCCTGCTCGTCGCCGAGGAAGCCGACCAGTCGTCGCCGGGGCACGACGCCGACGAGGTCGCGCTTCTCGTCGACCACGGCGACGGGGTGCGACAGCCGGGCGCTGATGGCGCACAGGTCCACGAAGGGGGTGTCGGGCGTGGCGGTCTCGCAGGAGCAGTCCGCCTCGTCGCCGCGTACGTCGGTGTCCATGACGGCTCCCGCGGTCAGGACGCGCGAGCGGTCGACGTCCTGGATGAAGGAGGCGACGTAGTCGTTGGCCGGGCGGACCAGGATGTCCTCTGCGGTGCCGATCTGGACGATGCGGCCGTCACGCATGACGGCGATCCGGTCGCCCAGCCGCATCGCCTCGTTGAGGTCGTGCGTGATGAACACGATGGTCTTCTTGAGCTTGCGCTGGAGCTCGATCAGCTGGTCCTGCATGTCACGGCGGATCAGCGGGTCGAGCGCGCTGAAGGACTCGTCCATCAGCAGCAGGTCGGCGTCGGTGGCGAGCGCGCGGGCGAGGCCCACACGCTGCTGCATGCCGCCGGAAAGTTCGTCGGGCCAGGACTTCTCCCAGCCCGCGAGTCCAGCGAGTTCGAGTGCCTCGGTGGCCCGCTTCCGGCGTTCGGCGGCCGGTACGCCCTGGACCTCCAGGCCGTAGGCGGCGTTCTCCAGGACACTGCGGTGCGGGAAGAGAGCGAAGTGCTGGAAGACCATGCTGATCTTCTTGGAACGGACCTCGCGCAGCTCACGGGCGCTGAGCTCGGTGAGGTCCTGGCCGTCGAAGCGTACGTGTCCCGCGGTGGGCTCCAGCAGTCCGTTCAGCATGCGCAGGAGCGTGGACTTGCCGGATCCGGACAGGCCCATGACGACGAAGATCTGGCCGGGCTCCACCGTGAAGGATGCGTCGATGACCGCGGCGGTGGTGCCGTCGGCCCGCAGCTCCTCGCGGTCGGTCCCCTCGCGGAGCCGCTCCACGGCCTCTTTCGGTCGTCTGCCGAACACCTTGTGCAGATGTTCGGCTTCTAGCCTGGATGACACGTGTACCTCTCGTTCGCACGGTTGGAACGGTCCGCACAGCGGCCTGTGCAGCCTGTGCGGTTGAAAGCGCAACCGACTTCGCTCAGAGGCGGCGCCTGCCCCCGCTTACGCGGAGCAAACACGACAGTGGCCCACGTCACCGTCGGTGCCACGGCACTGTCGGTGGCGTACGGCATGATGCGGAGCGTGACAGAGCAGACGCGACGACTCATGCTTCTCGACAGCGCCTCGCTGTATTTCCGCGCCTATTTCGGTGTCCCGGAATCCGTGAAGGCTCCGGACGGCACACCGGTCAACGCCGTGCGCGGGCTGCTGGAATTCATCGACCGCCTCGTCAAGGACCACCGTCCCGACGCCCTGGTGGCGTGCATGGACGCGGACTGGCGCCCGCAGTGGAGGGTCGACCTCATCCCGTCCTACAAGGCCCACCGGGTGGCCGAGGAGCACGAGGGAGGTCCGGACGAGGAGGAGGTCCCGGACACGCTGTCGCCGCAGGTCCCGGTCATCGAGGCCGTCCTGGACGCGCTCGGCATCGCCCGCGTGGGCGTCGAGGGGTACGAGGCGGACGACGTGATCGGCACGTTCACCGGCCGCGCCACCGGCCCGGTCGACATCGTCACCGGCGACCGCGACCTGTACCAACTCGTGGACGACAAGAGGGGCGTTCGCGTCCTGTATCCCCTGAAGGGCGTCGGCACGCTCCAGCTCACGGACGAGGCGTGGCTGCGCGAGAAGTACGGGGTGGACGGCGCCGGGTATGCGGATCTGGCGCTGCTGCGCGGCGACCCGAGCGACGGTCTGCCGGGCGTGCCGGGCATCGGCGAGAAGACGGCCGCCAAGTTGCTCGCCGAGTTCGGCGACCTCGCCGGGATCATGGCCGCCGTCGACGACCCGACGTCCCGGCTGACGCCGTCGCAGCGCAAGCGCCTCGACGAGTCGCGGCCGTACGTCGCGGTGGCGCCCAAGGTGGTCCGGGTCGCGGGCGACGTGCCCCTGCCGGAGGTGGACACGACGCTGCCCCGCGCGCCGCGGGATCCGGCCGCCCTGGACGCGCTGGCCACGCGCTGGGGTCTGGGCGGCTCGCTCCAGCGACTGCTCTCCACCCTGCACGCATAGCCGAACTCTTCCGGTACAAGTGCTACCGCCGCACGCATAGGTGACGCAGAGAGGAGAATGCTAACTTAGGTAAACCTAAGCATGTGATCCAGGAGGCCGTCATGGCAGAACGCCCCGCACGCAAGCCCCGGAAGCCTCACTCCGCGCAGGTGGTGCGGACGGAGCGGCTGACCCCGCACATGCAGCGCGTCGTGCTGGGGGGCGACGGTCTGGCCGACTTCACCGCGGGTTCCTGCACCGATCACTATGTGAAGCTGCTGTTCGGCCCCGAGGGCGTCACGTATCCCGAACCGTTCGACATGGAGCGCGTCCGGGCGGAGTTCCCGCGCGAGCAGTGGCCCGTGACCCGGACGTACACGGTGCGGGCGTGGGATCCCGAACACCGCGAGCTGGCCCTGGACTTCGTGGTGCACGGCGACGAGGGGCTGGCGGGTCCCTGGGCGCTGCGTGCCCGGCCCGGCGAGGTCGTCCGGTTCATGGGTCCCGGCGGCGCCTACGCTCCCGACGCGGAAGCCGACTGGCATCTTCTGGCCGGTGACGAGAGCGCGCTGCCCGCGATCGCGACCGCCCTGGAGGCGCTGCCCGACGGCGCCGTGGCCCACGCCTTCGTCGAGGTCGCGGGACCGGAGGAGGAACAGAAGATCGACTCCGACGTGGAGGTCGTCTGGCTGCACCGAAAAAACCGGCCGATCGGCGAGGCGCTGGTGGAGGCGGTTCGCGCGCTGGAGTTCCCGGCAGGCCGCATGCAGGCGTTCGTGCACGGCGAGGCGGGCTTCGTGAAGGAGCTGCGCCGTTTGCTGCGCGTCGAGCGGGAGGTCCCGCGCGAGGACCTGTCGATCTCCGGCTACTGGCGCCTCGGCCACAACGAGGACGGCTGGCAGGCGTCGAAGCGCGAGTGGAACGCGCAGGTGGAGGCGGAGCAGGAGGCGTCCGCGTGACCCGCGCGGGGCGGCCACGCACACGTGACCGCCCCGGTGAGTACCGGCGGGCGCCGGCAGGACCGTTTCGGCCTCCGCCCGGCCGGCCCGGTGAACTCTGCTGCACCGCCCGCCGCCGCATACCCCCCGGCCCGTCCTACACCGACCGCTGGTACGAGCGGAACGTGCGGATCGACAGCCACACCGACACCACCGCCAGCGCGAGCAGACCGGCTCCCCTGCCGGACACGTCGCCCCAGTCGGGGTGTTCGGACGTCGCCGAGCGGCCCGCGACCATCGCCCAGTCGAGCGGGTTGAAGTCGGCGATGTGCCGCATCCAGCCGGGCATCTGGGACGGCGCCATGAAGGCGCTGGACAGGAACGTCAGCGGCAGCAGCAGGAAGGTGTTGATGCCGATGATCGACTCCCGCTCCCGGACCAGCATGCCCAGCGCGTTGGACAGTGCCCCGAAGACCGTGCCGAGCAGCACCGAGGCGACGACGAGGACCGCGACGCCACCGAGGCCACCCGGGTAGTCGGCGCCGCCGAGCAGTCCGAGCAACACGATGACGACCGACTGGAGGGCGGTCACCACGCCGTTGTTGACGACATTGCCGTTCATCAGGGCCGCCCGGCTCACGGGCGTCGTGAGGAAACGGTCGAGGGTGCCGCGCTGGATCTCGTCGAGCGTGGTCATGCCCGCCCACATGTTGGAGCCGAGCGCGCTCATCACGACGACCCCGGGCACGAGGTAGTCGAGGTACGAGGTGGTGCCGAAGCCGCCCAGTTCGACGACCTTCTTGAAGAGGCTGCCGAACAGGAACAGCCAGACCACCGGCTGGATCAGGGTGATCAGCAGGTACGCGGGCTGCCGTACGAACACCATGAGCTGACGCTGGGTCATGTACCACGTCTGGGAGACGGCGGTGCTCATCGCACACCTCCGGCGACGGCGAGGTCCTGGGCGGACCCGGCGTCCACCTCGGAGTAGCGGCGGCCCGCGTAGCGCAGGTAGACGTCGTCGAGCGAGGGCCGGGCGACGGTGGCGGAGGCGACACCGGCCCCGGCACGCTCCAGGGCGCCCAGCAGGGCCGGCACCGCGCCGGCCCCGTCGTCGGCGCGGACACTGACACGCCGGCCGTCGAACAGCGCCTCGTGCACGCCCGGCAGCGCGGTGAGGGCGCCGCTCAGCAGCGTACGGCCGGCTTCACCGACGGCTTCCCGCAGCTCCACGTGGACGGCGTCACCGCGCAGTTCGCCCTTCAACCCGTCGGGGGTGCCCTCGACGACGACCCGGCCGCGGTCGACGATCGCGATGCGTTCGGCGAGCCGGTCGGCCTCTTCGAGGTGGTGCGTGGTGAGCAGGACGGTCAGTCCCTCGTCACCGGCGAGCCGGGCGATCTCGTCCCACATCGCGGTGCGCGCCTGCGGGTCGAGGCCGGTGGTCGGCTCGTCGAGGAAGAGCACCTCGGGGCGGTGGACGAGCCCCAGGGCCACGTCCAGACGGCGGCGCATGCCTCCCGAGTAGGTCTTGACCTGGCGGTTCGCCGCGTCGGCGAGGGTGAAGCGGTCGAGCAGTTCGTCCACACGACGGCTCAGCGCCGCCCCCTTGAGGCCGTACAGCCTGCCCTGGAGCCGAAGGTTCTCCCGGCCGGTGGCCACCGGGTCGGCGCCGGAGTACTGGGCGACCACGCCGATCGCACGGCGCACCCGGTCCGGGTGGCGCCGCACGTCGTGGCCCGCGACGGTGGCGGAACCCGAGTCGGGGCGGGCCAGGGTGGTGAGGATCTTGACCGTGGTGGACTTGCCGGCGCCGTTGGGGCCGAGGAGCCCGAGCACGGTGCCGGCCGCGACGGTGACGTCCATGCCGCTGAGCGCGGTGACGTCGCCGGGGTAGGTCTTGGTCAGTCGGCGCGCCTCGATGGCGGGCGCGCGGGTGGTACTCATGTCGACGGCTCTCCTGAGTGAGCGGTGTTCTCGGGCAGGGCCGAGCCGATCCGCGTGAAGAGCGCCGGGCTATCCTGGGTGTGCCGCACCTCGATGGCCCGGTCTGCCCCACGGCGGAGCCGGTTCGGGGTTCGAGACCCTGGCGGGGCTGCTGCAACAGCTCTGCCGGGGTCTGTCTTCTCGGTTACTTTCCTTCGAGGCCGCCGCCCTCCGGATCCTGGAACTCGGGCGGAGCCTCACCCGTTTCGAGGAAGGTCCGCCATTCCTTGACGCCGGGGAACGTGCCGTTCTTGATCTCGGTGAGAAAGCCCCGGACCCAGACGGCCTGCGCCTCGATCATGTGCAGTTGGTACTCGGACTCGACGAGGAAAAGCCGGGGCAGCGTCTCGGACAGCTTCGCCACGCCGCCGCGCAGGCTCGCGGCCTGCACCTCCAGCATGGTGAGCCGCTCCGCGAGCAGCCGCGCCACCTCGTCGGGGTGCAACACGCACATCAGGGAGAGCGCGGCCTCGAAGATCGGATACTCCCGCGCCGGGACGGCGAGCAGGTCCGACAGCCACTCCGTGGCCTCTTCGCGTCCGGCGTCCGTGATGCCGTACAGCGTGCGCTCGGGGCGGTTGCCCTCCCGCTGCACCTCGGCGACCTCGACGAACCCGTGCTTCTCCAGGTTCTGGACGACGGTGTAGAGCGAGCCGTAGTTGATCTTCAGGCTGGCGTCCTTGCCGCGTCGGCGCAGGGTCTGGGCGATCTCGTACGGATGCATCGGCCGCTCGGTGAGCAGCACCATGACCGCGAGAGCCAGCGGGTTGCCGAGCTTCCGGCGCTTGACCGCCACGGCATCCACCCCCTTCGCCGGCGTGATCGCCACCGAGCAGTGGCAACTCGTCACCGAATATCCGTGGCCGAACATATCGCGACCGGCGAGAGTCGTCAATACACACGATGTATCGCGTTCTACGGCTCCCCGCAAGGGCGTGAGGAGTTAGGTGCGCCCCGGACACGGACGCGTGACGCCGGCGAAACAGCCCCTCCCTAATTTCTGTCGCTCGACAGGAATCCTCGCGCCGCTGTGCGAAAGCAGGTTGCCGCCATGACGAGCACCGCCCCCGCCGACGTCCGCCCCGACCCGCCGCGGCCCGACGGGGCCACGGGCCTCGCCGAGTTCGGCTACCCCCAGGAGCTGCACCGCAGCCTCGGCCGATACGCCTCGTTCGCCGCCGGCTTCTCCTTCATCTCGGTCCTCACGACCGTCTTCCAGTTCTTCGCCTTCGGGTACGCGTTCGGCGGCCCGGTCTTCTTCTGGACGTGGCCGGCCGTGCTCGTGGGCCAGTTGGCGGTCGCCGCCTGCTTCGCGGAACTGGCCGCGCGCTACCCCCTCTCGGGCGCGATCTACCAGTGGTCGTCCCGGCTGTCGAACCTGTCCTTCGGCTGGTTCGCCGGCTGGATCATGGTGATCGGGCAGATCGTGGTGGTGGCCGCGGCGGCACTCGCGCTCCAGATGGTGCTGCCCGCGATCTGGCCGGGCTTCCAACTGGTGGGCGACGACCCGGCACCCACCAGCGCCGACGGCGCCGCCAACGCGGCCGTCCTCGGCGTGATCCTGCTGACCCTCACCACCCTGGTCAACATCGCCGACAACCGCGTGATGTCGGCCGTCAACCGGATCGGGGTGACCGCCGAGATCATCGGCGCGGTCCTGATCATCGTGCTGCTGTTCACCCACTCCGAGCGCTCCCCCGGCATCACGTTCCGCACCGGCGAGGGCGGCACCGGCCTCTTCGGCGCCCTGATGGTGGGCTCGTTCATGGCCGCGTACGTGATGATCGGCTTCGACAGCGCGGGCGAGATGAGCGAGGAGACCCACAACCCCCGCCGTACCGCGCCCCGTACGATCCTCACCGCACTCGGCGCGGCCGGCCTGCTCGGCGGTCTCATCGTCCTCGGCGGGCTGCTGGCCGCGCCCAGTCTCACCGACGGCCGCCTCGGCGTGGACGGTCTGAGCTACGTGCTGACCAGCAGCCTCGGCGACGGGGTCGGGCGCGCGCTGCTCGCCGACGTGGCGGTGGCCGTCGCGGTGGCCACCCTGGCCATCCAGACGGCCGCCTGCCGCATGCTCTTCTCCATGGCGCGCGACGGACAGCTGCCCTTCTCCGGCCGGCTCTCCAGGGTCGCCCCGCGCACCGGCATGCCCGGCGCGCCCGCCGTCGTCGTCGGTGTCCTCGCGGCCGCGCTGCTGCTGCTGAACTTCGCCTCCCCGGACGCGTTCCTGGCGATCGGCACCACCTGCATCGTGATGCTGTACCTGGCGTACGCGATGGTGACCGGGCCGCTGCTGGTGCGCCGACTGCGCGGCGGGTTCGGCGCGGGCGGCACCGACGAGACCGGCGCCCCGCTCTTCTCCCTCGGCCGCTGGGGGGTCCCCGTGAACGTCCTCGCCCTGCTCTACGGCCTCTTCATGACCGTCAACCTCGCCTGGCCGCGGGCCGCCGTGTACGACCCGGCGGGCGGACACTGGTACTTCCGGTGGTTCACCCTGCTGTTCCTCGGAGTCACAGGGCTCGCGGGTGCGGTGTACCGCGCGTACCGGGTGCGGACGACGGTCACCGAGGCTCCTGATGTCGTACCGGCCTCGTACGCTTGACCAGGTGAGACGCAAGCCCCGGATTCCGCCCTCCCCCCTCCCGCAGCGCAACGGGGTCGACCCCGTGCGGGTCAGGCTGCCGTGGGACGGGGGCTGGGCCACCGTCCGGGACCATCTGGTCGAGCGGCTCGCGGCGGGGACCGGCGTGATCGACGCGATGATCGGCGCGGGGCTGATCGTCGGGGAGGACGGACGGCCCGTGGCGGCCGACGCCGCGTATGCGCCGGGGATGTTCGTGTGGTTCCACCGGGAGCTGCCCGACGAGGAGCCGGTGCCCTTCGCGCTCGACGTGGTGTATCGCGACGAGCACATCGTGGTGGCGGACAAGCCGCACTTCCTGGCCACCACCCCGCGCGGCAGTCATGTGGCTCAGACCGCGCTCGCCCGGCTGCGGCGCGAGCTGCAGCTGCCCGCGCTCGGTGCCGCGCACCGACTGGACCGGCTCACGGCCGGGCTCGTGCTGTTCACCGTGCGCCCCGGGGAACGCGGCGCGTACCAGACGCTGTTCCGCGACAAGCTGGTCCGCAAGGAGTACGAGGCCGTGGCGCCGTACTCCCCCGGTCTCGCGCTGCCGCGGACGGTCCGCAGCCGGATCGTGAAGGAACGCGGGGTGCTGGCCGCCCGTGAGGTGCCCGGCGAGCCGAACGCCGTCAGCGGGGTCGAACTGCTTGTACGACGCGGCCCGCTGGGGCGCTACCGGCTGACGCCCAGCACGGGGCAGACCCATCAGCTCCGTGTGCACATGAACGCGCTGGGCGTGCCGATCCTCGGCGACCCGCTCTACCCGGTGGTGACCGGCCCCGTGCCGGCCGGCGACTTCCGCCGCCCGCTCCAACTGCTGGCGCGGACACTGGAGTTCACCGACCCGGTCACGGGGCACGAGCACCGGTTCACCAGTGCGCGGGAGCTGGAGGCCTGGACGTCGTACGAGGCGTGGGCCGGGGCGGAGGGGGCCGCTTCGCACCCTTCCTGGCCCTGATCCCGAGCCGGTCCCCCCGGCCGGCGGAGCCGCCCACCACCGCCCGCGCCGGGCCTGGCGCGGGCGACGGCCGGCCACCACCGTCCGGTGCCCTTCTGTCAGTAGCCCCGCCACCAGCGCAGGAAGCGCTGCCAGGCGCCTGGGCGGGCGGCGGGTTCGGGCGTCGGCGGTGCCTGCGGGGCCACCGGCTGCGGCGCGGGCCTCGGCTGCGACGCCTCGGTCGTGACCTGCCAGTTCGGCCGCTGGCGGGGCAGCGCGTTGACGGAGGGGCGCTGCATGACGTCCTGCGGCGGCCGCGGTGCGAACGTCACCGGCAGCTCGACGAGATGACGCGACGACATCGACGCCCGCCAGCGCAACTCGTCCTCCTTGCAGTCCAGTTCGGTGTCCGGCAGCCGCAGCAGCAGCGCGTCGACCCCGACGTCGGCGATGGCACGGCCGATGTCCTGTCCCGGGCACTCGTGGGGACCGCCGCCGAAGGCGAGGTGGGAGCGGTTGCCCTGCATGTTGGCGGTGAGGTCGGGGCGGACCCGCGGGTCGACGTTGCCCGGGGCGATGCCGAAGAGCAGTCCGTCGCCCTTGCGGATGCGCCGGCCGCCCAGCTCCGTCTCCTGCTTGGCGAAGTAGCCGAGGACCGCGCTGAACGGCGGCTCGTCCCACAGGGACTGCTCGACCGCCTCCGGTACCGTCATCTGCCCGCCGTTGAGCTGGGCGCGGAAGCGCGGGTCGGTGAGGACCATGCGCAGCACGTTGGCGATGAGGTTGGCGGTCGCCTCGTAGGCGGCGAGCAGAACGAGGCGCAGGTGCTGGGCGACCTCGTCGTCGGTGAGCCCCGCCGGGTGGTTGATGAGGTGGCTGGTGAAGTCCTCCTCGGGGTTGGCGCGGCGCCGCAGGGTGTGCTGCGTCAGCACGCTCATGACGTACTCGTTGCTGGCGATCGCGGTCTCGGTGCCCTTGAGGAGGTCACGGGCGGCGTGCACCATGCGGTCGTTGTAGTCCTCGGGCATGCCGAGGATCTCGCACAGCACGGACATCGGCAGGTGCTCGGCGAACTGCCCGACCAGGTCGGCCTTCCCGAGCTCGCAGAACTCGTTGACCAGGCGCTGCGTCGCCCGGTTGATGTAGCGCCGCAGACTGCGGAAGTCGATGGTCGACATGGCGCCGGTGACGGCTCCACGCAGCCGCAGGTGCTCGTCACCCTCGGCGTGGGAGCAGATGGGCTGCCAGGCGATGTGCGGCGCGAGCGGATGGTCGGCGCCCGCGGTACCGTCCTGGACGGCGGTCCACAGCCTGCTGTCGCGCGCGTAGTGCTGGGGCGTGCTCACCATGTGCAGGTTCTCGCCGTGGCCGAGCACCACCCAGATCGGTACGTCGTTGTGGAGCAGCACGGGGGCCACCGCGCCGTGTTCCGCGCGGAGTTTCTCGTAGAGGGCTCCCAGGTCCTCCGCTTCGGGTCCGTACAGGCGGTGCAGCCCGCCGGGGCCGTGGGCGGGGCAGCCGGGCGGCGGTCCGGGCGTGGGGTCGTCCGTACCGGTCGGGGAGTGGGATTCAGACGTCACGGTGATCGCTCCGAAACTGAGGGGGATCCGGGTCTTGAGGGGGGTGGCCGAAGGGGTGGGCGGCGCCGTCGTTGACGTCGCGTCAGACGCGTGCCGAGGTCACCGACAGGGAGTGCAGGAAGCGCATCAGCGTCATCAGGGTGTCCCGGCTGGAGGCCCTGCGGCGCGCGTCGCACTTCACGATCGGGATCTCCTCGGGCAGGTCGAGCGCCGTCCGCAGGTCCTCGATCGGGTAGCCGGGGGCGTCGGGGAAGTCGTTTATCGCCACGACGAACGGCACGCCGCGCTCCTCCAGGCGGCCGATCACGTCGAAGCTGACCTCCAGACGGCGGGTGTCGATGAGCACCACGGCGCCGAGGGCTCCTTCGAAGAGGCCGTTCCACAGGAACCAGAACCGCTCCTGTCCGGGCGTGCCGAACAGGTAGAGCACCAGCTGGTCCGTGATGGAGATGCGGCCGAAGTCCATGGCGACGGTGGTGGCCGTCTTGCTCTCGGAGCCGTAGTTGTCGTCGACGCCGATGCCGGCCTGCGTCATGGTCTCCTCGGTGGTCAGCGGTCTGATCTCGCTGACGGAACCCACCATGGTCGTCTTGCCGACCCCGAAGCCGCCCACGATCACGATCTTCACCGCGGCCTGTGCCGTGTGCGGCAGATGGTCCTCGGCGCGAGGGCCCGTGATGGTGTCAGAGCTTTTGAAGTCCATGCATCACCGCTTCGAGGAGGGAACGGTCGGGCAGCGCCGAGCGGACGATCGGGGCGCGCGCGTGTACCAGTTCGGCCGCCAGCATCTCGGTGAGCAGGACGGTCACCACGCTGAACGGCAGGTTGAGATAGGCCGAGAGCTCGGCCACGGACAGAGGGGCCTGGCAGAGGCGCAGCAGCGCGGACTGCTCCGGCTGGGCGACGGGGGGCGACGCGTCGGCGCGCGCCACGACCAGGGTGACCAGGTCGAGTTCGGCCCGGTCACCGCCCTCACCGCCGCCCGTGAGCACGTACAGGCGCTCCGGGTTCTTCGACTTTCCCTCGCCCTCCTCGTCCGCGCCCTCCGCGCCTTCCTGGACATGGAGGGACTGCGGTGTCGGGGGATCCGGGGCTTCTTCCTTGGGATGGCGCCGTCGGCGCTGCGGAGGAGTCATACGGTCTGCCCGTTGCGCCGCGGCGGGCTGGTGAGATGGGCGCCGATCCGGACGACGAGGTCACGCATGCGGTTGCTCATCAGTCCGGGCTCCGCGGTCTGGTTGGCGAGGACCGCCAGGTAGGCGTTGGGTCCGGCGGACATCAGGTAGAAGTAGCCCCCGTTGATCTCGATGATGACCATGCGCATCCGGCCGTCGCTGTTGGGGATCTCGCCCGCGACGGCTCCGGCCAGGCTCTGCAGGCCCGCGCAGGCCGCGGCCACGCGGTCCGCGGCGTCCGGTTCGCCGCCGTAGCGGGCGATGCGCAGTCCGTCGGCCGAGAGCACCACGATCTGCCGGATGCCCGGTACGCCGTCGGCGAGCTCCTTGAGCATCCAGTCGAAGTTGGCTCGCTGCTGGATCACTTGAGGTCCCCCTCGTCGTCGGCCTCGGCAGGGGCCGCCTGGTTGTTCATCGTGAATGCGGTCGGGTCCGGGTCACCCTTGAGGCCGTTCATGAACGCTTCGACCCACAGGCCGGGTTCGGGCTCCTTCTCCTGCGGTTCGGGCTCGTGCACCCAGGCGGGAGCCGCCGCCGCGGCGGCCTCGGCGGCCTCGGCCTCGGCCCGGGCCTCGGCGATCCGCTGGCTGAGCGGGACCTTGACGCGGCTGCGGCGCTGCGGCAGCCCGTTGGGGGTCCACTCGGTGACCACGGGCACGTCGTCGTCGTGGGATCCGCCGTTCGAGGAGGGGATGCGCGGTCCGGTGGTCGGCTTGCGCTTCTTCGGCTTGCGCGCCGGTCCCTCCACACCGCCGGTGTCGAGGCCCGCGGTGGAGTTCACCCCGATGCCGTGGGCGAGACCGGGGGCGAAGTCGTTGGTGAGCATGTCGCGCGGGGCGACGAGGACGGCGCGGACGCCGCCGTACGCGGACTGCCGCAGCGAGACCTGCATGTTGTACATCTGGGCGAGTCGTCCGACGACCGCCATGCCGAGCCGGGGGGCCTGGCCCATCACGTTCGGGTCGACGCCGGCCGCGGCCAGCCGGAGCAGTTCCTCGATCTTGCCGCGGGCCTCGTCGCTGAGGCTGACGCCGCCGTCCTCGATCTCGACGGCGATGCCGGTCTGCACCTCGATGGCGGTGACATGCACCTTGGTGTGCGGGGGCGAGTAGCGCGTGGCGTTGTCGAGCAGCTCGGCGAGCGCGTGGATGATCGGTTCGACGTGTTCGCCCTTGACGGCGATGTCGACGATGTTGTGCAGCTCGATGCGGCGGTATTCGAGGATCCGGGACATCGCGCCGCGCAGCACGCTGAACAGCGGTACGGCGTTGGGCCACTGGCGGCTGGGACGGCCGCCGCCGAGCACGGCGATGGAGTCGGCGAGGCGGCCGATCAGCGCGGTGCCGTGGTCGATGCGCAGCAGGTCGTCGAAGACCTCGGGGTTGCGCCCGTGGTCCTCCTCCATCTCGCGCAGTTCGTTGTTCTGCTGGTGGACGATGGCCTGGACGCGCCGGGCGATGTTGACGAAGGAGCGCTGCGCGGCGTCGCGCATCGACTCCTCGACGTCGATGGCCTTGAGCACCTTCTTCAGGAGCGCGCGCTGCGAGGCGGGGATGTCGGCGTACTCCGGGTTGTCACGGTCCAGGGTGCGGACCACCTCCGCGGGTGAGTCACCGCCGTGCAACCGGTCGAGCGCGGTCGGCAGGACGTCCTCGGAGAGGCGCACGATCTCCTGGTCGTGGGCGGCGATGCGCTGTTCCAGGGAGGCGGAGCGCTGCGCGAACTCGGCGCGCAGGTCACGGGCGACGCGGCCGCGGCGTACGGCCTCGGCGCCGATCGCGATGACCAGCAGTGTGGCGATGCCGCCGCACACACCGACGGCTGGTCGCGCCGACTCCGTCACCAAGGCGACGGCGGCGCCGGTCACCGCGGCCATCAGTATGGCCGGCAGCAACAGGACGCGCGCGTAGGGAAGTTCACGGCCACCGGGAGGCGATTGAACACTCACCATGTATGCCCTCTGAGACAGGTCGACTGGGGGTGGGGAGGTTTGTGGGGGAAATGCACGGATCAAACTGAATCTTCGGAAATTTTGGGAACAAGCGCCCGAATACACCTCAACTCGGTGCGCTGCGGGCGAGCTTAGTCCGACCGGATCATCGCTGTGTCATATTCAGCAAGCACCTGAATTCGCCCTCGCGACAGGAGTACCCTCGGCCCCATTTGCACGCTGTGGCTTCGTTCGCACACGGTGTGTAACGGGGTACGGGCATGCGGAATCCACACCTCGGCCAGGTGAAATCGCCGCCGGAGGCGGAACTCCGGAGAGGATCCGGAAGGTGCGGAAGGTACGGAAGGAAGACAGCGGCGGGCCTGCTCAGGCTCCGGCCGACACCTGGGCGACGGCACACGGCACAGACCCCGCCCGACACCCGGGCGACGGCACAGGCACCGCTCAGACTCCGGCGACCCCGGGCCCGACCTCGGCGACACGCACCGCTCAGGCTCCGGCCGGCACCCCGGCGATGCGCAGCGCCGCGTCCGCGGTCGCCTCCGCGAAGGCCGACACCGGCCGGTCCGGATCGGAGCGGTGGACGAGGATGACCCCCTCGATCAGGCCGAACAGCAGATCCGTCCGCAGATCGAGCTCGGCCTTCGCGAGCACTCCCCCGGCCGCCGTCGCGGCGATCAACTGCCGGTAGGCGTCCTTGAGTTCGGCCCGCACCGCATGGAAGCCGGCGAACCGCTCGGCCCGCACCTCGGGCAGCAGGTAGAGGCCGCCCAGGTTGTACGGGCCGCCGCACAGGAGCGCCACGTCGGTGCGGCAGAGCTCCCACAGCCGTCCCCCGGCGGGCGCGGCGTCGTCCGCGAGGAGTTGCCGGGCGAGGGTCAGCGAGGGCGTGACCGTGGACTCCAGGAGCTCGGCGAGCAGCTCCTCCTTGCCCGACACGTAGTGGTACATGGACGCCTGGCGCATACCGGCGCGCTCGGCCACGGCCCGGGTGGTCGTGGCCGCGTATCCGCGCGTGGTGAACAACTCGGCCGCGGCAGCGAGCAGTTCGTCGCGCGGCGACAGCCCGCTGTCCGGCCGCTGCGCGGCGCGCGGCCTGCCGACCCGCCGCCCTCCCGGTGCGCCTGCTGTTCCCATGCGTTCGATCCTCGCACAGGGCGCCGCCCGGCGATCTCCGGCCGATCCCGGTGAGGGATCGGTAACCGGGCGGCAACAGCCGGGCAATGCCCGCGACCTCGCCCGCGCCTAATTTCTGTCGCGCGACAGAAATGACAACCGGAGCCGGAGGTCCCGCGATGGCGACAGCGACCACTTACGGAGCCCGCGCCCATGCGCGCGCCCAGGAGGGCACGCGCACCGAGGCCATGCCCGTCGTGCCGGCGAGCGCCTGGCCCGCCCCGCCCTGCGAGGCGGGCCACCTGGTGTGGGCCGAGACGGTGGCGGGCGGCAACTACACGCACAAGGTGCTGGCGCGCGGCACCGAGATGCGGCTGACCGACCTGGCCGGCGACGCCTGCGCGCACCTCCTGCTCCATGTCGCCGGCCGTCCCTGGGAACGGCTGAACGTGGCGGACACCGTCAAGGTCCAGTGGAACGCCTACCTCGGCGAGGGGCAGCTGCTGCTGTCCGACCAGGGCCGGGTGCTGGCCTCGGTGGTCACCGACACCTCGGGGCGTCACGACGCCCTGTGCGGCACCTCCACCCTGCTGCGCAACACCGAGCGGTACGGGGACGGGACGCCTCGGTCCGCTTCCCCGGCCGGCCGTGAGCTGTTCAAGCTGGCCGCCGCGAAGAACGGACTCACCCCGCGTGATCTGCCGCCCTCACTGTCGTTCTTCCAGGGGGTGGAGGTGGGCGACGACGGTTCGCTGCACTTCACCGGCTCGTCCGGACCCGGCGGGAGCGTGACGCTGCGCACCGAGCAGGACGTGACCGTACTGATCGCGAACGTTCCGCACCCGGCCGACCCCCGACCGCGCTATGTGAGCGGCCCGCTCGAGGTGCTCGCCTGGCGGGCGGCGCCGACCGAGCCGGGCGACCCGCTGTGGGAGGCCACGCCCGAGGGCCGCCGCGCCTTCCTGAACACCGCCGAATTCCTCGCCGCGAGGGGGCTCGCATGAGCACGACCGTCGTTCCCGCCCGGGCCGCCTGGTCGGCCGTCGTCCGCTCCGGCGAGACGCTCACCATCACCGATCTGCACGGCAACCAGGCCGTCGACTTCCTGCTGTACGACGCCGCGGACACCGCCGTGCGCTACAGCGCGCCCGACACGATCCAAGCGCAGGGCAACATCTTCCTGACCACCGGAAGCGTCCTGATGTCGAACGAGCACACCCCGCTGATGACCGTCGTCGACGACGAAGTGGGGCGGCACGACACGGTCGGCGGCGCCTGCTCCAAGGAGTCGAACACCCTCAGGTACGGGCACCACACCTGGTCCCAGCACGCGTGCGTGGACAACTTCCTGGCGGAGGGTGCCCGTTACGGCCTCGGCAAGCGGGACCTCGTCTCGAACGTCAACTGGTACATGAACGTTCCGGTCGAGCAGGACGGCACGCTCGGCATCGTCGACGGCATCTCGGCCCCCGGACTCAGGGTGACCCTGCTCGCGGAGCGCGACGTGATCGTCCTGGTCTCCAACTGCCCGCAGATCAACAACCCCTGCAACGGCTTCGAGCCGACCGACGTGGAGATGACCGTCGGAGCGGCGCGATGACCTTCGACACGCTGCTCGTCGCCAACCGCGGGGAGATCGCGGTGCGCGTCGTCCGCACGGCGCGCGAACTCGGCCTGCGCACCGTCGCGGTGTACTCCGACCCCGACCGCGGCGCGCCCCACGTCCGGCTCGCCGACGAGGCGGTACGACTGGGGCCCGCGCCCGCCAAGGAGTCGTACCTCGACGCCGACCTCGTCCTGAAGGCGGCCAAGGACACCGGCGCCGGCGCCGTCCACCCCGGGTACGGCTTCCTCTCCGAGGACGCCGCCTTCGCCCGCCGCTGCGAGGACGCCGGGATCGTCTTCGTGGGCCCGACGCCGGAGCAGCTGGAACTGTTCGGGGCGAAGCACACGGCCCGCGCGGCGGCCCGGGCCGCGGGGGTGCCGCTGGCACCCGGCACCGGCCTGCTGGACTCCGTCGGGGAGGCGCTCGACGCGGCCTCCCGGATCGGCTACCCCGTGATGCTCAAGGCCACCGGCGGTGGCGGCGGAATCGGCATGTCGGCATGTCGCTCCGCCGTCGAACTGACCGAGGCCTGGGAGCGGGTGCGGCGCGTCGTCTCGGCGTCCTTCTCCTCCGCCGGTGTCTTCCTGGAACGCCTCGTCGAGGACGCCCGCCACGTCGAGGTGCAGGTCTTCGGCGACGGCGCGGGCCACGTCGTCACCCTCGGCGACCGGGACTGCTCGCTCCAGCGGCGCAACCAGAAGGTCCTGGAGGAGGCGCCGGCCCCGGGACTCCCGCGGCAGGTGCGCGACCGGCTCGCCGCCGGCGCACGTGACCTGTGCGCGAGCGTCGGCTACCGCTCGGCCGGCACGGTCGAGTTCGTGTACGACGCCGCCCGCGAGGAGGCGTACTTCCTGGAGGTGAACACCCGCCTCCAGGTGGAGCACCCGGTGACCGAGGAGATCCTGGGCATCGACCTCGTGGCCTGGATGCTGCGGCTGGCACGCGGCGAGTCGGACGTCGTGCGGGACCCGGGGCCGCCCCGCGGTCACGCCGTCGAGGCGCGGGTGTACGCCGAGGACCCCTCCCGCGGTCACCGGCCGAGCGCGGGCCTGCTGACCCGGGTCGAGTTCCCCGGCGGTGTCCGGGTGGACGGCTGGGTCGAGACGGGCACCGAGGTGACCACGTCGTACGACCCGCTGCTCGCGAAGGTGATCGCCCGCGGTCCGGACCGGGCGCAGGCCCTGCGACGGCTCGACGACGCCCTGGCCCGCACCCGGATCGACGGCATCGAGACGAACCTCGGCCTGGTGCGGGCAGCGCTCGCGGAGCCGTCCTTCCGGGCGGCGGCGCACTCGACGGCGACGCTGGCGGCCGTCACCGACCCGACGCCGCGCATCGAGGTGGTGTCCGGCGGAACACTCACCACCGTGCAGGACTGGCCGGGCCGCACCGGTCACTGGCAGGTGGGCGTACCGCCGTGCGGTCCCATGGACGACCTGTCGTTCCGGCTGGGCAACCGGGCACTCGGCAACCACGAGGGCGCGCCGGGCCTCGAATGCACCCTGCGGGGACCGTCACTGAGGTTCACCCACGCCACCACGGTGTGCGTCACGGGCGCCCCCGCCGCGGTCACCGTGGACGGCACGGCGGTCGCCCAGTGGGATCCGGTGACGGTGCCGGCCGGGGCCGTGCTGGACGTCGGGGCCCCCGACGAGCACGGGCTGCGGACCTATGTGCTGTTCGCGGGCGGCGGTCTGGACGTGCCCCTCTTCCTCGGCAGCGCGGCCACCTTCACGCTCGGCCGGTTCGGCGGCCACGGCGGACGGGCGCTGCGCACCGGCGACGTGCTGCACGGCGGCTCGGTGGTCTGCGGAACACCGGTTCCGGCCGCCGACCGGCCGGTCCTCGGCTCGCGATGGCAGGTCGGCGCGCTCGAAGGTCCGCACGCCGCACCCGAGTTCTTCACCGAGGACGACATCCACGACTTCTACGCCGCCGACTGGAAGGTCCACTTCAACTCGGCGCGGACGGGGGTGCGACTGGTCGGTCCGAAACCCCGCTGGGCGCGCCAGGACGGCGGCGAGGCGGGCCTGCACCCGTCGAACATCCACGACACGCCGTACTCGGTGGGCGCCGTCGACTACACGGGCGACATGCCGGTGCTGCTCGGCCCCGACGGCCCCTCGCTCGGTGGCTTCGTCTGCCCGGCGACCGTCGTCAGCGGCGAACGCTGGAAGCTCGGGCAGCTCCGCCCGGGAGACACGGTGCGCTTCACCCCGCTCGCCGAGGACGGCTCGGTGCGCCCGGCGATCGTGGACGGCGGCGTGCTCGCGCGCGACGGCGACGTGACCTTCCGCCGCAGCGGCGACGACAACCTGCTGGTCGAGTTCGGTCCGGCGCAGCTGGACCTGGCCCTGCGGATGCGGGCGCACGCGCTGATGGAGGCGGTCGCCGCGGCCGGGATCGACGGTGTCACGGATCTGACACCGGGTATCCGCTCGCTGCAGATCCAGGCGGACCCGGGCAGGCTGCCGCAGCGTGAACTCCTCGCCTCGGTGCGGGAGATCGCGCGGACGCTGCCGGCCGGGGACCAGCTGGCCGTGCCGTCCCGGACGGTCCACCTCCCGTTGTCCTGGGACGACCCGGCGACCCGTGAGGCGATCGCCCGCTACATGGCGGGGGTCCGCGACGACGCGCCCTGGTGCCCGTGGAACATCGAGTTCATCCGCCGGGTGAACGGCCTGGACTCGGTCGCCGACGTCTACCGCACGGTCTTCGACGCGGAGTACCTCGTCCTGGGCCTCGGGGACGTGTACCTGGGCGCGCCGGTCGCGACGCCGCTCGACCCGCGCCACCGTCTGGTCACCACCAAGTACAACCCGGCACGTACCTGGACCGCCGAGAACTCGGTCGGCATCGGCGGGGCCTACCTCTGCGTCTACGGCATGGAGGGGCCCGGCGGCTATCAGTTCGTCGGGCGCACCACCCAGGTGTGGTCGGCCTGGCAGCAGCGCGGCGCGTTCGAGCCGGGCTCACCGTGGCTGCTGCGCTTCTTCGACCGCATCAAGTGGTACCCCGTCGAGGCGGACGAACTGCTCGAACTCCGGGCGGACATCGTCTCGGGCCGGTTCGTCCCCCGTGTCGAGGAGGGCGAGTTCTCGCTCGCCGGCCACCGGGCCTTCCTCGCCGAGCACGCCGGGTCCATCGCGGAGTTCCGGGCCCGGCAGGGCGCGGCGTTCGCGGCGGAGCGGGACGCGTGGGAGGCGGCGGGCGAGTTCGCGCGTGCCGAGGCGGCGTCCGCCCCGGCGGCCCCCGCGGCCCGAGTGGCCGTGCCGGAGGGCGGCCGTCTGGTCGAGGCCGAGTTCGCCGCGTCCGTCTGGCAGCTGAACGTCCGCCCGGGCGACACGGTGACCGCCGGTCAGCCGCTGCTGGCCCTGGAGGCCATGAAGATGGAGTCGCGGGTACCCGCGCCGATGGACGGCCTGGTCCATGAGGTACTCGCCAGGCCGGGCGACCAGGTGGAGGCGGGCACCGCGCTGCTGATCCTGGCCCCGCACGAGTCGTAGCACCACCGTCCGCCCCGCCGTACCTCCAGTGCAAGGAGTACCGATGTCCGCCGTGACCAGGGTCCGCATGGCCTACGCCCGCATCGAGGCGACGGACCGCCCCGAGGTGTGGATCGACCTCCGACCCCGCGCGGAGGCCGAGGAGGAGGCCCGGGGGATCGACGAACGCGTGGCCGCGGGCGAGCGGCTGCCGCTCGCGGGCCGCCTGTTCGCGGTCAAGGGGAACATCGACGTCGGGGGCCTGCCGACCACCGCGGGGTGCCCGGCCTACGCGTACACGCCCGAGGTGGACGCCCCGGTCGTCGCCCGGCTGCGCGCTGCCGGTGCGATCGTGCTCGGCACCACGAACCTGGACCAGTTCGCCACCGGACTGGTCGGCACCCGCTCCCCGTACGGTGCCGTCCGGGGTGCGCTGGACCCGGACCGCGTCAGCGGCGGCTCCAGTTCGGGTTCGGCAGTCGCGGTGGCCCTGGGCGTCGTCGACTTCGCCCTCGGCACGGACACCGCCGGCTCGGGCCGCGTCCCCGCCGCGTTCAACGGCATCGTCGGACTCAAGCCGACCCGGGGTCTGGTCCCCACAGCCGGGATCGTCCCGGCCTGCGCCTCGCTGGACTGCGTGACCGTGTTCGCCCGGACCCTGCCGGAGGCCGAGCGGGTGCTCGCCCATATGGCGTCACCGCCGGGCCGCGACCTGCCGCCACTCCCCCAGCGGCTCCCCGGCCCGTGGCGGGTCGGCGTGCCGCCGACGGCGCAGCTGGGCGACCTCGACGAGGGGTGGGCACAGGCGTACGAGGCGGCCGTCGAGCGGCTCGTCGCGGCGGGCGCGGAGGTGTCCACGCTCGATCTCACCGCCTTCACGGAGGCCGCCGAGATGCTCTACGGCGGTGCGTTCGTCGCCGAGCGCTACGCCGCCGTCGGGGGCTTTGTCGACAAGTTGCTGAGCGAGGGCGGCGCGGGGCTCGACCCGACCGTCGCCGGGATCATCACCCGCTCCCGGGACATCCCGGCCCACCAGGTGTACGCGGACCAGGAGCGGCTGGACGGGCTGCGCGCCCGGGCGCTCGCCGAGCTCGGCGACGCGGACGCCCTGCTGCTGCCGACCGCGCCCGGGCACCCCACCCTCGCCGAGGTCGCCGCCGACCCGCTCGGCGCCAACGCCCGGCTGGGCCGCTTCACCAACTCGACGAACCTCTTCGACCTGGCGGCCGTCGCCGTACCGGCCGGTCCCACACCGTCCGGTGCGCCGTTCGGCGTGATGCTGATCGGCCGCGCGTTCACCGACGAGCGCCTCGCGCACATCGCCCGGCTGCTCCAGCCACCGCTGAGGATCGCCGTGGTCGGCGCGCATCTGTCCGGTCAGCCGCTGAACCCGCAGCTGCTGTCCCTGGGCGCCGAACTGGAGCGGACGACGACCACGGCACCCGTCTACCGCCTGTACGCGCTGTCCACGACCCCGCCCAAGCCGGGGCTGGTCCATGTCGGCCCCGCGGAGGGCGGAGCCGTCGAGACCGAGGTGTGGCGGCTCCCCGCGGAGGGGCTCGGCCGGCTGCTCGACGCGCTGCCCCGGCCGATGGCGCTGGGCCGGGTGGAACTGGCCGACGGCAGCGACGTGCCGGGCTTTCTCTGCGAACCGCCCGCGCTCGAAGGCGCCCAGGACATCACGGACCTGGGGGGCTGGCGCGCCCACCTGCGCGCCGAGGACTGATCCCCGGGCCTGCTGCCCGGGGCCGGTCGCCCGGGAGCCTGTGCCCGAGGACGCGTCGCGCCGCCTTGTCCGGGGCAGACCTGCCTCGAGCCGATGCCCGGGAAGTGCGCCGCCTGCCGGTCCGGGAGGCGGCGCGCCCTGCGGGGACGTCACGGCGGGCGGCCGTCGACGTGTCCCGGCGGCCGACTGTCCCCCGGTGCCGCCGGGCGCGCCCCGTCGGGGAGCGCCCGGCCCGGTCTCAGCCCACCGAGGAATAGGCCACGACCCCGCGCAGCAGGGCGTCGACCGCCTTGCGCGCGTTCTTCGTGACCGTCGAGCCTTCGGCTCCGGAGGGTGCCGCGGCGGCGATCTGCCCCAGGACGTCGATGACCTGCTTGCACCAGCGCACGAAGTCGCCCGCGGGCATCTCCGCCTCGCGCAGCACCTCGTCGAGCCCCTTGCCGCAGGCCCATTCGTACGCGGCCCAGGCGAAGCCCAGGTCCGGCTCGCGCTGGCCCACGCCCTCCGTCTGGGTGATCCGGAACTCCTCCTCCAGGGCGTCGAGCCGGCCCCAGATGCGCACCATCTCGCCGAGTGCGGCCTTCGCCTTGCCGGACGGCACCTTGGGCGCCATCGCGTCGTCGCCGACCCGCGACTCGTACACCAACGCCGAGACGCAGGCGGCGAGTTCGGCGGGGCCGAGTCCCTCCCAGACCCCGGCGCGCAGGCATTCGCTGGCGAGCAGGTCCAGTTCGCCGTAGAGCCGGGCGAGCCGCTTGCCGTGTTCGGTGACGTCGTCGCCGCGCAGATAGTCCAGCTCGGTCAGCAGGGCCACGATCCGGTCGAAGGTGCGGGCGATGGTGTTCGTCCGGCCCTCGATACGGCGCTCCAGCTGCGAGGTGTCGCGCAGCAGCCGGTGGTAGCGCTCGGACCAACGCGCGTGGTCCTCACGGTCGTTGCACCCGTGGCAGGGGTGGGCGCGGATCTCCGTGCGCAGCCGGGAGATCTCGCGGTCGTCGGCCGCCTGCGAGCGCTTCTTGCGGTGCCGGTCGGGGACGATGTGCCCCGCCTTCGTGCGCAGTGCCGACGCCAGGTCACGACGGGACTGCGGCGAGCGCGGGTTGAAGGACTTCGGGATGCGCATCCGCTCCAGCGCCTCGACGGGCACCGGGAAGTCCATGGCGGCCAGCCGCTTGACCTGGCGTTCGGACGTGAGGACCAGGGGGCGCGGGCCGTCGTGCTGCTCGAAGCCGCGGTGGCCGTTCGACCGGCCCGCGGGCAGGCCGGGGTCCAGGACCAGCGCCAGGCCCGCGTACTTCCCCGTGGGCACGTGGATCACATCGCCGGGCTTGAGCTTCTCCAGCGCGACGGCCGCCTCGGCGCGACGCTGCACCGCGCCCTGCCGGGCCAGGTCGGTCTCACGGTCCTTGAGCTCGCGGCGCAGCCGCATGTACGAGTCGAAGTCCCCGAGGTGGCAGGTCATGGACTCCTTGTAGCCCTCGAGTCCCTCCTCGTTGCGCTGGACCTGCCGGGAGATCCCGACGACCGACTTGTCGGCCTGGAACTGCGCGAAGGACGTCTCCAGGAGCTCTCGCGAGCGGTGCCGCCCGAACTGCTCGACCAGGTTCACCGCCATGTTGTACGAGGGCTTGAAGCTGGAGCGCAGCGGATAGGTGCGGGTGCCGGCGAGGCCCGCCAGGTGCTCGGGGCTGAAGCCGCGCTGCCACAGCACGACCGCGTGGCCCTCGACGTCGATGCCGCGGCGCCCTGCGCGACCGGTGAGCTGGGTGTACTCGCCGGGAGTGATGTCGGCGTGCTGCTCGCCGTTCCACTTGACGAGCTTTTCCAACACCACCGAGCGGGCGGGCATGTTGATGCCGAGCGCGAGGGTCTCCGTCGCGAAGACGGCCTTGACCAGGCCCTGTACGAAGAGTTCCTCGACGACCTCCTTGAACGTGGGCAGCATGCCCGCGTGGTGGGCCGCGATGCCGCGCTCCAGGCCCTCCAGCCATTCGTAGTAGCCGAGGACGTGCAGGTCTTCCCTCGGGATGGAGGAGGTGCGCTCCTCCACGATGGCGCGGACCTTGGCGCGTGCCTCGTCGTCGTTCAGCCGCAGGCCTGCGTACAGGCACTGCTGGACGGCGGCCTCGCAGGCCGCGCGGCTGAAGATGAAGGTGATGGCGGGCAGCAGGCCCTCGGAGTCGAGCCGCTCGATGACCTCGGGGCGGCCCGGCGTCCAGATGCGGGAGCGCTGTCTGCGCTCCCGCTCCCGGTCGGCCTCGCGCATCGCCCGGCCCCGCCTGCGGTCCTGGTACGACGGCCGGCTGGCCTCCATGCGCGCCATCCGCGTGAGGTCGGGATTGACGGCCTTCTTCTGGCCCTCGCCCTCCTCGAAGAGGTCGTACATCCGGCGCCCGGCCAGCACGTGCTGGAAGAGGGGCACGGGGCGGTGCTCGGAGACGATCACCTGGGTGTCGCCACGGACGGTGTCCAGCCAGTCTCCGAACTCCTCCGCGTTCGACACGGTCGCGGAGAGCGACACCAGCGTCACGGACTCCGGGAGGTGGATGATCACTTCCTCCCAGACGGCGCCGCGGAAGCGGTCGGAGAGGTAGTGCACCTCGTCCATGACGACATAGCCGAGTCCGAGGAGGGTCTGCGAGCCCGCGTACAGCATGTTGCGCAGCACCTCGGTGGTCATGACGACCACCGGCGCCCCGGAATTGACGCTGTTGTCACCGGTGAGCAGGCCGACCTTGTCCGTGCCGTAACGGCGGCACAGGTCGGCGTACTTCTGGTTCGAGAGCGCCTTGATCGGCGTCGTGTAGAAGCACTTCTTGCCCTGCTGGAGGGCGAGATGGACGGCGAACTCGCCGACGATCGTCTTGCCCGAGCCGGTGGGCGCGGCCACGAGCACGCCCTTGCCCGCTTCGAGCCCCTGGCAGGCCTCGATCTGGAAGGGGTCGAGGCCGAAGTCGTACATCTCGCGGAAGGAGGCGAGCGCGGTGGCCTGCTCGGCAGCGCGCCTGCGTGCTGCCGCGTACCGCTCGGCCGGTGAGAGGTCCTCTGTCATCGTGCTTTCGAGACTACCGGGCGGCACTGACAACACGACGATCAATATCCGGATCAGATGCTGTGCGACACGAGGTCCCCGCAGCTCAGGCGAGCACCACCCGCACCGCCGCCGGTATGCACTCCGCGGTCAGCGGCAGCGGCCCGAGCGGCTCCCCGTCCGCGTACCCGGTGATGTCCTCGGCGAGCAGTTCGACCTTCGCGGCCCGGTGCACGCTCACCGCCGGATGATCGAGGTGCGTGCCCTTGTAGACCTTCGGGAACACCTTGAGCAGCGTCGTCCGGCTGCAGTCGCCGACGACGGTGACGTCGAACAGCCCGTCCTCCAGGTCCGCGTCCGCGCAGATCCTCATGCCGCCGCCGTACGACGATCCGTTGCCGACCGCCACGAGCGTCGCCTCGATCTCCCGGGCCTCGCCGTCGTCGAGCGTGATCCGGAACGGGAAGGGCTTGAAGGCGGCGAGCTCGGCGAGGATCGCGAGGTCGTACTTGAAGCGGCCGGCAGGCAGGCGCATGCGGTTGCCGCGGTCGTTGACGCGGGAGTCGAAGCCCGAGGCGAGGACCGTGCCGAACCAGGTGCCGTTCACCCGGCCCAGGTCGATGTCGCGCAGCCGGGACGCCTTCAGGGACTCGGCGATCCGCCGGCCCGCCGCGGCGGGGTCCTGGACGGGCAGGTCCAGGGCGCGGGCGAAGTCGTTGCCGGTGCCGACGGCGATCAGGCCGAGCGGGGTGCGGGTTCCGGCGACCGCCTGGAGGGCGAGGCTCACCATGCCGTCGCCGCCGACCGCTATGAGCGCGTCGGTGCCGCTCTCCACGGCGGCACGCGCCTGCGCGAGGGCGTCGCGCGGATTCTCGCCGAGGACCGTGCGGACGTTGAATCCCGCGGCCCGGAGAGCCGAAGCGGCCGGCTGCGCCGCTCGGGCGCCCCGGCCGCGTCCCGCGGTGGGATTGACGAAGAGGGTGATCTCGCTGGCCACAGGGTGACCCTACGAGGTCGACGGGCTTCGTCAGGTCACGTCGTCATAACCGTTCACCCGGTCCGCACCCGCCTGCTCGGGCAGGGCCCGGTTGGCCGACACGGATTCGACCGCGCCGATGTCCTCGGGCGTCAGGTCGAGGTCGGAGGCCTCGTCGTCGCCCGGCCCCTCGGCCTCGCGCCGCTTCTTGCGCCGGTCGTTGAGGAGCGAGAAGACGACCGCGCCGAAGTACAGGATCCAGATCGGCCCGGCGAGCGCCAGCATCGTCAGCGGGTCGGTGCTGGGGGTGGCGAGCGCCGCGAAGACGGTGATGCCCATGATCATGCCGCGCCACCAGCCGAGCATCCGCTTGCCGGTGAGGACGCCCGTGAGGTTGAGCATGACCAGCAGCAGGGGCAGCTCGAAGGACAGACCGAAGACGACCACCATGCGCGTCACGAGGTCGAGCAGGTCGTCGAGCGGCAGCAGGTTGCTGACGCCGTTCGGCGTGAAGTCGATCAGCACCTTCGCCGTGGTGGGCAGCACCTTGTACGCGAAGAAGGCGCCGCCGAAGAACAGCGGGACGCCGGTCCCGACGAAGGCGTACGCGTACTTCCTCTCGTTCTTGTGCAGACCGGGCGCGACGAACGCCCAGAGCTGGTAGAGCCAGACCGGCGAGGCGAGCACGACACCCGCCATCAGGGAGACCTTCAGCGCCAGGGTGAACGGGGCCAGCAGACCGTTGATGGTGATCTGCGCGCACTGGTCGCCCTTGGGCATCTTCGCCAGCTCGGCGAAAGTCTTCGGACACCCGACCGAGTCCAGGACCGGCTTGGTGAAGAAGTTGATGATGTCGTTGTAGTAGAAGGCAGCGACGACCGTGACCAGGACGATGGCCAGCATCGCCTTCGCGAGCCGGTTCCTCAGCTCACGAAGGTGCTCCGCGAGGGGCATCCGCCCCTCGGGATCCTTCTCCGTGTTGCGGGCAGACTTGAGCAACCCACGTTCCCATCTCGTGCAGCGGGCCGGACGTCACCGGCCCTGCGTCAGCGCTTGGTCGTGTCCGTGGGCTCGCTGACCGGACGGGAGCTGGTCACGTCGCCGGGCGCGGCCTGGATCGTGCGCTGAGCCGGGGGCTGCTCGTCGGTGTTCGGCGGGCCCGCCGGAGCAGGGTTGCTGCCCTCGTCCTTCATCGCCTTGGCCTCGCTCTTGAGGATCCGGGCGGACTTGCCGAGGGAGCGCGCCATGTCCGGAAGCTTCTTCGCGCCGAACAGCAGGATGATGACGACGAGGATGAGAATGATCTCGGGAGCTCCGAGCCTTCCGAACATAAGTCTTTACCTTCTCACCGAGGCTGCATGGTCGGGGTGCTGTCCGATCGGCCGGACATGTGTCCGATCGTCGTGTTGACAGCGATCGTAACGCTCAGGGGTGAACGCGCGGCAATCCCTGTGCGTACTCCCAGTTCGCGACCCGCGCCTCGTTCTTCGGGCCACGACCAGCAGCGTACCTGTCGTTGCCCGGAAGGTGACAGGGCGAAAGCCCCTCGAAACACATCACACCCACGTCTTACAGTGCATCGACCGAGCCTGCGGCGCGCGCGGCGGCGGTCTCCAGTTCCTCCGCAGCCACGCCGATCCGGCGCGCGGACTCGGAAACCTGGCGGCCCAGACGCTCCGCCTCCATGAAGACACGCACGGCGAGGACACCGAGCACGGCGATTCCCAGGAACCCCGCAGCGATCGCACACATCGGCCAGAACATGACGTCGACCCTAGAGGTTCTAGACGGTGGAGTGCAGACGCAGGGTGCGCACCCCGCCCCCGGTGAGCAGCTCGACGATGCGTTCCCCCGCCGGCTTGCGGACGGCCGAGCCGCACTCGGGGCAGGTGAAGGAGTAGAAGGTCGTGCGGCTGCTCGCGCCGATGGCCAGGCGCAGGGCGCTGGCTCCGAGCTCGAAGCCCGCCCGGCAGTCGGGGCAGGCGGCCCTGAACATCACCTCGACCACCCTTCGCATCCCCGCGAAGGCCGTCACGGCCGACATCTCGGGTGCGCCGGCCACGCCCACGCGGACCGGCGCGCCGGTCCGCTGCGCCACGGACGCCTTGTCCTGCCCGCCAGACTTCGACGACGTGCTCAAAGCTCCTGCTCCTGCCTGTCGTACGGCCCGTCCTGAACCCCTCGCGGCGCGCCGAGCCCGTCGTAGGCCGCGAGCGCGTCGCGGGCCGCCTGACGGGCGCTGTCCGCGAGGCCCTGCGGCGACACGATCCGGCCGTCGCGGCCCAGACGCAGTGCCAGCCGCCGCAGCGACGCCGGATCGGGGGTCCGCAGGGTGATACGCAGCCCGCCGTCCGGAAGCTCATCCGCACTGTCGTGGGGGTAGTACTCGGCGACCCAGCGCCCGCCCGGACCGACCTCGACGACCACCTCGGGGTCCTCCGCGGCGGGCTGCACGAGGCCCTCGGAGAGGTCCCTGAGCTCGATCTCGGGCGGCGCCGACGGCTCGTCCAGGATGCGGATCTCGGCGACCCGGTCGAGCCGGAAGGTGCGGCGCGCCTCGGAGCGGCGGCACCAGGCCTCCACGTAGGTGTGACCGACGCTGACCAGCCGGATCGGGTCGATCTCGCGCTCGGAGAGCTCGTCACGCGACGGCGAGTAGTAGCGGATCCACAGCCTGCGCCGCTCGGAGATCGCCCGGTCGACGTCCGCGAAGACCCCGCCCTCGGACTCGAAGGTCACCGACAGGCGGGAGCTCGCGCCCGCCGCCTCGCCCGAGGCGGCCTCCACCTTGGCGGTTGCCCGCAGCAGCGCCTGCCGGTCGCCCTCGCGCAGGCCGGGCAGCGTGGCCACCGCGCGGGCCGCCACGAGCAGCGCGGTCGCCTCGTCGGCGGCGATACGCAGCGGCTCCGCCACGTCGTCCGGGTTGTGCCACCAGATGCGGTCGCCGTCGGTGTCGATGTCCAGCAGGTCGCCGCCGCGGAAGCTGGTCCCGCACAGGGGCAGCACGTCGAGGTCGGAGATCAGCTCGTCCTCGGTGATCCCGAAGGCGCGCGCGACGTCGCCGACGCGCGCGCCGGGGCGCTCGCGCAGATAGGTCACCAGGGAGAGCATCCGCCGGGTCTGGTCGATGGCGTTCGCGGGCCTGGCCGGTTTTCCTGCCACTTTCTTACGTTCCCCCTCAGCCCTTGGCCACGGCGCGCAGCCGGTCCACGACGTCGGCCCGCAGCTCCGCGGGCTCCAGGACCACGACGTCGGGACCGAACTCGACGAGCCAGGCGTCCAGGCCGTGCCCGTACGGAATCTCCAACTCGTCCCAGCCGTCGCCCAGTTCCCGTACGGAGACGGCCTTGGCGCGCAGCGGGTAGCCGGCGCCGGTGCGCAGCCGGATCAGCGCGGAGCGGTCGGCGATCTCCCCCGCCCAGCCCGCGACGGTCTCACGCACGGTGACGACGTCGGGCACCTCGGCCGTGAAGCGTCCGGCGCGGGTGCGGACCCGGCCGGTGATCCGGGAGAGCCGGAAGACGCGCTCGGCGCCGCGGTCGCGGTCCCAGCCGGCCAGGTACCAGTGGCCGCGCCAGCATTCGAGTGCCCACGGCTCGACCTGCCGGGACTCCGGGCGCGCCGCGGTGGCCTTGCGGTAGTCGAAGACGACCGGGCGGCGGTCGCGGCACGCGAGCATCAGTGGCTCGAAGGCCGCCTCGTGGACGGGGATGTGCGGCTCCAGAGCGCCATGGGCCTCGTAGGGGTCCACGTCCTCGGGCAGTCCGGCGGCGCGCAGCTTCTGCAGGGCCCCGCTCGCCGCGCCGGCCAGCCGGGCCTGCTGCCAGACCTTGGCGGCGAGGCCGAGGGCGGCGGCCTCCTCGGCGTCGAGCGTGATGGGCGGCAGCCGGTTGCTGTCCCGGCGGGCGAGGTAGCCGACCTCACCTTCGAGGTTCTCCACCGTCTCGATGACCAGGCCGAGTTCGCGCAGATCGTCCTTGTCGCGCTCGAACATCCTGTTGAAGGAGTCGTCCGAGCTCGCTTCGAGGTAGGCCTCGATGGACTCGCGCAGCTCGCGCTTGCTCAGCGGCCGGCGTGTCCCGAGCAGACACAGCGCCAGGTTCATCAGCCGCTCGGCCTTGGCAATGGCCATCGACGCCCTTCCCTATGGTGCTTCCGATCGTCGACCGTACCGCCCCGGGGTGTCGTGGCAAAAGCCGAGGGCCCATGCCTGTCCAGGCATGGGCCCCAGGTGATCGGGTCCGGTCGCAGGACGATCAGACCGCGACCAGGTCCACGACGAAGATCAGCGTCTCGCCGGGCTTGATCGCCGGCGTCGGGCTCTGGTTGCCGTAGGCGAGGTGGGCCGGAATGGTCAGCTGGCGACGGCCGCCGACCTTCATGCCCTGCACGCCCTGGTCCCAGCCCTTGATGACGCGGCCGCCGCCGAGCGGGAAGCGGAACGGCGTCCCGCGGTTCCAGCTGGCGTCGAACTCCTCGCCGGTGCTGAAGGCGACACCCACGTAGTGAACGGTGACGTTCTGGCCCGCCTGGGCCACCTCTCCGTCACCCTCCCAGATGTCCTTGATCTCGAGGTCCGCCGGGGGCTCGCCGCCCGGGAAGTCGATCTCGGGCTTCTCGATGCTCACGTCTTTGGCTCCTGCTTGTTCGCTTGGTTGCCTTACGGCAACACCGACAGTCTCACATGCCCGGGAGGGTTACATCTTCGCCAGGATGTCGACGGAGAAGACCAGGGTGGAGTCCTTCTTGATGCCGCTGCCGCTCGGCGGGTTGTCGCCGTAGCCCAGGCTCGGCGGGACGACGATGAGGACGCGACTGCCGACCTTCTTGCCCGTCAGGCCCTGGGCCCAGCCCTTGACGACCTGCTGGAGGGAGAACGAGGTCAGCTGACCCCTGCCGTAGGTCGAGTCGAACTCCTTGCCGCCGTCCCACAGCACGCCCTTGTACTGCACGAGCACGCTGCTGTCGGCCTGGACCTGCTCGCCGTCGCCCTCGATGACGTAGTTCGCCACGAGCTTGGTGGGCGCGTCGGCCTTGGGCACCTCGATGGAGGGCGCCTTGCCGTCGGTGTTGGTGCCGACCTTCGGGAGGTTCGCGTCCGTCTGGGGGACGTCCTTGCCCTTGGCGGAGCTCTTCGCGTTGAAGGTCTGCTGGATGTCGACCACGAACACCAGCGTGTCGGTGCCCTTGATGCCCGCCTGGGTGTTGCCCTGCTTGCCGTACCCCCAGGTCGGCGGGACGGCCATCTCGACGCGGCTGCCCGCCTTCTTGCCGACCAGGCCGTACCGCCAGCCGTCGATGATGCCGCCCTGCGCGAGCTGGATGACCAGCGGCGTCTTGCGGTCGTAGGAGTTGTCGAAGACCTTCGCCGTGTCCCAGATCTGGCCGAGGTAATTGGCCTGGATGTAGTCGTTCTCGGCGACGGTCTGGCCGTTGCCCGCGATCACCGTGCGGACAGCGAGGTCCTTCGACGGCTCGCCGGTGCCCTTGGCGACGGTCGGCTTCTCGTCGAACTTCGTGCCGGCGGTGATGCCGGGCAGCGGCCCGTCGACGATCTTCGGCGGCGGCGCTGCGGAGGCGGAGCCCGAAGGAGAGGGGCTGGCACTGGACTTCGCCGTGTCTGACTTGCCGTCGTCACCGCATCCGGCGAGTGTGACCAATCCAGCGGGTACGGCAAGAAGGAGTGAGCGTCGGCGCACGGTGGGGGCCTCGTATCGGTCGATCTTGGTTGATGGCGTGCGCGCAACTCTACGACGTGAGAAGGGCGCCGTACGGAAAACGTACGGCGCCCCGCGTTGCGTTCCGGAATCACTTTCGGAACATGCGGCTCACATTCCCGCGATCAGCTTCTCCACCCGGTCGTCGACGGAGCGGAACGGGTCCTTGCACAACACCGTGCGCTGCGCCTGGTCGTTCAGCTTCAGGTGGACCCAGTCGACCGTGAAATCGCGGCGCTGTTCCTGGGCGCGCCGGATGAAGTCGCCGCGCAGTCGCGCCCGAGTGGTCTGCGGCGGCACGGACTTGCCCTCGAAGATCTTCAAGTCGTTGCAGATCCGGGCGGCTTGACCCTTCTTCTCCAGCAGGTAGTACAGGCCTCGGCGACGGTGGATGTCGTGGTAGGCGAGGTCTATCTGGGCGACCCTCGGGTGAGACATCGTCATGTTGTGCTTGGCGCGGTACCGCTCGATGAGCTTGTACTTCATCACCCAGTCGATCTCGGTGCCGATCCGGTCGAGGTCCTCGGCCTCGATCGCGTCCAGCGTGCGGCCCCACAGCTCCAGGACCTGCTCGACGGTGCCGGTGCGGATGCCGCGGCGCTCGCAGAAGTCCACGGCCTTCTCGTAGTACTCGCGCTGCACTTCGAGGGCGGATGCCTCGCGCCCGCTCGCGAGACGCACCTTGCGGCGGCCGGTGATGTCGTGGCTGACCTCGCGGATCGCCCTGATCGGGTTCTCCAGGGTGAGGTCGCGCATCACGGTGCCCGCCTCGATCATGCGCAGCACGAGGTCCGTGGCCCCCACCTTCAGGAGCATCGTCGTCTCGGACATGTTCGAGTCGCCGACGATGACGTGCAGGCGGCGGTAGCGCTCGGCGTCCGCGTGCGGCTCGTCCCGGGTGTTGATGATGGGACGCGAGCGGGTCGTCGCGGAGCTGACGCCCTCCCAGATGTGCTCGGCCCGCTGGCTGACGCAGTACACCGCGCCGCGCGGCGTCTGGAGCACCTTGCCCGCACCACACAGCAGCTGCCTCGTGACCAGGAACGGGATGAGGATGTCCGCGAGCCGGGAGAACTCCCCGTGCCGGGCCACCAGGTAGTTCTCGTGGCAGCCGTAGGAGTTGCCCGCCGAGTCGGTGTTGTTCTTGAACAGATAGACGTCGCCCGCGATTCCTTCCTCGTGCAGGCGTCGTTCGGCGTCGACCAGGAGTCCTTCGAGAATGCGCTCGCCGGCCTTGTCGTGGGTGACGAGTTCCGTCACGTTGTCACATTCGGGTGTCGCGTATTCCGGATGTGATCCCACGTCGAGATAGAGGCGGGCACCGTTCCGCAGAAAGACATTGCTGCTGCGGCCCCATGACACGACACGGCGGAAGAGGTACCGCGCCACCTCGTCGGGAGACAGGCGGCGCTGTCCCCTGAACGTACACGTGACGCCGTACTCGTTCTCCAGCCCGAAAATGCGGCGGTCCATGACTGAACATTACGCCCGATCCTTCGAGCTGAAACGGGGTTCGACGGCACGGTTTGGATCATTTTCCGATGAGACCGCAGCGACCGCACCTCGTCCGGCAGCCGCGAGGACCCGCCCCGTGGCCAGCAGAACCACCAGTGCGGCGGCCCCGGCGGCACTCGGCACGGCGAAGCCCCACACGGCCCCGCCCCGCTCGACCACGGGGCCCGTCAGGCCCGTTCCGACCGACGCGCCCACGGTGAACGTGGTCACGAGCCAGGAGAACGCCTCGGTGACCGTCCCCTTCGGCGCGTGCCGGTCGACCAGGACGAAGGCGCAGGCGATGCAGGGTGCCAGGAACACACCGGCGAGGGTGGTGAGCGCGGTCATGGCCACGGGGCCGGGCACCAGCGTGAGGGGCAGGTAACACACCGCCAGAAGGGCCACGAGCCCGCGCAGTCGCCGCTCCGGCGCGCCGCCCCACTGCCGCATGCCGTACACGGTGCCGCCGACGAGCGCGCCGAGGCCGATGCCGGCCATCAGCCAGCCGTACACCGCGGCCCCGCCGTGGTCGTCGGCGTACGACACGGCGGCCACGGTGATGGAGCCGAGGGCCACCCCGACGCACAGGAAGGCGGCGAGCAGGGCCAGCAGGCCCGCGGAGCGCAGCGCGCCGAGCCAGTGCGCCTCGCGCGGGGCCGAGCGCCACGCGCGCGAGGGCGGCGAGACGACCACGGAGAGCGCGCCGAGCACCCCGATGACGTTCAGGACGAGCAGCGCGGCCTGGGCGGACCAGAGCGCCACGCACAGCGTCACGAGCAGCGGTCCGACGGTGAACATGACCTCCTGCGCCACCGCGTCCATGGCGTACGCGGTGTGCACCTGCTCCTCCCTGCGCAGCACGGAGGGCCACAGCGCCCGCAGACCGCCCTCCAGGGGCGGTGTGAACAGTCCGGCGACGGCCATGGAGACGTAGGCGAGCGGCAGCGGCTCCGTGCCCGCGAAGGCGAAGACGCCCATCCCGAGGGCCGACACGAGCGCGGCGGGCAGCTGGACGCGGGGCTGGCCGTGCAGGTCCACCAGACGTCCGAGCAGGGGCTGCCCCACGGCGTTGGCCACCCCGTACACGGCGGCCAGCGCGCCGGCCAGGCTGTAGGTGCCGCCCTCGGCGCGCACGAAGAGCACCACGGCGATGGCGGCGGTGGCGTTCGGCAGCCGCCCGACCAGGGTGCCGACGAGAAGCCGTGCGGCATGCCTCGCCCTGAGGATCTCCAGGTATCCGGCGGCCATGGCCTGCCCTTCCGTCGTGCGTGACGTATGAGTTTTACGTATAACGTCGTCTTCCATACGTACCATGTGCGCTGACCGGGAGTCCAGACGAGGGAGCAGGTCGACGGTGGCACGAGGTAGCACGCGCCCCACGAGCCGGGACGTCGCCCAGGCCGCCGGTGTGTCCCAGGCCGCGGTCTCCCTGGTGCTCGGCGAGAAGTGGCGCGGCCGGGTCTCCGAGGCGACGGCGGAACGCGTCCGGGAAGCGGCCCTGGAGCTCGGCTACCGCCCGAACCTCGCGGCCCGCAATCTGCGCCTGGGCCGCACCCGCACCGTCCTCCTGGTCGTCCCGGCGCTCACCACGGAGTTCTTCGCGGGCGTCTACACCGGTGCGGCCCGGGTGGCGGCCGCGCACGGCTTCGGCGTGGTCCTGTACCCCTCCCCCGAGGGCATCGGCCCCGCCCGGGACCCCTTCGGCTCGGCGGCGGCCGCGCTGGACGGGGTGATCGCCTCGTCCATGGCCGCCGACGCCCTCACCGCGATCCGCGGCGACCAGCTCCCGCTCGTGATGCTCGACAGCGATCCGGCAGGCAGCCTCGGAGCGGCCACGGTGAATCTCGACATCGCGGACGGGGTACGGCAGGTCGCCGATCACCTGCTCGCCCTGGGTCACCGCCGTTTCCTGCACCTCGCGGCCGACATCGCCTCGTGGACCTTCGAGGTACGCGCACGGGAGCTGGCCGCGCGCCTCGCCGCGGTCCCCGGCACCGAGCTGCGCACGACGCGGGCCCCGATCTCCATCGAGGGCGCCCTGACCGCCGCCGCGGCCGCGCTCGCCACCGACCCCCGGCCCACCGCGCTGGTCTGCGACGACGACAACCTGGCGGCCGGTGCCTACAAGGCGGCACGGCGTCTTGGGCTGCGCGTCCCCGACGACCTCTCCATCACGGGCCTGGACGATCTGGCCCTGGCCCGCGCCATCGATCCCGAGCTGACGACCGTACGGCTGGACGCCGAGCTCTTCGGGGAACGGGGCATGGAGGCCCTCCTGGCGGTCCTGGAGGGCCGGACACCCCCTCAGGACGACATCCCGGTCACCCTCGTCGTACGGGGCTCCACGGCCCCGCCAGGCGCCCCAGCCGCCTGACCTGACCCGCACAGGCGGCCCCGAGCCCGTCCGGAACAGCGGCGCGCCCCGGCCGAACGGGCGACCGGGGCGCGCGGAGCATTGCGGAAGAAGCCGAGGTCACTCCTCGTCTTCGGCCGACTCCTCGGCCTCCGTGGCGGTGGTGGCGCCGCCCGCCTCCAGCAGGCGGGCGAGCTGACGCCCGACGATCCGCTTGAACTTGCGCTGCTGCGGGCGCGTGCGGTCCAGCACCGCGACCTCCAGGCGCTCCGCGGGGATCTCCCGCTCACCGCCGTTCGGTTCGCGGGACAGCGACTGCACGGCCAGCTTCAGGGCCTCCGCCAGCGACATGCCGTCCTGGTGGCGCTGGTCCAGATAGCTGCTGATCTGTTCGGCATTGCCGCCGACGGCGACGGAGCCGTGCTCGTCGACGATGGATCCGTCGTGGGGCAGCCGGTAGATCTGGTCGCCCTCGGGCGTCTCGCCCACCTCGGCGACGACCAGCTCCACCTCGTACGGCTTCTCGGCCGCGCTGGAGAAGATCGTGCCCAGGGTCTGGGCGTACACGTTGGCGAGACCGCGGGCGGTCACGTCGTCACGGTCGTAGGTGTAACCGCGCAGGTCGGCGTAGCGCACGCCGCCGATCCTCAGGTTCTCGTACTCGTTGTACTTGCCGGCGGCGGCGAAGCCGATCCGGTCGTAGATCTCGCTGAACTTGTGCAGCGCGCGGGACGGGTTCTCACCGACGAACACGATGCCGTCGGCGTACTGCAGTACGACCAGGCTGCGGCCGCGGGCGATGCCCTTGCGGGCGTATTCCGCCCGGTCGGCCATGGCCTGTTGGGGTGAGACGTAGAACGGCGTCGACACCGGTTATCCATCCCTTTCTGTCGAAGTCACTGGATCACCTTGATAAGGAGGCCGGGTTCAGAGCAGTGCGGCCCGCGGGCCGTCGGGCTGCTCCAGACGCCGCTCCAGGATCGAGCGGGCGATCTCGGAGGACTCCTCGTCGGTGAGCCGGCGGAAGCCGTCCTCGGTGATCACGGTGACGATGGGGTAGATCCGGCGGGCGACATCGGGACCACCGGTCGCCGAGTCGTCGTCTGCCGCGTCGTACAGGGCCTGGACGACCAGGGTCGTGGCCTGCTCCTCGGTCAGGTCCTTGCCGTAGAGCTTCTTCATGGCACCGCGCGCGAAGATCGAGCCGGAGCCGGTGGCGGCGTACCCGAGCTCCTCGGAGCGGCCGCCGGTGACGTCGTAGGAGAAGATGCGCCCCTTGCCGCGGTCCACGTCGAACCCGGCGAAGAGCGGCACCACGGCGAGGCCCTGCATGGCCATGCCGAGGTTGGAACGAATCATCGTGGAGAGGCGGTTCGCCTTGCCCTCCAGGGAGAGCTGGGCGCCTTCCACCTTCTCGAAGTGCTCCAGCTCCAACTGGAACAGCTTCACCATCTCGACGGCCAGACCGGCCGTGCCGGCGATGCCCACCGCCGAGTACTCGTCGGCCGGGAAGACCTTCTCGATGTCGCGCTGTGCGATGACATTGCCCATGGTCGCGCGCCGGTCACCGGCGAGGACCACACCGCCGGGGAACGTGGCGGCGACGATGGTCGTGCCGTGCGGGGCCTCGATCACGCCCTGGGTGGGCGGCAGCCGCCGCATGCCAGGGAGCATGTCCGGCTGGTGCTCGGCCAGGAAGTCCATGAACGAGGACGAGCCGGGCGTCAGGAAGGCAGCCGGCAGACGCCCGGTGCTGCGAGGGTTGGCTTCCACGCGATTCCTTCCACGTAGGCTGCGGCCCGACGTGGACGGCCGAGCCGATCATCAAATCTGTGCACGGACCATACCCGCGCGTACGCCGGTCATCCGTCCCGGCGCCGACCTGATGGATCAGACCGGCCCCGGGGCGGACAACTGGCGCTACTCCCCGCCCTTTTGGACGAAGGAACGCACGAAGTCCTCGGCGTTCTCCTCGAGGACGTCGTCGATCTCGTCCAGTACGGAGTCGACGTCGTCCGACAGCTTCTCCTGGCGCTCCTTGAGGTCGTCGGAGGCCTGCGCGTCCTGCGCCTGCTCCTCGACCTCCTCGGTGGAGCGCGTCGCCTTCTGCTGTCCGCCGCCGGTGTCCTTGGTCGCCATAACCCTCACCCCGCTCGGTTCGACGTTCTTGATCAGACCCTACAAGCAGGGTCCGACATCGGCCCCGCAGTTGCTACAACGTACGGGGGCCACCTCGATGATTCCCGTGCGCCGGGTTTTCCACCCTGTCCGGCCCCTCCCCGCACGGGCCGCCGGTCAGCCTCCGGAGAGCACCCTGACCAGGTCCTCGGCCGTGCGACAGCGGTCCAGGAGCGCCTTGACGTGATTACGCGTTCCGCGAAGCGGCTCCAGGGTTGGGACGCGCTGGAGCGAGTCCCGGCCCGGCAGATCGAAGATCACCGAGTCCCAGGACGCGGCCGCCACGTCGTCCGCGTACTGCTCCAGGCAGCGCCCTCGGAAGTACGCGCGGGTGTCCTCCGGCGGCTTCGTACGGGCCCGGTCGACCTCGGCCTCGTCCAGCAGGCGCTTCATGCGTCCACGGGCCGCCAGGCGGTTGTACAGGCCCTTCTCGGCGCGCACGTCCGCGTACTGCAGGTCGAGGAGGTGGAGCTTCGCGGCGTCCCAGTCCAGGCCGTCACGGCGCCGGTAGCCCTCCATGAGCTCCCGCTTGGCGACCCAGTCGAGCTCTCCGGAGAGGCTCATCGGATCGTTCTCCAGGCGGTTCAGGGTGTCCTCCCAGCGCAGCAGGACGTCCTTGGTCTGCTCGTCGGCGTCCGCCCCGAACCGCTCCTCCACGTACTTGCGGGACAGCTCGAAGTACTCCATCTGCAACTGGACGGCGGTGAGGGTCCGGCCGCTGCGGAGCGTGACGAGCCGCTTGAGCGTCGGGTCGTGGGAGACCTGGTGGAGGGTGCGTACCGGCTGGTCGACGGCGAGGTCCACGGCGATGAAGCCGTCCTCGATCATGGACAGGACCAGGGCGGTGGTGCCCAGCTTGAGGTAGGTCGAGATCTCGGAGAGGTTCGCGTCGCCGATGATCACGTGGAGCCGGCGGTACTTCTCCGCGTCCGCGTGCGGCTCGTCGCGGGTGTTGATGATCGGGCGCTTCAGGGTCGTCTCCAGACCCACCTCGACCTCGAAGTAGTCGGCGCGCTGACTGAGCTGGAAGCCGTGCTCGTGTCCGTCCTGGCCGATGCCGACGCGGCCCGCTCCGGTGACGACCTGGCGCGAGACGAAGAAGGGCGTCAGGTGGCGCACGATGTCCGAGAAGGGGGTCTCCCGCTTCATCAGATAGTTCTCGTGCGTGCCGTAGGAGGCGCCCTTGTTGTCGGTGTTGTTCTTGTAGAGGTGGATCGGCTGGGCGCCCGGGAGCTGGGCGGCCCGCTCGGCGGCCTCGGCCATGATGCGCTCGCCGGCCTTGTCCCAGAGAACGGCGTCGCGCGGGTTCGTGACCTCGGGAGCGCTGTACTCGGGGTGCGCGTGGTCCACGTAGAGCCGCGCGCCGTTGGTGAGGATGACATTGGCCAGGCCGATGTCCTCGTCGGTGAGCTGGCTGGCGTCGGCGGCCTCCCTGGCGAGGTCGAAGCCTCGCGCGTCCCGCAGCGGATTCTCCTCCTCGAAGTCCCAGCGGGCGCGGCGCGCCCGGTGCATCGCCGCCGCGTAAGCGTTGACGATCTGGGACGAGGTGAGCATGGCATTGGCGTTGGGGTGGCCGGGGACGGAGATCCCGTACTCCGTCTCGATGCCCATTACTCGCCGTACGGTCATGCGGCCCTCCTTGCCCGGCGGCGCCCTCGGTCGGGGGCGCTGCTCAAGTACCGCTGGCGCTCCGGTGCGTGTGCGGTGCCCGTCCCCGCACTGCGCGACTCGGCGGTACGAAAGAGCCTAGAACGCCTCTGCGCTGGTGGGGAGATCATTTGCGTCATTGCTGTGCTCCAGCCGTGACCCGCAAAACAGTCGGCTGCGGGTACCCATGAAGGGCACCCGCAGCCGCCCTGTCTTTTACAGGTACTGACCGGTGTTGGCCACCGTGTCGATGGAGCGTCCGGTGTCCGCGCCCTGCTTTCCGGTGATGAGGGTACGGATGTACACGATCCGTTCGCCCTTCTTTCCGGAGATCCGAGCCCAGTCGTCCGGGTTCGTCGTGTTCGGCAGGTCCTCGTTCTCCTTGAACTCGTCCACGCAGGCCTGGAGGAGGTGGGAGACCCTGAGACCCTTCTGGTTGTGTTCGAGGAAGTCCTTGATCGCCATCTTCTTGGCTCGGCCGACGATGTTCTCGATCATGGCGCCGGAATTGAAGTCCTTGAAGTACAGGACTTCCTTGTCACCGTTGGCGTAGGTGACCTCCAGGAAGCGGTTCTCCTCGCTTTCGGCGTACATCTGTTCCACGGCGGTCTGGATCATGCCGTGGACGGTGGCCGCCTTGTCGCCGCCGTGCTCCCCGACGTCCTCGGAGTGCAGCGGGAGGCGCTGGGTGAGGTACTTCCCGAAGATGTCCTTCGCCGCCTCGGCGTCCGGACGCTCGATCTTGATCTTCACGTCGAGCCGGCCGGGCCGCAGGATGGCGGGGTCGATCATGTCCTCGCGGTTCGAGGCACCGATCACCACCACGTTCTGCAGGCCCTCCACACCGTCGATCTCGGCGAGCAGCTGCGGGACGATGGTGTTCTCCACGTCCGAGCTGACACCCGAGCCACGGGTGCGGAAGAGGGACTCCATCTCGTCGAAGAAGACGATGACGGGCGTGCCCTCGCTGGCCTTCTCCCGGGCACGCTGGAAGACGAGGCGGATCTGCCGCTCGGTCTCACCGACGTACTTGTTCAGGAGCTCGGGGCCCTTGATGTTCAGGAAGAAGCTCTTGCCGGTGGCCTGACCGGTCACCTCGGCGACCTTCTTGGCCAGCGAGTTGGCGACGGCCTTGGCGATGAGCGTCTTGCCGCATCCGGGAGGCCCGTACAGCAGGACACCCTTCGGCGGCCGCAGCTCGTGCTCCTTGAAGAGGTCGGGGTAGAGGTACGGGAGCTCGACCGCGTCGCGGATCATCTCGATCTGGTTGCCCAGGCCGCCGATCTGCTCGTAGCCGATGTCAGGGACCTCTTCGAGGACGAGTTCCTCGACCTCGCTCTTCGGGACGACCTCGTAGACATAGCCGGAACGGGATTCGAGCAGGAGGGCGTCGCCGGGACGGATGGTGACGTCCAGCAGCGGCTCGGCGAGCCGCACCACCCGCTCCTCGTCGGTGTGCCCCACCACGAGGGCGCGCTCGCCGTCCTCCAGGATCTCCTTGAGGGTGACGATGTCGCCGACGCTCTCGTACTCCATGGCCTCGACCACGTTGAGGGCTTCGTTGAGCATCACTTCCTGGCCGCGCCTGAGCTCGTCGAGCTCGACACTGGGGCTGACGTTCACCCGGAGCTTGCGGCCCCCGGTGAAGATGTCCGCCGTGCCGTCCTCGTTCGCTGTGAGGAAGACACCGAAGCCCGCCGGCGGCTGTGCCAGCCGGTCGACCTCCTCCTTGAGGGCCACGATCTGGTCGCGGGCCTCACGGAGCGTGTTCGCGAGTCGCTCGTTCTGTGCGGACACGCCGGCCAGGTTGGTCTGCAGCTCGACGATCCGCTCTTCGAGAATCCTCGTGTGACGCGGAGAGTCGGCGAGCTTGCGTCGCAGGACGGCGATCTCCTGCTCAAGGTAGGCAATCTGTCCGGCGGGGTCATCGGACCCCCGTCCCGGGCGGATGCCGCGGTTCATGTCGTCGTCGTGGGCTGCCACGGTCCTCACCTCCTCCAAGGGGAGCTGGACGCTTCCAGACCCTACCTGGGTGGGTGTCGATTGAAACCCCTAGATCACAAAGACTGTCGGGGTGTGTCCGATCTTCACCCTTGCGCTCTCCCTCACGCCAGGGGAATACCCACCCAACATGATTGGGAAGCGGACGGAGGTAGGGTCGAAGCGTTCAACACCCGTCAGAGCTGGCCCGACTTGCAGTCAGTTCGGGTCGCTCGACGCAGGAAACGGCAGGAGAAATGACCGTGCAGCAGGATGCCGGGGCAATCGGCGAGGCGCTCGAGGTCTGGATCGACCAGGACCTCTGTACCGGCGACGGGATCTGCGCCCAGTACGCCCCGGAGGTCTTTGAGCTGGACATCGACGGTCTGGCGTACGTGAAGAGTCCCGAGGACGAACTGCTCCAGGCGCCCGGCGCCACAACGCCCGTGCCGCTGCCGCTTCTGCGCGACGTGCAGGACTCCGTGAAGGAGTGTCCCGGCGATTGCATCCACGTACGTCGGGTTTCGGACAGGGTCGAGGTCTACGGTCCCGACGCGGAGTGAGCTCACGGGCACCCCGGGTCACCGCTGTCCGGTTTCTCACACCCCCCGTTTCGCGGGGGGTGTTCTTTTTTGTTCGGAACCGGTCGGGGCCACGACGGGGTGACCGGGACGACGCCGGGACTACACGGAGTGTGCTCACACACTCCGTGCTTCGGACGGGGTGGAGCGGACGAAAGCGCCGCCCTTCCACTGCCACTTGGCGAGGTCCTTCACGTCCGGACAGCAACTCGGTACGTCGGCCGAGGAGTAGCCGAGCAAGGTGGCGGTGACCGCCCGGTCGCGCACCGCGAAGTCCGTGACGCTCAGCCGGTCCTTGGGATCGACCAGGGTGGCCACGACTCGGGGCTTCTTCTCGCCCGTGCCCTGGGTGAGGACGTAGACGCCATTGGGCGGGGTGCCCGAGCCGGCGTCGCAGCGGACGACGGCCACGGTCTCCGGGCGGCCGTCGCCGTCGAGGTCGCCGGACGCCTTCCTCTGGACGAGGGCCTTGGCCGGGCCGCACTCGATCGGGAAGGCGACGCCGGTCGGGTCGGGGGCCGCCGCCGGGGCCGCCGCGGTCCTGGCGGCCGGGCCCGGCTGGGCCGCTGTCGCGGAGTCGGGCTGCAGGACGGAGGAGAGCGCGACCACACCGGCGATGGCGGTGGCCGTGGCGACCCACTGGATGGGGCTGGTGTGCGTGTGTGCCAGTTCCGGGACGGCGGATTGCTGCACTAGGAGTGTCTCCCGTGAGGGCTGTGCCGGGGGGGTGTCCCGCATGGTGCCACACGTCACACCGTGGTGGAACGGCGGGGTCCGTACTTCTGGCTGCGTGTCAACAGAAAAGGGCCGTGGCCGAGTTCCCGGGCGCTCCCGGGAACTCGGCCACGTTCGTGGTGCGTTGGGCGGGTGTGTACCGCTCCCGTCAGCGGGCGGCTCCACCGTCGGCGTTGGGGCCGGCGTAGTCCTCGCCGTAGGCGCCCTTGGCGGGGCGGCGGCGGCGCATGGGCGGCTCGACGCCGTCCGCGAGGCGGCGGGCGGTGAGCAGGAAGCCGGTGTGGCCGATCATCCTGTGGTCCGGGCGGACGGCCAGGCCCTCGATGTGCCAGTTGCGGATCATCGACTCCCAGGCCGTCGGCTCGTTGAAGCAGCCGATCTCGCGGATGGACTCGACGGTCCGCGCGAGCTGGGTGGTGGTCGCGACGTAGCAGCAGAGGATGCCGCCGGGGACGAGCGCCTTGGAGACGGCCTCCAGGCACTCCCAGGGGGCGAGCATGTCGAGGATGACGCGGTCGACGTCCGTGTCGGACAGGTTGTCCTGGAGGTCGCCGACGGTGAGCTGCCAGGCGGGGTGCGGGCCGCCGAAGTAGCGCTCCACGTTCTGCTGGGCGATCTCTGCGAAGTCCTCGCGGCGCTCGTAGGAGTGCAGCATGCCCTGGTCGCCGATGGCACGCAGCAGGAAGCTGCTGAGCGAGCCGGAGCCGACCCCCGCCTCCACGACGCGTGCGCCGGGGAAGATGTCGGCGAAGGCCAGGATCTGCCCCGCGTCCTTGGGGTAGACCACGGCGGCGCCGCGGGGCATGGACAGGACGTAGTCGGGGAGCAGGGGGCGCAGCGCGAGATAGGCGACGTTCCCCGTGGTGCGGACAACGCTGCCCTCGGGAGCGCCGATCAGCTCGTCGTGCGGGAAGGAACCCTTGTGGGTGTGGAAGTTCTTCCCCGCTTCGAGCGTGAACGTGTAGTGGCGGCCCTTGGGGTCGGTCAGCTGAACCTGGTCCCCGACCTTGAAGGGCCCGCGCCTGCGGGCGGCACCGGTCGGTTCGGACATGTGAACAGCCTACCGGTCCCGGCGGGGGCCACCGACCAGTCCGCGGGAGGCAGGCGCTAGGACGGGTGCCGCGCCATCGCCTTCACGAAGGCGCGCTCCACGTCCGCGGCCGACAGCACTCCGTAGATCTCGCCGGACTCCTCGACCACCAGATACTCGGTGGCCGGCGTCGCGCGGAGCACGTCCAGGAGTTCCTCGCCGGCGAGCTCGGCGGACACCCGCATCCCGTCGGTCAGGTCCTGGGCGAGGCTGCTGACCGCGACCCAGGGCCGACGGTGCTCCGGTACGCCGACGATGGCGGCCTCACGGACGAGGGAGAGCGGTTCGCCGTCGGCGTCGACCACGACCAGAGCGCGGGCGCCGACCTCGTTGGCGCGGCGCAGCGCCTCCGAGAGCGGGGTGTCGGTCTCCACCGGGACCGCGCGCCTGGTGAGCGAGCGGGCCCGCAGCTCGGGCAGGTGCTCGCGCAGGCGGGCCATCCGCAGACTGTTGCCCGCGCCGGTCCAGATGATGGCGGCGAGGATCGCGGCGAGCAGTGCGTCGGTGACGGTGTCCATGCCGCCGATGTCGTCCGGGGCGTCGCCGATCATTCCGGACTGGGTGAGCAGGGGAAGCCCGATCAGTACGGAGACGGCGAGGGCTCGGCCGAACCAGGCGGCGGCGACGGTGCCGCTCATCGGCTTGCCGGTGAGCTTCCACACCACGGCGCGGAGCATGCGGCCGCCGTCGAGGGGCAGGCCGGGCAGCAGGTTGAAGGCCGCCACGATGAGGTTGGAGATCATCAGCCCGGCGAGCAGGACGCCCGGTACCGTGCCCGGTTCGACGGTCTTCATGGCCAGGTAGAAGACGCCGGACAGGACGAGCGAGAGCAGCGGGCCGACGAAGGCCAGCACGAACTCCCGGCCCGGGGTCTCGGCCTCCTTCTCGATCTCCGACACCCCGCCGAAGAACTGGAGCTGGATCCGGCGCACCGGCAGCTTGAAGCGGAGGGCGGCGACGGTGTGGGCCAGCTCGTGGACCAGTACCGACGCGTAGAAGGCGACGGCGAAGAAGAGGGAGACCAGGTAGCGGACGGCGCCGAGCTCCGGCAGCACGCGGTCGAGCTGCCCGCCGAACACCCAGGTGATCAACGCGGCGACGAGGAACCAGCTCGGCGCGACGTACACCGGGACGCCGAAGGGCCGCCCCATGAGCAGTCCGCCGCCGGGCTCCCGGCCGCGCCGCGGGGGCTTTCCCCCGCCGCCCTCCGAGCGTGCGCGGGTCCGGGCCTCTCCCACCGGGGCGGTGGACGCGGACGTCGGATGCTGCCGCGGCTCAGCGGTGCCGGCGGGCTTCGTCAGGATGGTCGTGGGTGCGTCGTCGGGGTCGTCGCCGCCGGACCGCGCCTCGCGTACCGGACCCGACGGGGCGCGGAGTCCGTCGGGAGCTTCGGTGACGGTGTCGCGCCCGGGCGAGTCGGGGGTGCCGCCGGCCGGCCCGGAGCCGTCCCCGGCACCGCGCGGGGTACTCCCGGCGCCCTCGTCGTCCGTGCCGCGCGAGGGACCGCCGGTGGCGCCGTCCCCGGCACTCCCGGCCGACCTGTCCGAGGCGGACGCGCGGGTTCCCGGGCCGTCGTGCGCCGCCGTGCCCGCGCCGGTGGCGCCGGAGGGGGGCCGGGACTCGTCGTCGCCCGGTGCCGCCGGCTCCGGTCCGCCGTGCGGGACGGACCCTGCCGGTCCGGGGCGCGGGGCGTCCGCGGCCGGCCCCGGGGAGACCTGGGGCCTCTCGTGGCGCTCGGCCGCTTCGTCGGTATGCGGCTGCCCGCTCCCGCCGCTCTCGTCCACGATGTCCCCTCGTTCGAAGCGTCCCCCGCCCCGGTCCTGCGGAACGGGAGGGTCTCTGGTCGATGGTATGCGGCCGTCGCGATGCCTTCCGCCCCGGCACCCCCTCCGTTTTCCGTGCCTTCGCCCGCACCCGGGCCCACTGCCGTCACGGCCGCGCAGGGGTGCGGCACTGTCAGTGGCGGGCCGTAAGGTCTTCGTCATGGAAACCAGCACCGAGGGCACGGGGACGGGCGCCGACGGCCCCATGGGCCCGGCCGCCGCGCCGCCCGCGTCGCTTTCGCCCTCGCGCGCCAGCGACTTCATGCAGTGTCCGCTGCTGTACCGGTTCCGGGTGATCGACCGGCTGCCCGAGAAGCCGAGCGAGGCGGCGACCCGCGGCACGCTGGTGCACGCCGTGCTGGAGCGGCTCTTCGACGCCCCGGCGGTCGACCGGACCGCGCCGCGCGCCAAGTCGTTGATCCCGGGTCAGTGGGACCGGCTGCGGGAGACCAAGCCGGAGGTCGCGGAGCTGTTCGCGGACGACCCGGAGGGCGAGCGGCTGGCTCGCTGGCTCGGTGAGGCCGAGCAGTTGGTGGAGCGCTGGTTCACGCTGGAGGATCCGACCCGGCTGGAGCCCGCCGAGCGGGAGCTGTTCGTCGAGACGCGGCTGGACTCCGGGCTGAAGCTGCGCGGCATCATCGACCGCGTCGACGTGGCGCCCACCGGCGACGTCCGGATCGTCGACTACAAGACGGGCAAGGCCCCCCGCCCCGAGTACGCGGAGGGTGCCCTGTTCCAGATGAAGTTCTACGCCCTGGTGGTGTGGCGGCTGAAGCAGGTGGTCCCGCGCAGGCTCCAGCTCGTCTACCTCGGCAGCGGTGACGTGCTGACGTACGACCCGGTGATCGCGGACCTGGAGCGCGTCGAACGCAAGCTGCTGGCCCTGTGGGACGCGATCCGGCAGGCCACCGAGACGGGCGACTGGCGACCGCGGCCGACCAAGCTCTGCGGCTGGTGCGACCACCAGGCGGTGTGTCCGGAATTCGGCGGTACTCCCCCGCCGTATCCGCTCCCCGTCAGGGCGCCGCAGTCCGGTGGCACCGAGCAGGGCAGAATGGGGCCGGACTAGCGAAGGAGACTTACGTGGCCATCCGCGTCCTACTGGTCGACGACCAGCCGCTGCTGCGCACCGGCTTCCGGATGATCCTGGAGGCGGAGCAGGACCTCGCGGTCGTCGGCGAGGCCGGAGACGGCCTCCAGGCCCTCGACCAGGTCCGCGCCCTGCAGCCCGATGTGGTTCTGATGGACATCCGTATGCCGCGGATGGACGGTGTCGAGGCGACCCGGCAGATCACCGGTCCTGGCCGGGACGGTCCGGCGAAGGTCCTCGTGCTGACGACGTTCGACCTCGACGAGTACGTGGTGGAGGCGTTGCGCGCGGGCGCCAGCGGCTTCCTCCTCAAGGACGCGCCGGCCAATGAGCTGGTGCAGGCGATCCGGGTGGTCGCGGCCGGTGAGGCGATGCTCGCGCCGAGCATCACGCGCCGCCTGCTCGACAAGTACGCGGGCCATCTGCCGTCGGGCGACGAGGCGGTGCCGGACACCCTGCACACGCTGACCGAGCGCGAGGTCGAGGTGCTGAAGCTGGTGGCCCGCGGCCTGTCGAACGCGGAGATCGCCGCCGACCTGTTCGTCAGCGAGACCACGGTCAAGACGCATGTGGGCCATGTCCTGACCAAGCTGGGGCTGCGCGACCGGGTGCAGGCCGCGGTGTACGCGTACGAGAGCGGGCTGGTGCGCCCCGGCGCGCAGTAGGGCCCGCACACCTGGAGCGGCGCGCAGGCGGCCGCACCTGGACGTCACGAAGGGCGCCCCCGTCCGGAGAGATCCGGACGGGGGCGCCCTTCGTCGTCCGCGCGGCGCGGTCAGCCCTTGCTGATCTCCCAGAAGCGGAAGACGGTCGAGGCGTCGAGGCAGTACTCCAGGCCGTAGACGTTGTCGCGGACGACGGCGTACTGCTTGGCCTGCCAGATCGGGATCATGGGCAGCTCGTCGGCCACCACGTCCTGGAGTTTGCCGTAGTCGGCGTCGGTGGAGGCGCGATCGCTCTCGGCCGCCGTCTTCGGGATGAGGTGCCCGGTGATGGTGCTGTTGGTGAAGTTGTTGCTCAGCACGTTGCCCTTGCCGAAGAACGGGGCGGTGAAGTTGTCCGGGTCCGGGTAGTCCGGCACCCAGCCCTTCACGTACACGCCGTACTTGCCCTTGGCGATGGCCTTCTCGTACTGGTCGTAGGAGACGGACTTCACGGTCGCGTCGAACAGCCCGCTGGCGTCGAGCTGCTTGGCGATCGCGGCGAACTCCTGGTCGGTGGCCGGTCCGTAGCGCGAGGGCGTCGACCACAGGGTGAGGCGCACCTTGCCGGTGATGCCCTCGGCACGCAGCGCGGCCTCGGCCTTGGACTTCGACGGGCGGGCGCCGTAGGTGTCGAAGAAGGACGTGTTGTGGCCGGTGATGCCCGCCGGAATGATCGAGTAGAGGGGCGTCGCCGTGTCCTCGTAGACCTGGCTGACCAGGGCCTCGCGGTCGAGGAGGTAGGCGACGGCCTTGCGCACGCCCAGCTTGCCGGTGATCGGGTCGTCCATGTTGAAGACGAGGTGCTGGACCTCGGCGCTGCTGCCCTCGACGACGTTGATGCCCATGCCGGTCGAGGTGTCGCCCGCGATGTCCGCGATGTCGTTGGCGGAGAGGCCTCGGTAGGCGAGGTCGATCTGGCCGCTCAGCAGCGCGTTCTTCAGGACGGCCTGGTCGCCGTGGAAGAACTTGAGCGTGACACCGGAGTTGTTGACCTTGGCGTTGCCCCGGTAGCTGTCGTTGACGGAGAAGACGGCCTTGTCCTTGCTGAACGAGTCCAGCTTGTACGGGCCGGAGCCCACGGCGCGGTTGTCCTTGCGCAGTCCGTCCGAGGAGTACTGCCGGTGGTCGACGATCGAGCCCGCGCCGGAGGCGATCTTGCTCGGGAAGGTGGCGTCGGCGTACTTGAGGTGGAAGACGACGGTCTTCTCGTCCGGGGTCTGCACCGAGTCGAGCATGGGGAACATGATCGCCGGTCCGGCGTCGTCGTTGATCTTCAGCAGGCGGTCGAAGGAGTACTTCACGTCCTTCGAGGTGAGCGGGTCGCCGTTGCTGAACTTCAGCCCGTCGCGCAGCGTGCACTTGTACACGGTCGTCGCCGTGTCGGTGAACGCGCAGTCCTTGGCCGCCTCGGGCTCCGGTTCGGTGCCGCCCTTGGGGAAGCTCAGCAACGACTGGAAAACGTTGTTGAACAACAGCCAGGAGCCGGGGTCGTAGCCGGATGCGGGGTCGGTCGCCAGGACGTCGTCCGACATTCCCATGACGATGGCGGAGCCGTCGCCCGAGGAGCCGCCCTTGTCCGAGCCGCATCCGGTGAGAACGCCGACGGCCAGTCCCGTCGCTATGGACAGAACCGGCCACTTCTTGCGCATGTTCACGTGCATGAGCCTTGTCGTCGGGTCCCGGCGCCCCGGGGCCGTGAGGGCCCCGGGGCCTTCACGGCCCCGGGGCGGGGAAGTCTGTCAGCCGCTCACACCTCGGCCGAGCTCCCACAGCTGGAGCGTCGAGGAGGAATTGAGCGCCCACTCCGAACCGGTGATGTCGTCTCGGGTGGCGATGTACTGCTTACCCTGCCACAGCGGCAGCACGGGCACATCGTCGGCCACGATGTCCTGGATCTCGGTGAGACTCTTCGACGCGGTGAGGCGGTCCGCCTCGCGCCGGGACTCCGGGATCAGGCTGTTGCTGACCTGGCTGTTCGTGTACGGCGAGCCGAGGAAGTTGTCCTTGTCGAGGAACGGCGCCAGGTAGTTGTCGGCGTCCGGGAAGTCGGGGAACCAACCCATGCCGTAGACGTCGTAGTCGCCCGCCTTCTCGGCCGGACGGAACTTGTCCCACGTCGTGCCGGCGATGCTCACGTCGAACAGACCGCTGTCGTTCAGCTGCTTCTTCAGCACCTGGAACTCGGGCTTGGTGGCCGCACCGTAGTGGTCCGTCGTGTAGTGCAGGGTGAGCTTGACCGGGGTGGTGATGCCGGCCTTGGTCAGCATCGACTTGGCCTTGTTGACGCTCGGGTCCCCGTACTTGTTGAAGAACGAGTTCGAGTGACCGGTGATGGTCGCCGGGACGAGCGAGTAGAGCGGCTCGGCCTGGGAGCCGTACACCTTGGAGATGAGCTCGCCGCGGTTGACGATCTGCGCCATGGCCTGGCGGACGGCCCGCGTCTTCACCGTCGGGGCGTCGGTGTTGAAGGCCAGGTAGCGGATTTCCAGACCCGGCATCTCGTTGAGGTCGATGTCGCTGTCGGTGGCGGTGCCGAGCTTGTTGATCTGGTCGGGCGTCATCGAGCGGGTCATCAGGTCGATGTCGCCCTTTTCGAGCGCGGAGCCCATGGCGTCGGCGCTGTCGAAGGAGCGCATCTCGACCTTGGAGTTCTTCACCGTCAGCTGCCCCTTGTAGTGGGGGTTCTTGGTGAAGACGGCCTTGACGAGCTTGTCGCCCTTGACCTCGGACTCCAGGGTGTACGGGCCGGAACCGTCCACGGCGAAGCCGTCGCGGAGCTTGTTCTTCTCGTAGTCCTTGGCGCTCACGATGCCGGCGACCGGCGTCGACAGCTTGAACGGGAAGGTGGCGTCCGCGGTCTTGAGGTGGAAGATCACCTCGCGGTCGCCCCGCGTCTCGACGGTGTCGATCGTGGACAGCAGCGCGAACACGCCGCTGTCCGCCTTGATGGACCGGGCACGGTCGATCGAGAACTTGACGTCCTTGGCGGTCACGCTGTCGCCGTTCGCGAACTTCAGGCCCTCGCGGAGCGTGCAGGTGTAACGCTCGTTGCCGGTGTCCGTGAAGCCGCACTTCTCGGCGGCCTCGGGCTCGGGCTCGCCGTCGCCGCGCGGCTGGATCATCAGCGTCTGCACGGTCTGGCGAAGGATGTTCCACGTGCCGACGTCGTAGGCGTAGGCCGGGTCGACGGGAGCCGGGGCATCCTTCGATTCGGTGAACACGTCCGTGGTACCGACAACGATGGCATCGCCGCTGTTGCTGCCGCTGTCGGACCCACCACACGCGGCGAGCACAGGGGCGAGCAGGCCGACCACGGCCGGCAGCACCAAAGTCTTGCGGTTCATGCTCGAAGTTCTCCAGAGCTGTAGATTCCACGGGCCCGCGGGCGAGGGTGTGCGGCGGGTCACGGGGATACGGCGATGTTCTCGCGATGAGATTAGTCCGCACCAGCACGACCGCCCGCAGGTACCGGAGTTGAGCCCCCATCACGCTGCGAAACCGGGCGCGGACGCACCGATAACCCGACAGCGGAAGGTTTAGTGCAGCATTCCACCAATCGGGACACAAGGGCTCGCCGACCGCCCCGAATTGGCGGATGGCGGCATATGGGGGGCCGGTTGTCGACCCCTTGGAAAGTGACGAACGTCACAGCATCAACTGGGTTGGCGAGTACTGGAATTCAGCCACACGGTCGAGAAATGCATGACCCGGGAAGCCTCCCCGGGTCGCCCCGGGGGGTCTCTGTGGGCTTCCCGTGGGGCCCCTGTGAGGCTCCTCCGGCAATTCCGTGGATTCGGCCCCACGCGCTCGCCGATTCGGGTAGACACGCTGGGTGGTACGGAATCGCACACTGAGTGATTTGATTCCGCTCCCCCGAGCCTCGGGTCGGTTACGCAGGTGTTCACTTTTCACACGCAGCGTGATTCGGCTTCCCGGGCCGGAGCATTCGTTCCACACGGTCGGTGCACGGGTCAGTCAGTGCATGTGCGTCATCAGACCGTGGAGAAAAGGCAGGTCCACCTGTTCGAGCGAGTTGACCACGGTACGTCCGGCGGCCGGTGCGATCGGCGCGACCGAGGGGACCGCCACCACCCGGCAGCCCGCGGCCTCGGCGGCCGCGACACCCGTCGCGGTGTCCTCCACGACAGCGCATCGGGCCGGGTCCGCGCCGAGCCCCGCGGCCGCGAGCAGATACGGGTCGGGGAACGGCTTGGTCCGCTCCACCTCGTCGCCCGCGACGCTCAGGGCGAAGTACTGGGGACCCAGGGAGCCCAGGATGCGGTCGATGATACGGCGGTGCGAGGCGGAGACCAGGGCGGTGGGGATCTCGTGGGCCGCCAGCTCGGCGAGCAGCCTGGCCGCGCCCGGCATCAGCGGCAGTGAGTGGCCGATACGGTCCTCGAACCCGTCGTTCAGCAGGACGGTCAGCTCGGCGAGGGGGATGTCGGCTCCGGTGGCCTCGATGAGGAAACCGGCACTACGGGTCATCGGACCACCGACCACCACATGGCGCCAGGACTCGTCGAGCGTGTGACCGAGGGCCTTGAAGACCTCGACCTCCACGTCCCACCAGAAGCCCTCGGTGTCCACCAGGGTGCCGTCCATGTCGAGGAGCACGGCCTGCAGGGCGGAGCCTTCGGCCGTACGGGTACCGAGCGCGGGGACCGTACTGGTCATCCGGGCGCACCTCCTTGAGGGACGATCAGGCCGGCCGCCCCTTTTCGGCAAAGGGACAACCGGCCTGCAGTGGATCGACCAGTGTACGACTTATCCGATCAGTGCGCGTTGTGACGCGCGGCGGTGTGCCGCGCGGCACACTCAGCGGGCGTTGAAGTACTTCGCCTCCGGGTGGTGGATGACGATGGCGTCCGTGGACTGCTCCGGGTGCAGCTGGAACTCCTCGGACAGGTGGACGCCGATGCGCTCCGGCTCCAGCAGGCGGGCGATCTTGCCCCGGTCCTCCAGGTCGGGGCAGGCCCCGTAGCCGAGCGAGAAGCGGGCCCCGCGGTACTTGAGGTCGAACATGTCCTCGACGGCGGCCGGGTCCTCGCCGGCGAAGCCGAGCTCGGAGCGCACGCGCGCGTGCCAGTACTCGGCGAGGGCCTCGGCCAGCTGCACGGACAGGCCGTGCAGTTCGAGGTAGTCGCGGTAGGAGTTGGACTCGAAGAGCTTGGCGGTCTCCTCGCCGATGCGCGAGCCCACGGTGACGACCTGGAGGCCCACGACGTCCGTCTCACCGGACTCCTCCGGGCGGAAGAAGTCGGCCAGACACAGCCGGCGGCCGCGGCGCTGACGGGGGAAGGTGAACCGGGTCCGCTCGTTGCCCCCCTCGTCCAGGATGATCAGGTCGTCGTCCTTGGACACGCACGGGAAGTAGCCGTGGACCACCGCCGCTTCCAGCAGGTTCTCGGTCTGGAGCCGGTCCAGCAGTCCGCGCAGCCGCGGCCTGCCCTCGGTCTCGACCAGTTCCTCGTACGTCGGCCCGTCGCCCGTGCGGGCCTGCTTGAGGCCCCACTGCCCCTTGAACAGGGCACCCTCGTCCAGCCAGGAGGCGTACTCCTTGAGCTGGATCCCCTTGATCACGCGGGTCCCCCAGAACGGCGGCGTCGGCACCGGGTTGTCGACGGCGACGTCGGAGCGGACGTGACCCTCCTCGGGCCGCTCCTCGACGACCGTGTTCGCCGCGGCCCGGACCCGGCGCTGCTTCAGCTCGGGCAGCGCCGCGCCGGGCACTCCGCGCTTCACGCCGATCAGCGCGTCCATCAGGCGCAGGCCCTCGAAGGCGTCCCGGGCGTAGCGCACTTCGCCCTCGTAGATCTCGTGCAGGTCCTGCTCGACGTACGCCCTGGTCAGGGCGGCGCCGCCGAGGATCACCGGGTAGTCGGCGGACAGGCCCCGCTGGTTGAGCTCCTCCAGGTTCTCCTTCATGATCACCGTGGACTTGACCAGGAGCCCGGACATGCCGATGACGTCGGCGCGGTGCTCCTCGGCCGCCTCCAGGATCGCGGAGACCGGCTGCTTGATGCCGAGGTTGACCACGTTGTAGCCGTTGTTGGACAGGATGATGTCGACGAGGTTCTTGCCGATGTCGTGGACGTCGCCGCGCACGGTGGCCAGCACGATGGTGCCCTTGCCCTCCGCCTCGGACTTCTCCATGTGGGGTTCGAGATGGGCGACGGCCGACTTCATGACCTCGGCGGACTGGAGGACGAAGGGCAGCTGCATCTGGCCGGAGCCGAACAGCTCACCGACGACCTTCATGCCGTCGAGCAGTGTCTCGTTGACGATGTCGAGGGCGGGGCGGTCCGTCAGGGCCTCGTCGAGGTCGGCCTCCAGGCCGTTCTTCTCGCCGTCGATGATGCGCCGCTTGAGCCGCTCGTCCAGCGGCAGCGCGGCCAGTTCCTCGGCCTTGCCCGCCTTCAGCGACTTGGTGGTGGCGCCCTCGAACAGGGCCATCAGCTTCTGCAGCGGGTCGTAGCCCTCGGCACGCCGGTCGTAGATGAGGTCCAGGGCGGTCTTGACCTGCTCCTCGTCGAACCGGGCGATCGGCAGGATCTTGGACGCGTGGACGATCGCCGAGTCGAGGCCCGCCTTGACGCACTCGTCGAGGAAGACCGAGTTGAGCAGGATGCGGGCGGCCGGGTTGAGTCCGAAGGAGATGTTGGACAGGCCCAGCGTGGTCTGCACGTCCGGGCGGCGGCGCTTGAGCTCGCGGATCGCCTCGATCGTCGCGATGCCGTCGCCCCGCGACTCCTCCTGGCCGGTGCAGATCGTGAAGGTGAGGCAGTCGACGAGGATGTCGGACTCGTGGATGCCCCAGTTGGCCGTCAGGTCCTCGATGAGCCGCTCGGCGATCGCCACCTTGGTCTCGACGGTGCGGGCCTGCCCCTCCTCGTCGATGGTCAGCGCGATCAGCGCGGCTCCGTGTTCCTGCGCCAGCCGGGTGACCTTGGCGAAGCGGGACTCGGGGCCGTCGCCGTCCTCGTAGTTGACCGAGTTGATGACCGCGCGGCCGCCCAGCTTCTCCAGGCCGGCGCGGATCACGTCCACCTCGGTGGAGTCGAGGACGATCGGCAGCGTGGACGCGGTGGCGAAGCGCCCGGCCAGCTCCTCCATGTCCGAGACGCCGTCGCGGCCCACGTAGTCGACGCACAGGTCGAGCATGTGCGCGCCCTCGCGGATCTGGTCGCGGGCCATCTCCACGCAGTCGTCCCAGCGGCCTTCCAGCATGGCCTCGCGGAACTTCTTGGAGCCGTTGGCGTTGGTGCGCTCACCGATCGCCATGTACGCGGTGTCCTGGCGGAAGGGCACGGTCTGGTAGAGGGATGCCGCCCCGGGCTCCGGCTGAGGGCGACGCTCGCCGGGCCTGGCCTCGCGGACCCGCTCGACCAACTGGCGCAGGTGCTCGGGGGTGGTGCCGCAGCAGCCGCCGACCAGGGAGAGGCCGTAGTCGCGTACGAAGTTCTCCTGGGCGTCGGCCAGTCCCTCGGGGCCGAGCGGGAAGTGCGCGCCGTCCTTGGTGAGCACGGGCAGACCGGCGTTCGGCATGCACAGCAGGGGGATGCGGGAGTGGCGGGTGAGGTAGCGCAGGTGCTCGCTCATCTCCGCGGGGCCGGTCGAGCAGTTCAGGCCGATCATGTCGATGCCGAGCGGCTCCAGCGCGGTGAGCGCCGCGCCGATCTCGGAGCCCAGCAGCATCGTGCCGGTCGTCTCGAAGGCCATCGAGCACAGCAGCGGCAGGTTCGCGCCGGTCGCGTCCATCGCCCGGCGCGCGCCCAGCAGCGAGGCCTTGGTCTGCAGGAGGTCCTGGGTGGTCTCCACGATCAGGGCGTCGGCACCACCGGCGATCAGGCCCTCGGCGTTCGCCTGGAAGCCGTCGCGCAGCGTGGTGTAGGAGACGTGACCGAGAGTGGGCAGCTTGGTGCCGGGGCCGATGGAGCCGAGCACCCAGCGCTGGCGGCCGTCGCGGGCGCCGAACTCGTCGGCGACCTCACGCGCGAGCCGGGCGCCCGCCTCGGACAGTTCGTGGACGCGACCGGCGATGTCGTACTCGGCCATCGCCGAGTGGTTCGCGCCGAAGGTGTTCGTCTCGACGCAGTCGACGCCCACCTCGAAGTAGGCCTCGTGGACGGAGCGGACGATGTCGGGGCGCGTGAGGTTCAGGATCTCGTTGCAGCCTTCGAGGTTCTCGAAGTCCTCCAGCGTGGGGTCCTGCGCCTGGAGCATCGTGCCCATCGCGCCGTCTGCCACCACGACGCGGGTGGCCAGCGCCTCTCGGAGGGCGTCGGTTCGCCTCCGGCTCTCGGAGAGATCGGACGAAAGGGACGGGTTCGGCAACGAGGCCATGAAGGTGCTCCCTGGAGTGCGACGGCTGTCGGCTTTGCGCTTCCCATGGAAGGCGCACGCCGTCAGGGTAGCCCGGAGCGCCGATGGAGGGTCGGGGCGTCCACGGGGCGGACGGGCGTGGCGCGCGGGACGGGGGTGCGGGCACGGACCAAACATGTGACGAGCACCCATTAGCGAGAGATCGGCAGCGACCGGTAGTGTTCGACATTGCCGAACGGCGGCAGTGAGTTGCGCGCCGACGGCCGAAGGGGACGGAGGCAGCACGGCGATGGCACGGAACATCCAGTCGCTCGAACGGGCGGCGGCGATGCTGCGGCTGCTCGCGGGCGGCGAGCGGCAGCTGGGCCTGTCGGACATCGCCTCGTCGCTGGGCCTGGCCAAGGGTACGGCCCACGGCATACTGCGGACCCTCCAGCAGGAGGGGTTCGTCGAGCAGGACACGGCCTCCGGGCGCTATCAGCTCGGCGCGGAGCTGCTGCGCCTGGGCACCACGTATCTGGACGTGCACGAGCTGCGGGCGCGCGCGCTGGTGTGGACCGACGATCTGGCCCGCTCCAGCGGGGAGAGCGTCTATCTGGGCGTGCTGCACCAGCAGGGCGTGCTGATCGTGCACCACGTGTTCCGGCCCGACGACAGCCGTCAGGTCCTGGAGGTCGGGGCCATGCAACCGCTGCACTCCACGGCCCTCGGCAAGGTCCTGTCGGCGTACGACCCGGTGGCGCACAGCGAGGTCCTGGAGGCGGAGCGCAAGACGTTCACACCGCGTACGGTCAGCGAGCTCGACCAGTTCGAGGGTGTGCTCGACATGACCCGGGCGCGCGGGTACGCCGAGGACGTCGAGGAGACCTGGACGGGGGTCGCCTCGATCGCCGCGCCCATCCACAACAGGCGGCGGATGCCGGTGGGAGCGGTGGGCGTCACCGGTGCCGTGGAGCGGGTCTGCAAGGACGGTGAGCTGCGGCCGGATCTGATCGCGGCGGTACGGGACTGTGCGCGTGCGGTGTCCCGGGACCTGGGCGCCGGACGCTTCTGACGCCCGCGCGTGGCCCCCGGAACCTCCGCGTTCCGGGGGCCTGTCTCTTTGGCACCGCGCCCCCAGGCCGGGCGCAGCCGCCCTGGGGGCCGCAGGCACCCGCGCCTGCGGCTCCGCGGGAGCCGAGCGCCCCGTTCCCCGCGGAGCCGCAGGGCCGCCGCCGCCAGGGACGCACGCCGGGGCTCAGCGCGCAGTTCCCCGCGCTCCCCGCCGGGCCCTCCAGGGGCGCGAGCGCCCACCACCACCGGCAGCACCGGCCCGGCACGCGCCCGCCAGGGGCGCGGGAAGCTGCGCGAGCGCCACCACCACAACCCCCACCGCCCAGGAACCACCCCCGGCACGCGGACCGCGCCTCCGCGCGGGCTGAGCGCGCAGTTCCCCGCGCCCCTGACCCGGCAGCACCGGCCTGGCAAGCGCCCGCCCGGGGCGCGGGAAGCTGCGCGAGCAACCCTCCACAACCCGCACGCCCGGGAACCACCCCCCGGCCCCGGCCCCCGGCAGACGCGACCGCGGCCCCGCGGGGGCCGAGCGCGCGGAAACATCGACCACCGAGCGGAGCGCAAAGTGCCCGGTCGGACGCGGTGCGGAGCCCTCTCAAGATCGATAGCCCGCATCGATCAATAACGATCGTGTTTTCGATACCCGAGCTCTTGACGAGGCGCTTACGCGAGAGCAAGACTCCCGTCCATCGGTCGGCATTGTCGAACACCTACCGGCAATACGCGCTAGAGTGTGGCAACGCCAAGGGCCGGCATCGCTCTCATTCCCCGAGAGCACGAACCACCGGAGGGACCCGGGGTTCGGCTTCCCCTGGACGAAGGACAAAGGAGTCGCGGGTGTCCAGCTCCGACATCTTCATCGGCGAGACCATCGGTACCGCCGTACTCATCCTGCTGGGCGGCGGCGTCTGCGCCGCCGTCACACTGAAGGCCTCCAAGGCGCGCAACGCCGGATGGCTCGCCATCACCTTCGGGTGGGGCTTCGCGGTCCTCACCGCGGTCTACATCTCGGCGCCCCTCTCCGGCGCGCACCTGAACCCGGCCGTGACGCTCGCGCTCGCGATCAAGGACAACGACTTCAGCAACGTCGCCACCTACTTCGCCGGACAGATGCTCGGCGCGATGATCGGTGCCGCACTGGTCTGGGCGGCCTACTACGGCCAGTTCCACGCGCACCTCACCGACCGCGAGATCGTCGGCGGTCCGGGCGCGCAGGCCACCAAGACCAAGGCCGTCGAGGCCCAGGAGACCGGCGCGGGCCCCGTGCTCGGTGTCTTCTCCACCGGCCCCGAGATCCGCAACGTGGTGCAGAACCTCGCCACGGAGATCATCGGCACCGTCGTGCTCGTCCTCGCGGTCCTCACCCAGGGCCTGAACGACAACGGCAACGGCCTGGGCACCCTGGGCGCCCTGATCACCGCGCTCGTGGTGGTGAGCATCGGCCTCTCCCTGGGCGGGCCCACGGGCTACGCCATCAACCCGGCCCGTGACCTCGGTCCGCGCATCGTGCACGCCCTGCTCCCCCTGCCCAACAAGGGCGGTTCCGACTGGAGCTACGCCTGGATCCCGATCGCCGGTCCGCTCATCGGCGGCGCGATCGCGGCAGGCATATACAACGTCGCCTTCGCTTAAGAGGACAGCCTGTAAGCGCACAGAGCAAGGCTCGGAGCACCCGCTCGCAAGCCCGCAAGCCGTACAGCACCGCTTGAAGCACCGCGCCGTAGAAAAGCCCCTCTCATACGGAACTTCCAGGAGCACACCGTGACCGACGCACACACCGCCGGCCCCTTCATCGCCGCGATCGACCAGGGGACGACCTCGTCCCGTTGCATCGTCTTCGACCGCGACGGCCGCATCGTCTCCGTCGACCAGAAGGAGCACGAGCAGATCTTCCCGAAGCCGGGCTGGGTCGAGCACAACGCCGCCGAGATCTGGACCAACGTCCAGGAGGTCGTCGCCGGGGCCATCGAGAAGGCCGGCATCACCCGCGACGACATCAAGGCCATCGGCATCACCAACCAGCGTGAGACCACGCTGCTCTGGGACAAGAACACCGGTGAGCCCGTCCACAACGCCCTCGTCTGGCAGGACACCCGCACCGACGCGCTCTGCAAGGAACTCGGCCGCAACGTCGGCCAGGACCGCTTCCGCCGCGAGACCGGCCTGCCGCTCGCGTCGTACTTCGCCGGCCCCAAGGCCCGCTGGCTGCTCGACAACGTCGAGGGCCTGCGGGAGCGCGCCGAGGCCGGGGACATCCTCTTCGGCACCATGGACACCTGGGTCATCTGGAACCTGACCGGCGGTGTCAACGGCGGCAAGCACGTCACCGACGTGACCAACGCCTCCCGCACCATGCTGATGAACCTGCACACCATGCAGTGGGACGAGAAGATCGCCGAGTCCATCGGCGTCCCGCTGGCGATGCTGCCGGAGATCCGTTCCTCCGCCGAGGTGTACGGCGAGATCACCGGCGGGAAGCTCGGCGACCTGCTCGGCGGCATCCCCGTCGCCTCCGCGCTCGGCGACCAGCAGGCGGCCCTGTTCGGCCAGACCTGCTTCTCCGAGGGCGAGGCCAAGTCCACGTACGGCACCGGCACCTTCATGCTGATGAACACCGGTGACAAGATCATCAACTCGTACAGCGGACTGCTGACCACCGTGGGCTACCAGATCGGCGACGAGGCGCCGGTCTACGCCCTGGAGGGCTCCATCGCCGTCACCGGCTCGCTGGTGCAGTGGATGCGGGACCAGATGGGCCTCATCAAGTCCGCCGCCGAGATCGAGACCCTCGCCTCGTCGGTCGAGGACAACGGCGGCGCCTACTTCGTGCCGGCCTTCTCCGGTCTGTTCGCCCCGTACTGGCGCTCCGACGCCCGCGGTGTGATCGCCGGTCTGACCCGGTACGTCACCAAGGCGCACATCGCGCGCGCCGTCCTGGAGGCCACCGCCTGGCAGACCCGCGAGATCACCGACGCCATGACGAAGGACTCCGGCGTCGAGCTCGCGGCCCTCAAGGTCGACGGCGGCATGACCTCCAACAACCTGCTGATGCAGACCCTGGCCGACGTCCTGGACGCCCCCGTGGTGCGCCCGATGGTCGCCGAGACCACCTGCCTCGGCGCTGCCTACGCCGCCGGTCTCGCCGTCGGCTTCTGGTCCAACACCGAGGACCTGCGCGCCAACTGGCGCCGGGCCGCGGAGTGGACCCCGAACATGGCCGCGGAGACCCGCGACCGTGAGTACAAGAGCTGGCTCAAGGCCGTCGAGCGGACCATGGGCTGGATCGAGGACGAGGAGTAAGAACCCGCATGACCAGTCAAGCCACCCTGCAGTCCGTGCCTGCCCTCGGTACGCACCCGGCCACCGGCTCGAACCCGAGCCGCGCCGAGACCCGGGAGCAGCTCTCCAAGGCGACGTACGACCTCCTCGTCATCGGCGGCGGCATCCTGGGCATCTCCACCGCCTGGCACGCCGCGCAGTCCGGGCTGCGGGTGGCTCTGGTGGACGCCGGCGACTTCGCCGCCGCCACCTCCTCCGCCTCCTCCAAGCTTCTCCACGGCGGCCTGCGCTATCTGCAGACCGGCGCGGTGAAGCTGGTGGCGGAGAACCACTTCGAGCGCCGTGCGGTCTCCCGCCAGGTGGCCCCCCACCTGGCGAACCCGCTCACGTTCTACCTCCCCGTGTACAAGGGCGGGCCGCACGGCGCCGCGAAGCTCGGGGCGGGCGTCTTCGCCTACTCCGCGCTCTCCGGATTCGGTGACGGCGTGGGCCACCTGCTCAGCCCCTCGAAGGCCGCGCAGGACGTGCCCGAGCTGCGCACCGACAACCTCAAGGCCGTCGCCGTCTACGGCGACGACCAGATGAACGACTCCCGGATGGCCCTGATGACGGTCCGCGCGGCCGTCGAGTCGGGTGCCGTCGTCCTCAACCACGCCGAGGTCACCGGCCTGCGCTTCACCAGGGGCCGGGTCACCGGCGCCGACCTCAAGGACCGGCTGTCCGGCGACGAGTTCGGCGTGAACGCCCGTCTCGTGCTCAACGCCACCGGCCCCTGGGTCGACCACCTGCGCAAGATGGAGGACCCGAACGCGGCGCCGTCCATCCGGCTGTCGAAGGGCGCGCACCTGGTCCTCAAGCGCACCTCCCCGTGGAAGGCCGCGCTCGCCACGCCCATCGACAAGTACCGCATCACCTTCGCCCTCCCCTGGGAGGACATGCTGCTCCTCGGCACCACCGACGAGGAGTACGAGGGCGACCCGGCCGAGGTCGCCGTCACCGAGAACGACATATCCCAGATCCTGGACGAGGCCGCGTTCTCCATCCGCGACCAGCAGCTGTCCCGCGATCTGATCACCTACTCGTTCGCCGGCCTGCGGGTGCTTCCGGGCGGCCCGGGTGACACCTCGAAGGCCAAGCGCGAGACGGTCGTCACGGAGGGCCGGGGCGGGATGCTGTCCGTCGCGGGCGGCAAGTGGACGACCTTCCGGCACATCGGCCGTACGGTCATGAAGAAGCTGGAGTCGCTGCCGGGCCACCCGCTCGGCGAGGACTTCGAGCCGATCTCCGAACTGCCGAAGAAGCTTCCGCTGCCGGGGGTCGCCAACCCGCGCGCCGTGGCCCACCGGCTGCTCGTGGACGGACCGGCGCCCGGCCCGCGCATGGCGGCCGACACCGCCAAGCACCTGGCCACGCACTACGGTTCGCTGGCCTTCGACATCGCCCGTCTGGCGAACGAGAACCCCGAGCTCGGCGAGCGCGTCCACCCGGACGCGCCGGAGATCCTCGCCCAGGTCGTCTACGCCCGTGACAACGAGTGGGCCCAAACGGCGGACGACGTGCTGCGCCGGCGGACGACGCTGACGATCCGCGGTCTCGCCACGGACGACGTCCGGGGCAAGGTGCAGGACCTGCTCGACGAGAAGTAGGCGTCTGCTCGGTCCGAAGGGGCGGCTCCCACGGGGGAGAGCCGCCCCTTCGGCGTCTCCGGCACGCGGGAGGCACCGGCCCGAGGTGCACGGTTCGTCGGCGCAGCACGGCGTTCCCCTGTTCACCGCCGACGCGATCCAGCCGCGCGCCCGTACGCCCGGCTGATCCACCACCGCCGGGAACGTGTCGACGGCGGAACAGGTCGGGACGCTGGACCGGTTCGCGCGGGAGATCGCGCCGGTGGTGCGCCGGGAGGCGCCGAGCACCCTGTGGGAACAGGCGGTCCGCGGTGGCGCCGTCCCGTCGTGCGGGTGCGCCCCGGTGCCTCGGTTTTCGTCCCGTTCAGCCTGCTGAAACCCCATAATGAGGCTGAGACGTCGGATGTCTGAACGGCATTCCGAGGACCAGGGAGGCCCGGCATGGCAGTCACCGACGAGGCGATCGAGAAGATCAAGGGAATGATCGTCTCCGGCGCGCTGCGTCCCGGTGACCGGCTGCCGAAGGAGAGCGAGCTCGCCGCCGAACTGGGGCTGTCCCGCAACTCCCTGCGGGAGGCGGTGCGCGCGCTCTCGCTGATCCGCATCCTGGACGTCCGGCAGGGCGACGGCACCTACGTGACCAGCCTGGACCCCCAGCTCCTGCTGGAGGCGCTGAGCTTCGTCGTCGACTTCCACCGGGACGACACGGTCCTCGAATTCCTCGCCGTGCGCCGCATCCTGGAGCCGGCCGCCACGGCCATGGCCGCCACCCGCATCGGTGAGCAGCAATTGGACGCGCTGACCGCCCAGCTGGACGCCCTCGGCGCGGCACCGTCGGTGGAGGAGCTCGTCGCGTGCGACCTGGAGTTCCACCGGGGCATCGTGCAGACCTCCGGCAACTCGGTGCTGTGCTCCCTCCTCGACGGTCTCTCGGGGCCGACCACCCGGGCCCGTATCTGGCGCGGCCTGACCCAGGAGGACGCGGTCAGCCGCACCCTGCACGAGCACCGCGCGATCCTGTCCGCCCTGCGCGACCGGGACGCGGAGGCCGCCAGGTCGTGGGCGACGGTGCACATCGCGAGCGTGGAGCAGTGGCTGCGCTCGACGCTCTAGACGCCGTCCGCCGGCCCTCCCGGGACAGCTCGGATGACTGAGGGGCGGCGCGCGGCGGCGATCAAGGGTGTTTCCGGCCCCCGCGCGGGGCAGTGATCCGTTCACTCCCCCGTGCAAGGGGGCTGCGGTGGGCCCCTCGGCACGCCGTAAGGTTGGGGCGTACGCGAGGGCACGTCGGAAGGAGGCGCTGGGTGATCGAGCTGGAGGGGGTTCCCGAGCTGATCGACCCAGTCATGGTGGCCGCGTTCGAGGGCTGGAACGACGCCGGCGACGCCGCCTCCACGGCTGTCGCGCATCTGGACAAGGAATGGAAGGGCGAGGTCTTCGCGGCGCTGGACGCGGAGGACTACTACGACTTCCAGGTGAACCGTCCCACGGTGTGGCTGGACGCCGGTGTCCGCAAGATCACCTGGCCGACCACGCGTCTGTCGGTGGTCCGGGTCGGTGGCGACAAGCCGCGCGACCTGGTGCTGGTCCGCGGCATCGAGCCGTCGATGCGGTGGCGCTCGTTCTGCAACGAACTCCTCGGCTTCGCGCACGAGCTGGGCGTGGAGCTGGTGGTCATCCTGGGCGCGCTGCTCGGTGACACCCCGCACACGCGTCCGGTGCCGGTCAGCGGGGTCACGTCGGACCCCGACCTGGCCCGCACGATGGACCTGGAGGAGACCAAGTACGAGGGCCCCACGGGCATCGTCGGCATCCTCCAGGAGGCGTGCACGCACGCGGGCGTCCCCGCGGTGTCTCTGTGGGCGGCCGTGCCGCACTACGTGTCGCAGCCGCCCAACCCGAAGGCGACGCTGGCCCTCCTCAACCGCCTGGAGGACCTCATCGATCTGCGCATCCCGCTGGGCGAACTGCCCGAGGACGCGCGGGCCTGGCAGCTGGGCGTGGACCAGCTGGCCGCCGAGGACAGCGAGGTCGCCGAGTACGTGCAGACGCTGGAGGAGGCCCGGGACACCGCCGAGTTGCCGGAGGCCTCGGGCGAGGCGATCGCCCGCGAGTTCGAGCGCTATCTGCGCCGACGGGACGGCGGCGGTCCGACGGCACAGGCCGGCGGTCACGCCACGGAGGGCGGCGAGGCCGCGTCGTTCCTGCGGGACGGCACCGCCGGCCGCACCCGGCCGCCGAAGCCGCTGCGTCCGGAGACGGACGCCGACGCGGGCCCCGGTGCGGACTCCGCCACGGACGCCGGTCCGCCATCGGGATCCGCCGGGGACTCCGGCTCGGAATCCGGATCCGACTCCGCCGCTGAAACCGGTCCGGACGCGGGCAGGGACACGGACGGCGACTCGTCCGAGGACTCCTCGGAGGACTGACCGTCCCCGGGGCTGACGCTCCCGCACGACCGGCCAGGAGGGGCGGTGCGCATCAGGCGCACCGCCCCTCGGTCGTCCCCGGGGTCGGCGCACGGCACAAACACCCCTGACACCACGGCAGTTGCCGTACGCCTCGGCACCCTTTGGCCGGATTACGACGGGACAGATGTTTCCAGGCAGATTGCACAGGTTTCCCAATTCAACTTGTTTTCAAACCAAGTTGGCGAAGACGGGGTGGACGAGTCGCCGTGGGCGTGCCAGGTTGTGCCCCGAAGACGCGGCCCGGGGACGGGACACGGCGAAGCGTCGCCCCGCGACAGCGGACGGCCCAGGGCAGGACAGCGGCACGGCGCGGCACCGCACAGGACAGCGCACTGCACAGCACACGCAGGGACCGGTACCCGCAGGGATCGAAGGGAGCGGTACGCGATGACCGACCAGGTACAGCCGGCGCAGGGCCCGGGGACCTCCGGGCCGGGGCCCGACGGAGCGGGATTCACCTACCGAGGAGCCGAGCAGGAGCTGATCGTCGTCGCACGTCCCGAGGCCCGGCTCCGTGCCCGGGCCGAGGGCGTCCGCTCGGCGGTGGGCGCCGACGTCTCGGCCCTCAACATGTTCCTCAGCGACGAACAGCTCGTCCTGGAGCCGCTGTTCGGCAGCGAGGACCGGCTGCACCAGCAGTCCATGGCACCGGGCGCCGAGAGCGGGCCCGACCTCGCGCTGTTCTACCGGGTGCGCGGCGGCGCGAGCCGGGCCCAGGAACTGCGCTCGAGGATCGCGGCGCTGCCGGAGATCGACACGGCGTATGTGAAGCCCGGTGCCGTACCCGCCTCGGCGGGCCCGGCCGGGTGGACCGACGACGGCACGGACGAGAGCCGCCGTCTGAAGGAAGGGGCGCCCATCACCCCCGACTTCACCAGCCGTCAGGGCTATCTGCGTCCGGCGCCGGAGGGCATCGACGCGTACTGGGCCTGGCAGCGGCCGGGCGGCACGGGTCAGGGCGTGACGGTGATCGACGTGGAGGGTGCCTGGCAGCTCGGTCACGAGGACCTGGCGGCGAAGCTCGCCGGAGTCGTCGTCGGCACCCCGTTGCAGGACGTGGCCTGGCGCAACCACGGCACCGCCGTCATCGGGGTGATCGGCGGCGACCGCAACGACCACGGCATCACCGGCATCGTGCCCGACGCGGTGACGGCCGCCGCGTCCTTCCAGCCCGGCGGCACCGCGGCGGCGATCCACGCGGCGGCCGACCGGCTGGGCCCCGGCGACGTCCTGCTGGTCGAACTGCACACCCCGGGGCCACGGTTCGACTTCGAGCAACGCGACGACCAGCGCGGCTACATCGCCGTCGAGTGGTGGCCGGACGACTTCGCGGCCATCCGGTACGCGACCGCCAAGGGCGTTGTCGTGGTGGCGGCCGCGGGCAACGGCGGCGAGTCGCTCGACGACGCGCTGTACGAGCGCCGCCCCGCCGAATTCCCGGAGTGGTGGCGCAATCCGTTCAACCCCTCCAACCAGTCCTCCGGCGCGGTCCTGGTCGGCGCGGGCGCGCCGCCGCCCGGCACGCACGGCCGCGACCACGGGCCGGACCGTTCACGGCTCGCGTTCTCCAACTACGGGGCGCGCGTGGACGCGCAGGGCTGGGGACGCGAGGTGACGACCACCGGCGGCTTCTGGGACCGGCCCGGCGATCTGCAGGGCGGCGCCGAGGAGATCGCCTGGTACACGGACACGTTCTCCGGGACCTCCTCCGCCTCCCCGGTGGTGGTCGGCGCCCTGGCCGCGCTGCAGGGCATGCTCAGGGCGGCGGGCCAGGAGCCGATGTCCCCGGAGCGTGCCCGCGCGGTGCTGCGGGCCACTGGTTCCCCGCAGCAGGACGCGCCGGGCCGGCCCGCCTCCCAGCGGATCGGCAGCCGGCCGGACATCAAGGCGGCGGTCACCCATCTGCTGCCGGAGGCGGTCGGCTCGGGCCAGGCCGAGCGGTACTGGGACGAGCTGCTGCCGTATCCGCGCGAAGTCCCGCCCAGGCTCCGGCTGTACGTGGCGGGCGCATGGCGCAACCTGAACGACCCGTCCCCCGAGATCCGCCAGGCGGTGCACGCCGCCTTCGCGGGGGGACGGCCCGACGTACGTGTCTGGTTCTCGGACGACGAGATCGTCGGCCTGGTGGTCACGGGCTGACGGCATCCGACCACTGCTCACACACGCTCGACCAATGACGGAAGGTGGCACCCGTATGAGCACCACCCCGCAGATGAGCCGGCTGGGACAGCAGCACGGGCAGCAGGGCCCGAGCACGGCTCCCCCGCAGCAGTTCGGAGCGCAGCAGAGCATGGGCCAGCAGCAGCCCTTCAGCCCGCAGACGCAGCAGCCGTACGGGCCGCAGAGCATGGGCCAGCAGATGCAGCAGCCTTACGACCAGCAGGTCATGGGCCAGCAGATGCGGCAGCCTTACGACCAGCAGGTCATCGGCCAGCCGATCCAGCAGCAGATCCCGCCGCAGCAGATCCCGCCGCAGCACATTCCGCCGCACCTTCAGCAGCAGCTCCAGCAGCTCGGCCAGCAGCAGCCCTTCCAGCAGCTGCTCCAGCAGCTCGGCGGACAGCAGGCGCAGCAGCCGGGGCAGCCGCTCGTGCTGCCGAGCGCCGTCGAGCGGGCGGCGCTGGTGAGCGGCATCGCCACGAAGTTCTGGGACGTCGTCACCCCGCTGCCGGGGCAGCCGTCGATCCTCTACCTGTACATCGACAACGCCTGGCGCCAGCTGGTGAACCCGAACCAGGTGACGCATGACGGGGTCCGGGAAGCCTTCGCCTTCGGGCAGCAGGTCATCGGGATCTACGACTCCGGCACCGGCACCCTCCAGGCCGTCGTCGTCAACAGGCAGTAGCACGGCCGGCAACGGGGGACGGCTCCACGCACAGGGCGCCGGGCGGATCGATCCGCCCGGCGCCCGACCGCGTTCGGGGTGCGGGAACCGTTACAGCGCCACTCCCAGGAGGGCGTCCACGGCACGGGACACGACGCCGGGGGCGCCCTCGTCCGTGCCGCCCGTCTCGTGCTGGCGCGCGGCCCAGCGGTCGACCGCGGCGAGCGCGGCCGGCGCGTCCAGGTCGTTCGCGAGGGCGTCGCGGATCTCCTCGACGAGCGCGTCGGCGGACGGCCCGTCGGGGCGGGAGACCGCGGAGCGCCAGTTCTCCAGCCGCGCGACGGCGGTCTCCAGGACGGCGTCCGTCCACTCCCAGTCGGCGCGGTAGTGGTGCGCGAGCAGCGCCAGGCGGATGGCGGCCGGGTCGACCCCGTCGCGCCGGAGCGCGGACACGAAGACGAGGTTGCCCTTGGACTTCGACATCTTCTCGCCGTCGAGCGCGACCATGCCGGCGTGCACGTACGCCTTGGCCATCGGGAACTCGCCGGTCAGCACCTGGGCGTGCGAGGCGCCCATCTCGTGGTGCGGGAAGGCCAGGTCGGAGCCGCCGCCCTGGACGTCGAAGCCCATGCCGAGGTGGTCGAGGGCGATGGCGACGCACTCGATGTGCCAGCCGGGCCGGCCGCGGCCCAGCGAGCCGCCGTCCCAGCTCGGCTCGCCCTCGCGGGCGGTCATCCAGAGCATCGGGTCGAGCGGGTTCTTCTTGCCCGCGCGGTCCGGGTCACCCCCGCGCTCGGCGGACAGCAGGCGCATCGCGGCGGCGTCCAGGTTGGACACCTGGCCGAAGTGCGGGTCGGACTCGACGGAGAAGTACACATCCCCTTCGAGCTCGTACGCCGCTCCTGCGTCCCGCAGCCGCTCGACGAGCGGCACGATGCCGGGTATCGCCTCGACGGCGCCTATGTAGTGCTGCGGCGGCAGCATCCGCAGGGCGGTCATGTCCTCGCGGAAAAGTGCGGTCTCCTGCTCGGCGAGCCCCACCCAGTCGACGCCGTCGCGCTGTGCCCGCTCCAGGAGCGGGTCGTCGACGTCGGTCACGTTCTGGACGTAGTGAACCTGCCGCTTGGTGTCGAGCCACACGCGCTGAACGAGGTCGAACGCGTTGTAGGTCGCCGCGTGACCCATGTGGGTCGCGTCGTACGGCGTGATGCCGCATACGTAGATACGGGCGACGGGACCGGGGTCGAGGGTGACGAGCCCACCGGTCGCGGTGTCGTGGATCCGGAGGTCGCGGCCCTCACCAGGCAGGGCGGGGACCTCAGAAGCGGGCCAGGCATGCATGTCATGAGCCTAACCGGACGGAAGTTCCGTATACGAACCGGCCGGCGCCTCACGGCCCGGAAGGCGCTGTTGCGCCGCGGGCCGAAGGTGTGCCGCTACACCGGCGGCCAGGGGATCGCCGGCCATTCCCCGCCCGGTGCCGGGTGTCTTCCGGAGGCGAGAAGCTCCTCCACGCGCGCCCGTGTGGCGTCGGTCTCGTTCGCGGTGATGAGTTCCGCCAGCCGGGTGGCCAGCGGCGCCCCCGGCAGCAGCCCGTCGCGCAGCGCGACGAGCACGTCGACCGCCTCCGCCGTCAGGGGTTCCCCGGCCCATCCCCACAGCAGGGTGCGCAGCTTGTTCTCGGCGTTGAAGGTGACCCCGTGGTCGATGCCGTAGAGGCGGCCCTCCCCGGCGGGCAGCAGGTGTCCGCCCTTGCGGTCCGCGTTGTTGATCACGGCGTCGAGGACGGCGAGCCGCCGAAGCCGGTCGTCGTCGGCGTGCACCAGCAGCGCCGTGCGGCCCTCGCCCACCTCGGCGAGGCCGATGGCCTTCCAGCCGTCCTCGGGCTCCTCGCCGTCCACCAGGGCGAGCAGCTCGGCCTCGGGGGCCGCCTCGATCCACAGCTGGCACATGCCCTCGCCGTACGGTCCGTCGCGCAGCACGGTGGGCGGCACGAGCCCCCAGCCGGTCGCCTCGGAGACCTCGTACGCCGCGACCTCGCGCTGCGCGAGCGTGCCGTCGGGGAAGTCCCACAGGGGGCGCTCCCCGGCGACGGGCTTGTAGACGCAGAACGCGTCGCGTCCCTCGTAGGAGACGGAGCAGTACAGGACCGCGTTCGAGGCTTCACGGATCTGTCCGCGCACCTTCAGCTCACCCTTGGCGAGCAGCTCGGCCGTGGTCACGCTCCGCGGCGGTATCCGTTCTGGCGCGGACATACGTGTCCTTCCGGGTCGAGCGGGAGGCTGCAGAGCGGGCAGGGGGGCCGGCCCGCGTTGACGACGTCGAGTGCGCGCTTGGCGAAGGCGCGGGCCTGTACTCCGGTGAGCCGGACCCGGAGCATCGGCGGACCGTTCTCCTCGTCCTGGAGGAGTCGTTCCTCGGCCTCCGCGAGGTCCTCCTCGGACTCCGCGTCCAGCTCGACCAGGGCCTGAGCCTCGACGATCATGCGCTGTTCGTCACCGTCCCAGGCCAGCGCCATGGTGCCGACGCGGAACTCCTCCTCGACGGGGGTGTCGAGAGGGGCGGTGTCGGACACCTCGGTCGGGGCCATGGCCGGCACGGGCGCGCTGCCCCCGGTGCGGCGCACGACCTCGTCGAGGAGCTCGTCCATGCGCTCGGCGAGCGCTGCGACCTGGGTCTTCTCCAGAGCCACGCTGGTCACCCGGTGACCTGAGGAAGCCTGCAGGAAGAAGGTACGGCGCCCGGGCAACCCGACCGTACCGGCCACGAAACGGTCCGGGGGGTCGTAGAGGAACACCTGACGGGACACGTCCTGTCTCCATTGGATCGGCATGCGGACCGGCTGACTGCACCGGCCCGCATCGGCTGCTGAGAACCTGCTGACAACTACTGTGCTGCTTCGACCGCTTCACCCTACTGCGGCCGACGATCACGGTGCGCCCGCACCGCCCCCCACCGGAGCGTCGCCGCCCGGGGGCTCCTCGCGCGGCGCCAGGGAGGCGAAGTCGCCGGTGTCCCCGAGGCGCACGAGGAAGGGCCTCAGCCGTGTGTAGCGGATCGCGGTGATCGAACACGGTTCGACAGAGATCCGCTGGAAGAGATCGAGGTGAAGTCCGAGTGCGTCGGCGACGAGGGACTTGATGATGTCGCCGTGCGAGCACATCAGGTAGACGGCGTCCCCGCCGTGGTCGCGCTCCACGCGCGTGTTCCACTCGCGGACCGCCTCGGCGGCCCTCGTCTGCATGGCCCGCATCGACTCGCCGCCGGGGAACGCCGCCGCCGAGGGGTGCGCCTGGACGACCTCCATCAGCGGCTCGTCCTTCAGCTCGGCGAGCTTGCGGCCGGACCAGTCTCCGTAATGGGCCTCCCCGATGCGCTCCTCGGTGTGCGCGCGCAGCCCGGGGCGGGCGTCGAGCAGCGGCTGGATCGTCTCCTGGCAGCGCTGGAGGGGGCTGGAGACGACCTCGGAGATCGGCAGCCCGGCGAGCCGGCCGGGCAGCGCCGCGGCCTGCTGGGCGCCGCGTTCGTCGAGGGCGACGCCGGGCGTCCACCCGGCGAGCAGTCCCGCGGTGTTGGCGGTGGAACGTCCGTGCCGGACGAGGATCAGCGTGGGCATGCGGCCCAGGGTAGACGGGGGACCCCGGCGACCGGGACGGGCCGGGCGGGGCGGTGGCCGGCGTGCGGCGCGCCCCCGGCGGCGGGAGAATACGCTCCGTGATCGTCGACTGCGCCATCTACCGTCACGGGCGGCGGACGGAGGACCCCGAGGACCTGTCCGACGCCCTGGCGCAGGCGCGCGCCGAGGGCGACGCCTTCGTGTGGATCGGTCTGCACGAGCCGACGGAGAAGGAGTTCGACCTCGTCACGAACGAGTTCGGGCTGCATCCGCTGGCGGTCGAGGACGCGCTGAAGGCGCACCAGCGGCCCAAGCTGGAGGTGTACGACGACTCGCTGTTCATCGTCCTCAAGCCGGTCTTCTACGAGCCGGACAGTGACGAGGTGTCCACCGGCGAGGTCATGGTCTTCATCGGTGACGCCTTCGTGGTGACGGTCAGGCACGGCAAGAGCTCACCGCTGGCCGCCCTGCGTCGGCGGCTGGAGTCGGAACCCGAGGTGCTGCGCAAGGGGCCCACGACGGTGCTCTACTCGATCGCGGACGTCACGGTCGATCACTATCTGGAGGTGGCGACCGAACTGGGGACCGACCTGGAGGAGCTGGAGGCGGAGGTCTTCTCGCCGTCCGGCGGCGACTCGCGGCACACCGCGTCCAGGATCTACCGTTTCAAGCGGCAGATCCTGGAGTTCCGCCGCGCCACGGTGCCGCTCGCGATGCCGCTGACCCGGCTGTCCGGAGGGGGCTCCTACAGCACGGGAGTGCCTTTCGTGAACGAGACGGCGCAGCCGTTCTTCCGCGACGTCAACGACCATCTGACACGGGTGAACGAGACCGTGGAGGGCCTGGACCGGCTGGTCTCCGACATCCTCGCGGCGCATCTCGCGCAGATGGGCGTGCGGCAGAACGACGACATGCGGAAGATCTCGGCGTGGGCGGCCATGGCCGCGGTCCCCACCTTGATCGCGGGGATCTACGGAATGAACTTCGACCACATGCCCGAGCTGCACTGGCTCCTGTCGTACCCGGCGGTGATCCTGGGGATGGTCGTTCTGGAGGTCCTGCTGTACCGGACCTTCAAACGGCGGGGCTGGATGTAGGGCGCGGTCCGGCCGTGCGGCCCGGACTCAGGCGAATTCCGGGGCCGCCGTGGCGGGGCCGCCCAGCGCGTCGCGCCGCTCGGGCATCTTCAGGGAGACCATCCGGCGCCAGCCGGCCAGCCGCTCGTACGCGTAGACGGCGCGGATGCCGGCGGCGAGCACCGCGGCCCTGGCCCTCGACCAGCCGAGGATGCGCCCCATGTGGGCCATCACGGCGAGGCTGACGTCGCGGTAGATGCGGATCTCGGCGAGGGCGCACTCGCGCAGCACGCGCTGGATGGCCCGGCCGTGTCCCGCGTACGCGAAGCGCAGCAGCTCCTCGTGGCAGTAGGCGAGGTGGTTGTCCTCGTCGTTGGAGATCATCCTCACCGCGCGGCCGATGTCGGGATGGTCGGCGAAGTGAGTGCGCAGCAGCTCCATCTGCTCGGAGGCGCGCTGCTCGGTGACCCGGCTGTGGGCGAGGTAGGTGATGATTTCCTGCACGGTGAGGGGCTGGTCGCCCTTGAGCTTCTCGTGGGCGAGACCGATGCCGTGCCGCTCCAGGAGCATGGTGTAGTCGGTGTCCGGCGGCACCGCCACGGGCTGCAGACCTCGTTTCTTCATCAGCGCGTCGAAGATCCTGCCGTGCTTGTCCTCGTCGGCGCCGTGCCGGGCGATCTTGGGCGCGAGCTCGCGCTGTTCGGGCGGGACCAGTGCGGCGATCCGCCCGTTCTCCCAGCCCCCCTGCGCTTCCCCGCTGGCGGCGATGGAGCAGAAGAGCCGGAACGACTCGTCGTTGTCGAGGATCTCCTCGAAGAGACTCTTGGCCGAAAGCATCTCTGACACCTCTCTGCAGGGCTCCGCAGAAAACGAGTCAAATGGGATGCCAGGGGCTCGGCAACCGATGTGTCGGACAAATCCGCCAAACGACGGACGGCCTGGGTGGCGCAGGCGCGTAACCAAGGGGGTGGCGGCGCGTTGTTCCCTGTGCCGGCCGTGGCGGGGTAGACCCCCGAGCCCCCACCACGGCCGCAGACTCTCCGGCGCCCGGCACCGTCCCCGCTACGCGAGCCCGGCCCGCTCCAGCGCCTCGGAACCGGCGCGCAGCGAGGCGATCCGGTCCTCCAGCGTGAAGCCCGCGGGAGCCAGCGTGAGCGTGGTGACCCCGGCCGCTGCGTACGCCTTCATCCGGTCGGCGATGCGGTCGACGGAGCCGAGCAGGGTGGTCTGGTCGATCAGCGCGTGCGGGATGGCGGCGGCGGCGCCCTCCTTGTCGCCGGACAGGTACTTGTCCTGGATCTCGGCGGCTTCCTTCTCGTAGCCCATGCGCTGGGCGAGCTGGTTGTAGAAGTTCTGCTTGCGGCTGCCCATGCCGCCCACGTACAGCGCCGTGTAGGGCCGGAACATGTCGGCGAGCGCCGTCACGTTCTTGTCGTCGCCGAGGGCGAGCGGCAGCGTCGGGCAGACGTCGAAGCCGTCCATCGTCTTCCCGGCCTTCCCCCGGCCCGCGCGCAGATGCCTGATCGCGGTGTCCTCCAGGTGCTCGGCGGAGGGGAAGATCAGCAGCGCGCCGTCGGCGATCTCGCCGGTCTGCTCAAGGTTCTTCGGGCCGATCGCGGCGATGTACAGCGGGATGTGCTCGCGCTCCGGGTGCACGGTCAGCTTGAGCGGCTTGCCCGGGCCACCGGGCAGCGGCAGGGTCCAGTGCTCGCCTTCGTAGGAGAGCCGCTCGCGCGTCATCGCCCGGCGCACGATCTCCACGTACTCGCGGGTGCGCGCCAGCGGCTTGTCGAACTTGACGCCGTACCAGCCCTCGGAGACCTGCGGTCCGGAGACGCCGAGGCCGAGGCGGAACCGCCCGCCGGAGAGCGAGTCGAGGGTCGCGGCGGTCATCGCGGTCATCGCGGGCTGGCGCGCCGGGATCTGGAAGATGGCCGAACCGACGTCTATCCGCTCGGTCTGCGCGGCGACCCAGCTGAGCACGGTGGCCGCGTCGGAGCCGTAGGCCTCGGCCGCCCAGCAGACGGAGTATCCGAGCCGGTCGGCCTCCTGGGCCACGGCGAGATTGTCCGCGTCCATTCCGGCGCCCCAGTAGCCGAGGTTGATCCCGAGCTGCATGGCCGATTCCCCTTACCGATCAGTAACGTCCCTTGTGCCGGAGACCCTAGCGCGCTGCCGGACGACGCGGCAGGCACGGGTTGCGGTACCGCCGGTCCTGGTTGTCCACAGGGCCCCCACGCCGTGAGTTCCGGACAGTAATCTCGGCGTCCATGGAGCAGAGGCATCTCGGCCGTACCGGCCTGCGTGTGTCCCGGATCGGACTCGGCACCCTGACGTGGGGTCGGGACACCGACGAGCATGACGCCGCGGACCTCTTGAAGGCGTTCTGGGAAGCGGGCGGGACCCTCGTCGACACCGCGGACGTGTACGGCGACGGGGAGGCGGAGTATCTCCTCGGGCGCCTCATGGAAGGGCTCGTGCCGCGCCGGGACCTGGTCATCTCGACGAAGGCGGGGAGCGTGCCCGACCCCTACCGCCGCTTCGACGGGTCGCGCGGCCATCTGCTGTCCGCCCTCGACGCCTCCCTCGCACGCCTGGGCACGGACTACGTGGACCTGTGGCACGTCCACGCGTACGACCCCGACACCCCCCTCGAAGAGACACTCCAGGCCCTCGACATGGCGGTCGGCAGCGGCCGCGCGCGCTACGCGGGCGTGTCCAACTTCTGCGGCTGGCAGCTCGCCAAGGCGGCGACCTGGCAGCTCGCGGCACCGGGCGCGCGCACCCGCCTGGCCAGCACGCAGATGGAGTACTCCCTGCTCCAGCGGGGCGTCGAGCGCGAGGTGCTGCCCGCCGCTCTCGACCTGGGCGTCGGCCTGCTGCCCTCCTCGCCGCTCGGCCGGGGGGTGCTCACCGGCAAGTACCGGGGCGGGACGCCGTCGGACTCCCGGGGCGGCTCCGAGCACCTCGCCCCGTTCGTCGCTCCCTACCTGGACGACACCGCGAGCAGCATCGTCGACGCGGTGACCACCGCGGCGGACGGCCTCGCGGTGACACCGCTCCAGGTCGCCCTCGCCTGGGTCCGCGACCGGCCCGGCGTGGCCGCGCCCATCGTCGGCGCACGCAACGCGCAGCAGCTCACGGCCGCGTTGTCAGTGGAGACCCTTAGTCTTCCTGACGAGATCTGCCGGGCGCTCGACGACGTGTCGGCGCCGGTGCACCACTATCCCGATCACGACTGGAGCACGCTGTGAGCACGGAGCCCGAGACCACGGAGGACACCGGGCCGGGGACGCCGGGCGCGGACACGGCCGGCGACACCCCGCAGGCCGACGGCGCCGACGCCGACGCCGGGGCCACCGGGCAGGAGACGGACGCTCCCTCCGAGGACGGGGCAGCGGACGGCGACTCCGCCGGACGCGGGGACCACGACACCGAGACCTCCGCGGACGGGGACGTCGAGAGCTCCGCGGACGGCGAGAGCGGTGCCGGGGGCTCCGCGGCCTCCGGGGACGCGCCGCAGCTGTCCGAGGCCGAGGCCGAGCTGGCCGCCCAGCGGGTGGAGCGGGAGCGGATCGAGCGGCGCAAGGCCGAGAGGCAGGGGCCGGTCGAGGCCGGGGGCAAGCTCAGCGGGAAGGCCGCGGACCTGCTCGCCGCGGTCCGGGCCGTGGAGAGCGGCGAGAAGCCCGTGGCCGGCGCGTTCCACGATCCGGAGCCCGCGCCCCGCAGGGTCGTCGTCCCGGAGCCGGAGCGGCGGCCCCAGCCCGTGACCACGTCGTCCACCTCGCCCGCGGCCGCCGCACCGGAGGCCGTCGCGGCCGTGCGTGCCGTACTGACCACCGCCGGCGCGCCCGACACGCTCGCACCACAGGTCGCCGCCGTCCTGGGCGAAGACGCCGACCGGCGGCTGCGCGAGGACCCGTGGCAGCTGCTGCGGGTCGCCGGGGTGCGGCCCGAGCAGGCCGACGGGTTCGCCCGCGCGCTGCTCGGCGCCGAGTGCGGCCCCGAGGACGAGCGGCGCGGCCGGGCGCTGACCGTGTGGCTCCTGGAGCAGGCGGCCCTCGCCGGGCACACCGCCCTCGACGCCCCGGCCCTGACCGCGGCGCTCACCCAGCGCTCGGTACCGGACCCGGACGCGGCCGTGCAGAGCGCCCTCGCGGAGGGCGACGCCCTGGTGTTCCAGGACGCCCTCGACACCGCGTCCCCCGCCCAGGAGGACACCGAGGAGCCCGAGGAGCGCCCGGTCCGCGTCCTCATCGGCCTGGAGCGGTACGCGCTGGCCGAGGAGAGCCTCGCCGACGGCCTCGCCCGGGTGATGAACTCCCTGCCCAAGGACGACGGTCCGGCCGCCGACTGGGAGCACGCCGCCGCGTCGGCGCCACGCTCCGCCGCGGAGCTGATCCGCGCGGTCGCGGGCCACGGCCTGGTGCTTCACACCGGCGGCGACGCCTCCGGGGCCGAGGTCGCGGCGCTGCTGCACGCGGTGCGGAGTCTCGGCCTGCGCGGCTGGGCCGCCACACACACCCCGGACGGCCGCCGGCGCCTCGCGTCCCGGGCGGCCGAGGACGGCCTCCGGGACGGACCCGAGGGGGCACCGGACCTCCACGTCACCACCGTCGCGGGGCTCCTGTCCGGCGCCGAGGGCCCGGGCCGGGACGCCGACGGCGCCCTGGACCTGGATCTCCTCGTCGTCATGGACGCGCCGCAGCTGGACGTCGAGACTGCGGCCGTGCTCGCCGAGTCACTGCCGGACGGGGCACGGCTCGTGCTGAGCGGGGACCCGGGAGTGCTGTGGTCGGCGGGGCCTGGCCGGGTCTTCGCGGATCTCCTCGCCGCTCACGCCTGTCCGACGGTCGCCTCGCGCACACCGGACCCCGGGCCCGTCGGTGAGCTGGTCTCCGGCATCGGGATCGGTGAGCTCCTGCAGGTGGAGGCGCCGGGCAAGGAGGTCGTGATCGTCCCGGTGCGCGCCGCGAGCGAAGCGGTGCACCGGACCGTGCAGCTGGTCGCGGACTCGGTGCCGCGTGCCATCGGCATCCCGGCCGAGCAGACGCAGGTGATCACGCCGGGACACGGCGGCGCCGTCGGCACTCGCGCGCTGAACGCCGCGCTCAAGGAGCGGCTCAACCCGGGCCCCGGCCGTTTCGGCGGCTTCGACCCCGGCGACCGGATCGCCTACTCCCCAGCATCGGGCCGTTCGGTGCCCGGGCACGTCGTGAAGGCCGACGCCGAGGGACTGCACCTGGAGTGCGCCGGTGTCCCCGTCGTCGTGCCCAAGGAGCGGGTCGAGCAGTCCGTGCGGCACGGATGGGCGCTCACGGCGCACCAGGCGGTGGGCACGACCTGGCCCGCCGCGGTCGTGGTGCTGCCCGGTGACGCGGCGCAGTCCCTGACCAGGCCCTGGGTGTACACCGCCTTCGGCCGGGCCGGGCGTCATCTGTCCGTGGTCCACGGGGTGGAGCAGGCCCTGCCGCGCGCGGTGGCCGAGGTCCCGCAGAAGCCGCGCACCACGCGGCTGCCGGCGCTGCTGAAGGCGCAGGTCCCGACGGCGGGCTGACGGCGTCCGGGAGGCACCGCGGGCGGGCGCCACAACAGGCCCCGGCCCCAGCCCCGCGTTCTCCGCACACGACAGTGGCGGCCACCGGCTCCGGTGGCCGCCACTGTCGTGCTTCCCGTGCCGCGCCCGGCTCAGCGATCCGCGTCCAGCGGCTCCAGGTCCTCGTGGGGGCCGAGGCCGTCCTCCAGGTCGTCGTCCACCTCCTCGTCGAAGACCGCGCTGACGTCGAAACGGCAGACGACCCGCTGCGGGTCGGTCGACTCGAAGGGGGCCTCCAGCCACTCGCCGGGCTCCGAGGGTTCGTCCGCGGCGGTCACCCAGAGTGTGGAATCGCCCTCCTCCAGGCCGAACTCCTTGTGCCGGGACGCGATCTCGTCCGGTTCGAACTCGCCGAAGAGGATCCCGAGAGCCCCATGGACGGTGCCGGACGCCGCGTCGAAGCCGGCGTCCGCGGTGGCCCCGTCCTCCTCCACGGCCTCCACCCGCTGGGCCTGCGCCAGCAGCCGCTGCGGCTCCACCACCGCGTAGTCCCGGCGGATCAGCACGCTCAGCGCGTTCGGCTCCTCGGGGCCCGTGTACGGCGGCAGCGTGTCGTCGGTACCGGGGATCTCGAAGGGGGTGACCTCGTCGTAGCGGTCGTAGAGGAGCTCGTCGTACTCCTCGGCCGCTGCGGCCAGCTCGTTGAACGCCTCGTAGACGGCCGGGTCGTCCTCACCCGTCCTGCGCTCGACCGCGGCCAGGTGGCGGTCGAGCGCGGTCTTGACCGCCTCGGCGGCGGCGCGTACCTCGGCAGCGGTGGGCTGCGCAGCATCAGACATAGTGCAGACGCTATCCGTACCGGGCCCCAGCCCGCACAATAGATGCGATGCCGGAATACGAATTTGTCGACGTGTACGTACCTCGCGGGGTCTCCCGCAAGGAGACGACACGTCTGCTGACGGACCATGCCGAGTACGGACACTGGGAGTTGGACCGCCTGAGCCTGCTGCGCGACGGCAGCCGCAAGGTGCGGTTGCGCCGGCGGATCATCCGCCAGGTGCGCGCCACATGGTGACGCCGGGCGGCTGAAACGGAGCGGGCCCCGCCGGCGGCGGGGCCCGCTCCGTTCTCGACGCCACAGGGGAAGTGGGTGGCGTCGTGGTCACACCTGCACCGGTCGGCTCCGGGCTACGCCGCCGATCGCGCCCGGCGGTAGAGCACCGCACCGGCCAGCAGCGCGCCGGCGCCCGCCGGTACGACCACGCCGAGCGGCAGCTCACTGCCGGTGTGGGCGAGCATCCCGGCGCCACGGGGCTGGGTGACGGACTGCGCACCCGGCTGATCGACGTGCGAGGAACCGCCGGGGTGATGTCCTCCGGAGCCGGGCGGGGTACCCGGGTTCCCCGGCTGACCCGGTGTGCCCGGGTTTCCAGGGGTGCCGGGGTGCCCGGGCACACCCGGGTGTCCCGGCGTACCCGGGTTTCCGGGGTGCCCCGGCTGCCCGGGGGTGCCGGGAGGCGGCGTCGTGTGTCCGCCGCCGGGCGGGGTCGTGGAGTGTCCGCCGCCGGCACCGCCGGCGCACTCGTTGCCCGCCGCCGCGTTGCCCACGCCGACGACGTTCACGCTGTTTCCGCAGACGTTCACGGGAGCGTCGACCGGTACCTGGACGTGGTTGCCGGAGCCGACGCCCGGCGAGCCGGCGGCGTGACCGTCGGCCCGGGAGCCGCCGGAGTGCTGGTTCCCGCCCCCGTGCGCGCCGTTGCCGCCACGGTTGACGCATGTGTTGCCCACCGCCGGGTTGAGCGCCCCGACGACATTCACGGTGTTGCCGCAGACGTTCAGCGGCGCGTGCACCGGCACCTGCACCGTGTTGCCCGACAGCACGCCGGGCGAGTTCGCGGTGGAGCCGTTCGCACCCGAGTCGGCGTGTGCGTAGCCGCCGGTGACGGCGAGTACGCCGCTCGCCGCCGCCACGGTCATCAGGCCCTTGCGGGTGACCTGTCGCATAGCTGTAATCCCTGCCTTAGCCGTTGGCTTGGACCGTCCTGAACGCGCACACACCCACCCGACGCGTGCGCGGAAAGCCGGTCGGCCCCGGAGCGCATGGTGCGGACTCCGGGGCCGACGGGCTCAGACCCTCACGAAGTGACTCATGGGGTGAGGCACGACGTCACTTGTTGACGCAGCTGTTGCCGAAGGCGGGGTTCAGCAGCCCGATCACGGAGACCGTGTTGCCGCAGACGTTCACCGGGATGTGAACGGGCACCTGAATCACGTTGCCGGACACGACGCCCGGGGAGTGCACAGCAGCACCCTGGGCACCCGAGTCGGCGACGGCCAGGCCCGCACCCGCGAGAACCAGACCACCGGTGGCAGCCGCAGCAGCGACGACCTTCTTGATCATTATTCCTCCATTGTTGGCACATGCGATCCCAGCTTCGGTTCGCATCAGGTGTAACGAGGAGGGAGTAATGGAGCTACGAGCTTATCGTCGGATTCACTCTTCTCAGTGGGGCCCGCACGCGCGGTCGATTACAGGAGTTTCGTTTTACCCGAGCAATTCAGGACGCATCGATGAAGCGGTCGAGGACGCGCACACCGAACTGCAGGGCATCCACCGGGACCCGCTCGTCGACGCCGTGGAACATGCCCGCGAAGTCCAGCTCCGGCGGCAGCTTCAGCGGGGCGAAGCCGAAGCAGCGGATGCCGAGGTCGGCGAAGGACTTGGCGTCGGTGCCGGCCGACAGCATGTAGGGCACGGCGCGCGCGATCGGGTCCTCCGCGGACAGCGCGGTCTGCATGGCGTCGACGAGCGCCCCGTCGAAACTGGTCTCCAGCGCCTTGTCCGCGTGGACGTCCTCGCGCTTCACCCGCGGGCCGAGAATGCGGTCCAGGTCGGCGAGGAATTCCTCCTCGTACCCCGGCAGATAACGGCCGTCGACATGCGCGGTGGCCTGTCCGGGAATCACGTTGACCTTGTATCCGGCGCCCAGCTGGGTCGGATTGGCGGTGTTCTGGAGGGAGGCGCCGATGAGCTTGGCGATGCCGCCGAGCTTGGCGAGCGTCTCGTCCATGTTCTCGGGGTCGAGCTCGGTGCCGAGGGCGTCGCCGAGTTCGTCCAGGAAGTGCCGCAGCGTCTTGGTCACGCGGACCGGGAACCGGTGGCGGCCGAGCCGCCCGACGGCCTCGGACAGCTCGGTGATCGCGTTGTCCCTGTGGATCATCGAACCGTGACCGGCGGTGCCGTCCACGGTCAGCTTCATCCAGTGCATGCCCTTCTGGGCGGTCTCGACGAGGTAGAGCCGCAGCTTCTCGTTGACCGTGAAGGAGAATCCGCCGACCTCGCCGATCGCCTCCGTGACGCCCTCGAAGAGGTCCGGGTGGTTGTCCACCAGGTGCCGCGCGCCCCACGTGCCGCCCGCCTCCTCGTCCGCGAGGAAGGCGAGGACGATGTCACGGGGCGGCTTGCGCCCGGTGCGCAGCCGGTCGCGCACCACGGCCAGCGTCATGGCGTCCATGTCCTTCATGTCGACCGCGCCGCGACCCCACACCATCCCGTCGACGATCTCGCCCGAGAAGGGGTGGTGGGTCCAGTCCGTGGCGTTGGCCGGTACGACGTCGGTGTGGCCGTGGATGAGCAGCGCGGGCCGCGAGGGGTCCTCGCCCTCGATTCGGGCCACCGTGGAGGCGCGACCCTTGTGCGACTCGAAGATCTGCGGTTCGAGCCCCACCTCGGCGAGCTTCTCGGCCACGTACTCGGCGGCCTTGCGCTCACCCGGACCCGAGTGGTCGCCGTAGTTGCTGGTGTCGATCTGGATCAGCTCGCGACAGAGGTCGACGACCTCGTCCTGGCCGGAGACGCTCCTGGCCGTGTTCGACTCGCTCACGCTGCTTCCTCCCACTGTCACTGCTGGTGGTCTCCCTCATCCTCTCCCCGACCGCTTCCGCGCCCCAAGGCAGGACCCGGCCCGTCACACGCCGTTCACGCGACGACGGGGGGTGATCGGGGGCCCTGGAAAGCCTGGTAATGTTTCCTCTGTCGCCGCGAGGGCAACCCCGCACGACAGACACCTTGTCCGGGTGGCGGAATGGCAGACGCGCTAGCTTGAGGTGCTAGTGCCCTTTATCGGGCGTGGGGGTTCAAGTCCCCCCTCGGACACACAGAGAAGAGCGAGGGCCGCGACCATCAGGTCGCGGCCCTCGCTCGTTGCGCCGACACCGTCGACATGCCCCTCGCTCACCGTGTCCGATGGATTACGGACAGATGTGGGGCAGATCTCGTCACGGTGACGTATCTCCATGTCAGAGCCTCGGACGCAGGGGTTCCGAGACCCCCGGAAGGCCTCCTCGCATGGCTGACGCCCAGGTCCGCGGCTAGCGTCGTACTAAAATTCCACGCTTGTTTGGAGCTGGACCGGAATATCCCCAGGCATACCTGCGGGCCCACCAGCGACCCGGACGCTCCGGGAAACAACACGTGAGGACCCGATGGCAGCCCTCCAGCAAGGCCCCGTGCTCGCGTTGTCCGACGACGAGGTGCGTGCGGAGTTCGGTGACCAGGCTCGCTTCTCCGCCTCCTCCGCCGCCTCGCCGCGCACGCTCGTCGACATCCTCGACGCCTCCGTACGGGCCCACCCCGACGAGCCCGCGCTCGACGACGGGCGGCGCTCGCTGAGCTACCGCGACCTGGCCGTCGAGGTCGAGGCCCTGCGCGGGCGGCTCGCCACGGCCGGGGTCGGCCTCGGAGACCGGGTCGGCGTGCGGGTCCCCTCCGGCACCAACGACCTGTACATAGCCGTCCTCGCCGTGCTCGCAGCCGGTGCCGCGTACGTGCCGGTGGACGCCGAGGACCCGGACGAGCGGGCCGAACTGGTCTTCGGCGAGGCAGAGGTGTGCGCGGTCGTGGGGGCCGGGCACGAACTGACCGTCACCGGTGCCACGGGCGCCCGCGCCGCCCGCCCCGGCGTCGAACACGACGCCTGGATCATCTTCACCTCCGGCTCCACCGGCAAGCCCAAGGGCGTCGCCGTCTCGCACCGCAGTGCCGCCGCGTTCGTGGACGCCGAGGCCGCGCTGTTCCTCGCCGAGGACCCGATCGGCCCGGGCGACCGGGTGATGGCGGGCCTGTCCGTCGCCTTCGACGCCTCCTGCGAGGAGATGTGGCTGGCCTGGCGGTACGGCGCCTGTCTGGTGCCGGTGCCGCGCGCGCAGGTCCGCAGCGGCGCCGACCTCGGGCCCTGGCTGGTGGAACAGGACATCACGGTCGTCTCGACCGTGCCCACACTGGCCGCCCTGTGGGAGCCGGAGACCCTCAACGAGGTCCGGCTCCTGATCTTCGGGGGCGAGGCCTGCCCGCCCGAGCTCGCGCAGCGGCTCGTCACGGAGGGCCGGGAGGTCTGGAACACGTACGGGCCGACGGAGGCGACCGTGGTGGCCTGCGCCTCGCTCATGAGCGGGGCGGAGCCGGTGCGGATCGGGCTTCCACTGAACGGCTGGGAGCTGGCCGTCGTCGACGAGGACGGGGAGCTCGTGCCGATGGGCGGCAGCGGGCAGCTGGTCATCGGCGGGGTCGGGCTGGCCCGGTACCTGGACGCGGAGAAGGACGCCGAGAAGTACGCGCCGCTGGACGCGCTCGGCTGGGAGCGGGCGTACCGCAGCGGTGACCTGGTCAGGGCCGAGCCCGAGGGGCTGGTCTTCCTCGGCCGTGCCGACGAGCAGATCAAGCTCGGCGGACGCCGGATCGAGCTCGGCGAGGTGGACGCGGCGCTGCGGGCGCTGCCCGGAGTGGCCGGAGCGGCCGCGGCCTTGCGCACCGCGCGCGGCGGCAATCAGCTGCTGGTCGGCTATGTCGTCACCCAGGACGGCTGGGACCACGCGACCGCCGTGGCGAAGCTGCGGACCGAACTGCCCGCCGCGCTGGTCCCGCTGCTGGCCCCGGTCGCCGACCTGCCGACCCGTACCTCGGGCAAGGTCGACCGGGCGGCGCTCCCCTGGCCGCTGGACGGCCTGGAGACCGGCGGTGCGCAGGAGGAGCTCTACGGAACCGAGGCCTGGCTGGCCGAGCAGTGGAGCGAGGTGCTCGGGATACCCGTGGGCGGTGGCTCCGACGACTTCTTCGCGATCGGCGGCGGCAGCCTGGCCGCCGCGCAGCTGACGACGAGGCTGCGCACCCGCTACCCGAGCGCCGCGGTGCTCGACATCTACGCGCAGCCCGTGCTGCGCAAGCTCGCCCGGCGGCTGGAGAAGTCCGCGCAGGAGGACGGCGCCGAACGCTTCGTGGCCCCGGTCCCGCTGCGCGCGAAGGTGACCCAGCTCCTGCTGCTGGTTCCGCTGTTCACCGTCCTCGGGTTGCGCTGGACCGTGGCGCTGGCCGCGGTCGGGAACGTACTGCACTGGTTCGGGCCGTATCCGTGGGCGCCGGGCACCTCGTGGTGGCTCGTCGCGGCGGGCGCGGTCGTCTTCTTCAGTCCGCCTGGCCGGCTCGCGATCGCGGCGGGCGGGGCGCGGCTGTTGCTGCGCGGGGTCGGGCCGGGCCGGTACCCGCGGGGCGGGAGCGTCCATCTGCGGCTGTGGACGGCCGAGCGGCTCGCCGAGTTCAGCGGCGCGACCTCGCTCACCGGCTCGTGGCTGGAGCGTTACGCCCGCGCCCTGGGCGCCAAGGTCGGCAGGGACGTGGATCTGCACTCCCTGCCTCCGGTCACCGGCATGCTCAAGCTGGGCCGGGGGGCCGCCGTGGAGTCCGAAGTGGATCTGTCGGGGCACTGGCTCGACGGTGACCGGCTGGAGATCGGTGCGGTGAAGGTGGGCGCCGGTGCGGTGGTCGGGACGCGGAGCATGCTGTTCCCGGGCGCACGGGTCGGCAAGCGTGCCGAGGTGGCGCCGGGTTCGGCGGTGGCCGGCCAGGTCCCGACCGGGCAGCGCTGGGCCGGGGCGCCCGCGGTCAAGCTCGGCAAGGCGAAGCGGGCCTGGCCCAAGGAGCGTCCGCAGCGCGGCACGGCGTGGCGTGCGATGTACGGGGCGACGGGGTTCGCGCTGAGCGGGCTGCCGGTGCTGGCGGGTGCGGCCGCGCTGCTGGTCGCCCGGGTGTTCGTGAGCGCGGACGCCGGGCTCGGCGGCGCGCTGCGCGGGGCGGCGCTCGCCCTGGTCCCGTCGGCCCTCGCCTTCGGTCTCGCGTACGCGCTGCTGCTGCTGGTCTTCGTACGGCTGCTCAGCCTGGGGCTGCGGGAGGGCACGCACCCGACGCACAGCCGGGTCGGCTGGCAGGCGTGGACGGTCACCCAGCTGATGGACCGCTCCCGGGAGACGCTGTTCCCGCTGTACGCGGGGCTGATCACGCCGGTGTGGCTGCGGCTGCTCGGCATGCGGATCGGGCGGGGCGCCGAGGTGTCCACCGTGCTGGCGCTGCCGAGTCTGACCACGGTCGGTGAGGGCGCCTTCCTCGCGGACGACACACTGACCGCTCCGTACGAGCTGGGCGGTGGCTGGATGCGGATCGGGCGGGCCGAGATCGGGCGCCGGGCGTTCCTCGGGAACTCCGGGATGACGGCGCCGGGCCGCAGCGTGCCCGACGGCGGCCTGGTCGGGGTGCTGTCCGCGACGCCGAAGAAGGCGAAGAAGGGCAGTTCGTATCTGGGACTGCCGCCGGTGAGGCTGCCGCGCGCGGCTCAGGGCGGCGACCAGAGCCGTACGTACGACCCGCCCGCGCGACTGCTGTGGGCGCGCGGTCTGGTGGAGCTGTGCCGGATCGTGCCGGTGCTCTGTTCGGCGGCGCTGGTCGTGCTGACGGTCGCGGCGTTGTGTGCGCTGGGTGCCTGGGCGGCGCTGTTCGGCGGGCTGGTGCTGCTGGGCGCGGGCGGTGTCGCCTGCCTGGTGTCGATCGTGGCGAAGTGGCTGCTCGTGGGGCGGCACCGGAGCGGTGAGCATCCGTTGTGGAGCGGCTTCGTGTGGCGCAACGAGCTGGCGGACACGTTCGTCGAGGTGGTGGCGGTGCCGTGGCTGGCCGGGTCGGTGCCGGGTACGCCGTTGATGACGGCGTGGCTGCGCGGGCTCGGTGCCCGGATCGGCAGGGGCGCCTGGGTGGAGAGCTACTGGCTGCCGGAGACGGATCTGGTGTCGCTCGGGGACGCGTGCACGGTCAATCGGGGCTGTGTCCTGCAGACGCACCTCTTCCACGACCGGATCTTGCGGACGGATACTGTTGTCCTCCGTGAGGGCGCCACCCTGGGCCCGGGCGGAATCGTCCTTCCCGGCAGCACCATCGGGGCTCGCGCCACCCTGGGTCCGGCGTCGCTGGTGATGGCGGCGGAGTCCGTTCCCGACGAAACCCGCTGGCTGGGCAACCCGATCGAGGCATGGCGTTCCTGACGGACGTGACCGGATCGGAGACGAAGGGCGGTACAGCGGCACGTCGTACGAGCACAGGGCAGGGAGCAGACGCAGCAGTGAGCGTTCAGCAGACACCGGATTCGGACCCGTACTTCCCGGCCAACGGTGATCCCCGCTACCGGGCGCACCGGTACGAACTCACGCTGGACTACCGCCCCGGCCCGAACCGGCTCTCCGGCACCGCGCGCATCAACGCCATAGCCGGCCGTGCGCCGCTCGCCGAATTCCAGCTGAACCTGGCCGACTTCCGGATCGGCCGGGTCCGGGTGGACGGCAAGGCGCCGCACTACACGCACCGAGGCGGCCGGCTGCGGATCCGTCCCCCGAAGCCGGTCCGGGCGGGGGCCGCCTTCACCGTGGAGGTCCACTGGGCGGGCAACCCCAAGCCGGTCAGCAGCCCCTGGGGCGGTCTCGGCTGGGAGGAGCTGGAGGACGGGGCGCTGGTGGCGAGCCAGCCGGTCGGCGCGCCGTCGTGGTACCCGTGCAACGACCGGCCGGCCGACAAGGCCTCGTACCAGATCTCGGTGACGACGCCGTCCGCGTACTCGGTGGTGGCGGGCGGGCGGCTGCTCACGCGGACGACGAGGGCGTCGACGACGACCTGGGTGTACGAGCAGTCGGCGCCGACCTCCAGCTATCTGGTCGGGCTGTCGGTCGGCAAGTACCAGACGGTGCTGCTGGGCGACCCGGGCCTGGGCGGCGTGCCGCAGTCCGGTCATCTGCCCGCGCGCCTGCTCGCCGAGTTCTCAAGGGACTTCGCACGGCAGCCCGCGATGATGGAACTGTTCGAGGAGCTCTTCGGGCCGTATCCGTTCGGCGAGTACGCGGTCGTCGTGACGGACGAGGAACTGGACGTCCCCGTCGAGGCGCAGGGTCTGTCGCTGTTCGGCGCCAACCACGTGGACGGGGCGCGGGGTTCGGAGCGGCTGGTGGCGCACGAGCTGGCGCACCAGTGGTTCGGCAACAGCGTGTCCATCGCGGACTGGCGGCACATCTGGCTGAACGAGGGTTTCGCGAAGTACGCGGAGTGGCTGTGGTCGGAGCGCTCGGGCGGCCGTACCGCGCACCAACTGGCCACCGCCGCGCACCGGAAGCTGTCCGCGCAGCCCCAGGACCTGGTTCTCGCGAACCCGGGCCGCAAGCTGATGTTCGACGACCGGCTCTACGAGCGCGGCGGTCTGGCGCTGCACGCGGTCCGGCAGGCCCTGGGGGACGACGCGTTCTTCCGGATGCTGCGTCGCTGGGCCGCCGTGCACCGGGGAGGGGCGGTCACGACGACGACGTTCACCTCGCACGTGTCGCGCTACACGGCCGAGCCGCTCGACGAGTTGTTCACGGCGTGGCTGCACGAGCGGGCGCTTCCGCCGCTGCCGGTGCCCGGCGCGGCGATTCCGGCGCGGCCCGCCCACCCGCCGCGGAAGGCCGACTCGGCGTAGGCACAATGGCAGCCATGACGAGTCGTTCCTGCCCTTGCGGGCTTCCCGAGCCGTATGCGAAGTGCTGCGGGCGGTTCCATCGCGGTGAGGCGGCGGCACCGACCGCCGAGGCGCTCATGCGGTCGCGGTACTGCGCCTTCGTGAAGGAGGACGAGGGGTATCTGCTGCGGACCTGGCATCCGCGGACGCGGCCGTCGCGGGTGGAGTTCGACCCCGGGATGCGCTGGAGCGGTCTGGAGGTCCTCGCCACGGAGCAGGGTTCGGCGTTCCACGGCACCGGCACCGTCACCTTCCGGGCTTCCTACCGGGGCGGTTCGCTGCACGAGCGGAGCCGGTTCGAGCGGGTCGACGGCGCGTGGGTGTACGTGGACGGGGACTTCCAGGAGTAGGCGGCGGGGCAGGAGTGGCCCTGGTGGCGGCGCGGCGCCCGTGCCGCCGCACCGGGGGTCACGGTGCCAGGATGTCCAGCTCCTGGAGCGCGCCGACCGTGATCTCGCGGGTGAGCTGCTCGGCGCGGGCCGCGTCGCCCTCCCGGACGGCCTCGGCGACCTGGACGTGCAGGGTGACGGCGGCCGGGTCCGGGTCCTCGAACATGACCTCGTGGTGCGTGCGACCCGCCAGGACCTCCGCGACGACGTCGCCGAGGCGTGCGAACATCTCGTTGCCCGACGCGCAGAGGATCACCCGGTGGAAGGCGACGTCGTGGACGAGATACGCCTCCAGTTGATGGCCGCGTGAGGTGGCGACCATGCCCAGGGCACACTCGGTGAGTTCGGCGCACTGCTCGGCCGTCGCGTGCCGGGCGGCCAGTTTGGCGGCGACGGGTTCGACGGCGGAGCGCAGCACGGTGAGGGAACGCAGCTGGTGCGGGCGGTCGGCACCGGCCAGCCGCCAGCGGATGACCTCGGGGTCGTAGACGTTCCACTCGGCCTTGGGGCGGACGGTGACGCCGACGCGGCGACGGGACTCGACGAGGTGCATGGATTCGAGCACCCGGACCGCCTCGCGCATCACGGAGCGTGACACCTCGAAGCGCTGCGCCAGTTCGTCGGTGCGCAGCACGCTCCCCGGCGGATACTCGCCCGCCGTGATGGCCGGCCCGAGGGTGTCCAGTACATGTCCGTGCAGCCCCCGGCCCCGTGTGGTCATGGGGTCAGCGTACGAGGCAGGGGCCCCGAACAAAAAGTCAGACTTATACGTCACAGACTCTTGAATTCGTCGTACCTAATAGGTTTCAGTGTCGTCGACATCAGATGTCGACGAAGACAGCGAGAGCACGATGCAGCAGACGCGTACCCCCCACGTCGTGGTGGTCATGGGCGTGGCAGGCACCGGGAAGACCACGATCGGTCCCCTGATCGCCGCCCGGCTCGGCGTTCCGTACGCCGAGGGCGACGACTTCCACCCCGAGGCCAACATCGCCAAGATGTCGGCGGGAACGCCGCTGACCGACGAGGACCGGTGGCCCTGGCTGGACGCCATCGGCCGCTGGGCGCACGACCGGGCCGGGCTCGGCGGGGTGGTCAGCAGCTCGGCGCTCAAGCGCAGTTACCGGGACCGGCTGCGGGCGGCCGCCCCCGGAGTCGTCTTCGTCCACCTCACCGGTGACCGCAAGCTCATCGAGGACCGGATGTCGCACCGCCAGGGCCACTTCATGCCGACGGCGCTCCTGGACTCGCAGTTCGCCACCCTCCAGCCGCTGGAGGCGGACGAGGCGGGCGTCGGCGTGGACGTCTCCGGCGGACCCGAAGAGATCACCGAGCGGGCCGTGGCCGCGCTGCGGGATCTCGACCTGCCCGCGTAGCCGAGCGCGGAGGCGACTTCGTCGGTGCGGGCCCCCGCCCCGCACGGCGTCGCCACCGGCACGGCGTGGCCACGGACATGGCGTAACCACCGGCGCGGCCGGTTCGGCCGGTCATACGCCGTTGCCCGTGGGCCCGTTCCCCCATCCACCGTCCCCCTCCCCACCCCGTCCCCCTTCCCGCACACCTCACTCAAGCAAGGGATCAACCGTGACCAGACTCAGCGTCGAGATGCTGGCAGCGGACGCCGTCGAGCCGATCACCTCGGCGGGCCACGCTCAGCTGGGCATCGCCGTACTGGCGGGCATCGCCGTCATCGTGCTGCTCATCACCCGGTTCAAGCTGCATGCGTTCCTGGCCCTGACCATCGGCTCGCTCGCCCTCGGTGCCGTCGCCGGGGCCCCGCTGGACAAAGTGATCGGCAGTTTCACCACCGGGCTCGGCTCGACCGTCGCCGGTGTGGGCGTCCTGATCGCGCTCGGCGCGATCCTCGGCAAGCTGCTCGCCGACTCCGGGGGCGCCGACCAGATCGTCGACACGATCCTCGCCAAGGCGGGCGGCCGCGCCATGCCGTGGGCGATGGTGCTCATCGCCTCCGTCATCGGCCTGCCGCTGTTCTTCGAGGTCGGCATCGTCCTGCTGATCCCGGTCGTGCTGATGGTCGCCAAGCGCGGCAACTACTCCCTGATGCGCATCGGCATCCCGGCGCTCGCCGGCCTGTCCGTGATGCACGGCCTGATCCCCCCGCACCCCGGCCCGCTCGTCGCGATCGACGCCGTGAAGGCGAACCTCGGCGTCACCCTCGCGCTCGGCGTCCTGGTCGCCATCCCCACGGTGATCATCGCCGGTCCGGTCTTCTCCCGCTACGCGGCCCGCTGGGTGGACGTTCCCGCCCCCGACCGCATGATCCCGCAGCGCGCCTCCGAGGACCTGGAGAAGCGCCCCGGCTTCGGCGCCACCCTCGCCACGATGCTCCTGCCGGTCGTGCTGATGCTGGCCAAGGCCCTGGTCGACATCGTCGTGGACGACCCCACGCACATGGTCCAGCGCGTGTTCGACGTCATAGGCTCGCCGCTGATCGCCCTCCTCGCGGCCGTCATCGTCGGCATGTTCACGCTGGGCAGGGCCGCCGGGTTCACCAAGGAACGGCTGTCGACGACCGTCGAGAAGTCCCTCGCCCCGATCGCCGGCATCCTGCTCATCGTGGGTGCGGGCGGCGGCTTCAAGCAGACGCTGATCGACTCCGGTGTGGGTCAGATGATCCTGGACATCTCCAAGGACTGGTCGATCCCCGCGCTGCTGCTGGCCTGGCTGATCGCGGTCGCGATCCGGCTCGCGACCGGCTCGGCGACCGTCGCCACCATCTCGGCGGCCGGACTCGTCGCCCCGCTCGCGGCCGACATGTCGACCACCCACGCCTCCCTCCTGGTGCTGGCGATCGGCGCGGGCTCGCTCTTCTTCAGCCACGTCAACGACGCCGGGTTCTGGCTGGTCAAGGAGTACTTCGGCCTGAGCGTCGGACAGACCGTCAAGACCTGGTCGGTGATGGAGACGATCATCTCGGTGGTGGCCGGCGGACTCGTCCTGCTGCTGTCCCTGGTGATCTAACCCTGGCCCCCGTGATCCGGTAGGCACCACAGGAGTGCCGGAAACAAGGAGTACGGCAATGGCTCACCCCCTCTTCGACATCAGCGGCCGCACGGCGCTGGTCACCGGCTCCAGCCGCGGCATCGGGCTCGCGCTCGCCCGCGGACTGCTGGAGGCGGGCTGCACCGTGGTCCTCAACGGGCGGGACGCGCGACGGCTCGACAAGGCCGCCGCGGAACTGCCCGGCGACGTCCGCACCGCGGTGTTCGACGTCACCGACGGGTCCTCGGTGGCGGCGGGCATCGCGGATGTCGAGGAGCGGGTGGGCCCGCTGGACATACTCGTCAACAACGCGGGCATGCAACTGCGCGCCCCGCTCCTGGAGTTCACGGACGCGGACTGGCACCGCGTCCTGGACACCAACCTGACGAGTGCGTTCCTCGTGGGCCGCGAGGCCGCCCGCGGGATGACCGCACGCGGTCACGGAAAGATCATCAACATCTGTTCGCTGCAGAGCGAGGTCGTCCGCCCGGGCATCGCGCCGTACGCGGCCACCAAGGGCGCGCTGAAGATGCTCACCAAGGGCATGTGCGCCGACTGGGGCCCGCACGGGGTGCAGGTCAACGGGCTCGGTCCCGGCTACATCGAGACCGAGCTCACCCGGCCGCTCGTGGACGACGAGGAGTTCAGCTCCTGGGTCCGGCGGCGCACCCCGGCCGGGCGGTGGGGCCGTACCGACGACCTGGTCGGCGGGCTGCTCTTCCTCGCCTCCCCCGCGGCGGACTTCGTCGGCGGGCAGGTGCTGTACGTCGACGGCGGTATGACGAGCGTGCTCTGAGAGGGACGTGCCGATGCTCGGCTGTGTGATCCACGGACGGGACGACCTGCGGGTCGACGAACTCCCGGAGCCCTCCCCCGGCCCCGGACAGGCGCTGGTCGCCGTCCGGTACGGCGGGGTGTGCGGTTCCGACCTGCACTACTGGCGGCACGGCGGGGTCGGGGACTTCCGGCTCCGGGAGCCGATGGTGCTGGGCCACGAGGTGGTCGGCACCGTGCTCTCGTACGGTGCCGGGGCCGGCGGACCCGCGCCGGGCACACCCGTCGCGGTACACCCGGCTACCCCCTGCGGCGCCTGCCCCGAGTGCCTCGACGGCCGCTCGAACGTGTGCCGCGACACCCGGTACCTGGGCAGCGCGGCACGCACACCGCACGTCCAGGGCGGTTTCGCCGCGCGGTTCGTGGTGCCGGCCGGGCAGCTGCGGGCCCTGCCCGCGGGGCTGGACCTGCGGCGGGCCGCCCTCGCCGAGCCCCTCTCCGTCGCGCTGCACGCGGTGCGGCGGGCCGGGGACGTGGCGGGCAGGCATGTGCTGGTGACGGGGGCCGGGCCCATCGGCTGTCTCGTGGTGGCCGCCGCCCGGGCCGCGGGCGCGGCGCGCATCACCGTCACGGACCTGCTGCCCCGGGCGCTGTCGTACGCCGTCGCGGCCGGAGCGGACGCGGTCGTAAGGGCCGACGAGCCCGACGACCCCGCGTGGCCCGCCGAGGTCGACGTCGCCGTCGAGGCGTCGGGGGTCGCCGCGGGCCTGGACACCTGTCTGCGCCTGGTGCGGCGCGGCGCGGTCGTCGTGCAGCTCGGCATGCTGCCGGCCGGCCGGAGCTCTTTCGCGGGGAATCTGCTGGTGAGCCGGGAGATCGAGTTGCGAGGCGCTTTCCGCTTCGGCGCGGAGTTCGACGAGGCCCTGACGCTGCTCGCGGCGGAGCCCGCCTTCGACGAACTGGTCAGCGCCGTGGTGCCGGTGCGGGACGCGGAGTCGGCGTTCGCTCTCGCCGCCGACCGCGGCCGGTCCTGCAAGGTGCTGCTGGACTTCGCTCCCTGAGCACCGGCGTCCGGCCGCTCAAGGGCGCCACAGCGGGTGCTCCCGGTCCGCCCACAGGCGGCTCACCGATCCGGTGCGCAGCCCGCGGCGGGCCTCCGGGTCGCCCAGCGCCATCCCGATGTGCCCGGCGAGGACGATGCCGATCGTCAGGGCCAGCCAGTCGTGCACGAAGGTGGCCGAGGTGCGCCAGAGCAGCGGGGTGAGATGGGTGAACCACATCAGCAGGCCGGTGCCCAGCATCACCAGCGTGGCCCCGGCGATCCAGGCGGCGTAGACCTTCTGCCCCGCGTTGAACTTGCCCGCGGGACGCGACTGACGGCGTTTGTCGCGTCGCAGGGCCGCCCGCAGCCAGACCCGGTCGTGCGGCCCGAAGCGGTTCAGGAAACCCAGGTCGGCGCGGAAGGCGCGGGAGGCGAGTCCCGCCAGAACCGGCACGGGCAGCAGCAGCCCCGCCCACTCGTGGACCCTCACCACCAGCTCGCGGCGCCCGACGAGCGCGGCGAACTCGGGAATGTACAGGAACGCAGCGGTCACCACGCACATGCCCATGAGTGCGGCCGTCGCCCGGTGCACCCAGCGCTCCGCGCGGCTGAAGCGCCGTACGCGTGCGGATGACCCGACGGGCGCCGGCCGGGCAGGGGTGTCGTCAACTCGTGGGTTCATCGTCGCGTCCGTTCGAACGGCCGACCCAGGCGTCGACGTCGTAGCCCCGTTCCTCCCAGTACCCGGGACGGACGTCCTCGGTGACGGTGATGCCGGAGAGCCACTTGGCCGACTTGTAGAAGTACATGGGGGCGACGTAGAGCCGGACCGGGCCGCCGTGGTCGTGGCCGAGGGGCTTGTCCTGCATCCGCAGCGCCACCAGCACGTCGGAGCGGCGGGCCTGCTTCAGCGTGAGGCTCTCCGTGTACGTCCCGTCGAAGCACTTGAAGCGGATCGCCCCGGCGGAGGAGCGCACTCCGGCGGCGTCGAGGAGGTGGGCCAGTCGTACGCCCTCGAAGGGCGTGCCCGGCACCCGCCAGCCGGTGACGCACTGGACGTCGTGCACGAGGCGGGTCTGGGGAAGGGCACGCAGGTCCGCGAGGGTGTAGCTCCTCGGACGGTCGACCAGGCCGTCGACGGTGAGGCGGTAGTCGGCGGCGGTCTTGTGCGGGACGGACGACGCCACCGAGTAGTAGCGGAAGCCGCCGCCGTTGGGCAGCAGGCCGGTGAGGCCCGTGGGGTCCTTCTCGGAGGCCCCTGCGAGGAAGGATTCGAGTGCTCGCTGGAGCGGGGACGCTGCGAGCACGCCCAGCGCGCCGAGTCCGAGCGTGCCGAGCAGGACCCGGCGGCCGATCGGCGCGCCGCGCTCCTCGGGCCGTTCGGGATCCGGTTCCCCGCGCCGCTCGTCGGCCTGCCCGGCGTCGCGGTCCGGGCCCGGCTCCTCGGGTCGTTCTGGCTTCACACACTGATTCGAGCACCCGCGACCCACAAAAAGCCAGCGGTGGCGGGTGCCCGTCAGAGTTCCGTCATCTTTTCCCACGAGCCGTCCGGGAGGACCCGGTCCGGCCTGGCGGTCTCAGGACGCGGATTCGGCCGCCTTGTCCAGCTGGAACGCCTCGTTGCCGAGACCGATGCGGGCGTGCGCCTCGGGCTTGCGGGCGCGCAGCACGAGCCCCTGGACGACACCGATCACCAGGGCGGCCCCGATGATCGACGGCAGCAGCCAGCTCAGCGAGGAGTCCGGGCCCGCGCCGACGAGGACGTCGAAGTCCTTGACCGTGTAGACCGCGATGACGAGCAGGGCGATGCCCGCGAGCGCCGACGTGACCAGGCGCCAGGCCTGGGCGCCCGCGGCACCGCGCCGGGCGAAGAAGACGATGACGGAGAGCGAGGCGATCGCCATCAGCACGATGACGCCGAGCGCGCCGATGTTGCCGCCCCAGGTGAACAGGTGCAGCACGGGTGCGGTCGGGTCACCGGTGGGCTTGTCGTCGGCGACCGCGAACGCGATCACGAACACCAGGGACACCGCGGTCTGCAGCAGCGAGCCGGAACCGGGGGCGCCGCTCGATCCGGTGGTGCGTCCGAAGGCCGCGGGCAGCAGGCCCTCCCGGCCCATGGCGAAGGCGTACCGCGCGACGACGTTGTGGAAGCTGAGCATGGCGGCGAACATGCCGGTCACGAACAGGATGTGCAGCACGTCGGTGAAGGTGCCGCCGAGCCGTGACTCGGTGAGGAAGAAGAGCAGGCCCGCACTCTGCTTCTGGGAGGCTCCGACGATGCCCGAGGGGCCGGTGGCCACGGTGAGCGCCCAGCAGCTGAGCGCGAAGAACACGGCGACGCCGCCGACGGCGAGGAACATCACGCGCGGCACCAGGATGTGCGGACGGCTGGTCTCCTCCGCGTACACGGGGGCCTGTTCGAAGCCGAGGAAGGCCGCGATGCAGAAGCACAGCGCGGTGCCGACGCCCGCGCCGGTGAGCGTGTCCGGGTTGAAGGCGTGCAGCGACAGCCCTTCGTTCGCCGGGTCGGCGACCGCGGCGACGTCGAAGATGACGACGAGGGCCACCTCGATGACGAGCAGGACACCCAGCACGCGCGCGTTGACGTCGATCTTCAGCCAGCCGAGCGCGCCGACGAGCAGGACGGCCACCAGGGCGGGGATCCACCAGGCGATCTCGAGGTCGAGGTAGGTGGAGAAGAGTCCGGAGACCTCGAAGCCGAAGATGCCGTAGATGCCGACCTGGAGGGCGTTGTAGGCGACGAGGGCGACGAGGGCCGCCGCCGCGCCCGCGGTGCCGCCGAGGCCGCGCGAGATGTACGCGTAGAAGGCGCCCGCGTTGTGGACGTGCCGGCTCATCTCGGCGTATCCGACGCTGAAGAGCACGAGGACCACGCCGAGGATGACGAAGAGCAGCGGCTGCCCGACGATGCCCATCACCGCGAATGTGGTGGGCATGACACCCGCGACCACCATGAGCGGCGCGGTGGCGGCGAGGACGGACAGCAGCAGTCCCCCCGTGCCCAGCCGGTCGGCGCGCAGGGCGCGGTCCTGTCCCTTGAACGTGCTGATGCCGGCGCCGTCGGCGTCCGGTCTGCCCGTGCTCGACGTACTCGATGTGCTCGAACTGCCCGTCGTCATCGCGGGTCGTCCTTTCGGGTGTGCGGTTTTCCGGGGGTCGCGGGTGCTCGCGGAGGTGCTGTTCAGACCGTGCCGAGCGCGCTGTCGCGTGCGGCACGGAAGGCTCGGTGGGGGTCGCGGTCGGGGTACGACCACGGCGCCTCGGTGGCGTGCTCGCCGATGCGGTGGAACAGGGCGGCGGCCTCGGCGCCGCGCCCCTCGCAGAACTTGGCGTGGGCGAGGAAGTTCAGGTCGACCAGGCGGCGCGGGTGGTCCTCGTGCTCCCACTCCAGCCACCAGTCGAAGGCGGCCTTCATCACCTGGCGGGCCCGACGTCCGACCCAGTGCCCGGAGGCGACCGGATCGACGGGTTCGCTGCCGGCGCAGGCGAGCACGCGGTAGCGCTCGGCGTGCGCGACGACGGGCAGGACGGCCAGGGGCGAGTCGGCGGGGGCCTGTTCGGCGGCCCAGTTGGCGAAGTCATAGACCTCGTGCAGCGGGTCCTGGCCCGCGGCGGCGCGGCGCTCGGCGAGCCGGGCCACCATCAGATGGTGGGCGTGATGGTGGTCGGCGTAGCGGTGGCGGACCTCGTCGAAGAGCCGCACCACCTCCTCCTCGGTGCCGAGGGTCCGCTCCAGGACGAGCAGGCCGAGCCACGGCGTGGGGTCGGCGGGCGCGAGCGCCGCGGCGGCGTGACAGGCCTCGCGGGCGCGCTCCGGCCGCACCTTGCCGTCCAGCGCGCGCTGGACGGTGGCGCAGCCGAAGAGTACGGCGGCATCGGCGGACTCGGGTTCCGCGAGCCGCCAGTCGCGGACCCAGGCGAGCGCGGCGGGCGCCTGCGCCAGCACGGTGACGCGGTGGCCGCGCCGGTCCCAGTCGTCGCCGGTCGCGGTGAGCAGTGCGCGCACGGCGGTCCAGCGGCCCTGGTTCAACGCCGTGCGTGCGGTGACGAGTTCGACGTCGTCGAGCGCGGGGTCGAAGGCATGGGCCGCGCGCTTGCGACCGCGGCCGAGGGGAGGCGGGGGTGGTGACACCGCGGGTCGTCCTCACAGGCGCGGTTCGTCGGGAGTCGATCACGCACAGCCAACCGGCAGCCAAGGCTTCACGTCAAGGGCAGCCGGTCCGCTACACGTGTCAACTCCCCTTGCAGGTCGCGGGGTTGCCCCCGCGACCCGCTGCCGCACTCCGCTTCCCGGTCAGCCGACCGCCTTGGCCGCCGCCCGGCCCGCGGTACGTCCGGAGAACAGGCAGCCGCCGAGGAACGTGCCTTCGAGCGAGCGGTAGCCGTGGACCCCGCCGCCGCCGAACCCGGCGGCCTCACCCGCGGCGTACACGCCCTCCAGCGGGTCGCCGCCCTCCGTGAGCACACGCGAGGAGAGGTCCGTCTCCAGGCCTCCGAGCGTCTTGCGGGTGAGGATGTTCAGCCGGACGGCGATCAGCGGGCCCGCCTTGGGGTCGAGGATGCGGTGCGGCGCCGCCGTGCGGATCAGCCGGTCGCCGAGGAACCTGCGGGCACCGTGGATCGCCGTGACCTGGAGATCCTTGGTGAACGGGTTGGCGATCTCGCGGTCGCGGGCGACGATCTCGTGGCGCAGCGCGGCCTCGTCGATGAGTGGTTCCTTCGTGAGCGCGTTCATCCCGCGCACCAGCGCCCCGAGGTCCTTCTCCACGACGAAGTCCGCCCCGTGGTCCATGAACGCCTTGACCGGGCCGGGCACGTCGGCGCGCGCCCGGCCGATCACGTCCTTGACCGACTTGCCGGTCAGGTCCGGGTTCTGCTCCGAGCCGGAGAGCGCGAACTCCTTGCCGATGATCCGCTGGTCGAGCACGAACCACGTGTGGTCGTACCCGGTCCGCATGATGTGTTCGAGCGTGCCCAGTGTGTCGAAGCCGGGGAAGAGCGGCACCGGCAGGCGGTTCCCGCGCGCGTCGAGCCAGAGGGAGGACGGGCCCGGGAGGATGCGGATGCCGTGGTTCTCCCAGATCGGGTTCCAGTTCTGGATGCCCTCGGTGTAGTGCCACATCCGGTCGCGGTTGATCAGACGGGCGCCGGCTTCCTCCGCGATCCCCAGCATCCTGCCGTCGACGTGCGCGGGCACGCCGGCGATCATCCGCTCGGGCGGGCTGCCCAGGCGCTCCGGCCAGTTGGCCCGTACGAGATCGTGGTTGCCGCCGATACCGCCCGACGTGACGATCACCGCCTGGGCCTTGAACTCGAAGGCGCCGGTGACCTTGCGGCTGCTGGCCCGGCCGCGTTCGATGCCGGACGGTTCCAGGATCTCGCCGGTGACGGTGTCCACGGAGCCCCCGCTGCGGGACAGGCCCGTGACGCGGTGGCGGAACTTCAGCTGCACCAGTCCGCGGGCGGCACCCGCCCGCACCCGCCGCTCGAAGGGCGCGACGAGGCCGGGCCCGGTACCCCAGGTGATGTGGAAGCGGGGTACCGAGTTGCCGTGCCCGTTGGCGTCGTAGCCGCCGCGCTCGGCCCAGCCGACCACGGGGAAGAACCGCACGCCCTGCCGGTGCAGCCAGGACCGCTTCTCACCGGCCGCGAAGTCGACGTATGCCTCCGCCCATCGCCGGGGCCAGTGGTCCTCGGGCCGGTCGAAGGCTGCCGTGCCCATCCAGTCCTGGAGCGCGAGAGCGTGGCTGTCCTTGATCCGCATGCGGCGCTGCTCGGGCGAGTCGACGAAGAAGAGCCCGCCGAACGACCAGTGCGCCTGCCCGCCGATCGACTGCTCGGGCTCCTGGTCGAGGAGGATCACCCTGCGGCCCGCGTCGACGAGCTCCGCGGTCGCCGCGAGCCCGGCGAGGCCCGCTCCGATCACGATCACATCTGCGTCGTAGGCCATGGGCCCGTCCTCTCGGCATTCCGACTGGTCGGATCGGTCGTCATGGGGGGATTCATGACGTTTGTCACGAACCGACCGGCTTCGTCGTTGGTTGATGAGACATTGGTGGAGGTCGACGTCGCCGTCGACCACAGCTTGTTACTGGTCGGTCAGATCCTTCGGCAAGAAGAGTGACCGAGTCAACTGCCTGATTACGGGTACTCCCGGGGGCAGGCCCCGGCCCATGGCACTACAGTCGGCGGGAACGCAACCGTGGCCCGCCTGACGTCAAGAGGTACTCAGCGTGTCGGTTCTCGTTCTGATCCTTGCCGTGAGCGCGGCCTGCTGTCTCGGCTTCGGCTTCGTGCTCCAGCAGGACGCGGCCTCGCACGCGCCGCTCAGCGACTTCCTCTCCCCCCGGCTGCTGCTCGACCTGCTTCGCGTCCCGCGCTGGCTCGGCGGCATAGGGCTCATGGTCTGCGGCCTGGTCCTCGGTGCGATCGCCCTGGGCAAGGGCGAGCTCTCCCTCGTGGAACCGCTCCTCGCGACGAACCTCCTCTTCGCACTCGCCCTCTCCCGTCACCGGACGAAACAGCCGCTGGGACGGCAGGGATGGGCCGGGCTCGCGCTGCTCGCGGGCGGAGTCACCGCGTTCATCGTCGCCGGACAACCGGAGGGCGGCGACGCCGTCACCGATCCGCTGCGCCACTGGCTGATCATCGGGATCGTGATCGGCCTCGCGCTGCTCCTCACCACGTACGCCAAGCGGTCCCGGCTGAGCGCGGCTCCGATGCTGCTCGCCCTCGCCGCCGGACTGCTTTACGGCGTCCAGGACGCGCTGACCCGGGTCAGCGGACAGCGGTTCGGCGACGGCGGCTGGGGCGAACTGCTCACCGGCTGGCAGCCCTACGTGGTGCTGGTCCTCGGTGTGACCGGTCTGATCCTGGTTCAGAGTGCCTTCGAGACCGCGCCGCTGCGGATGTCGCTGCCCGCACTCACCGCGGCCCAGCCGATCGCCGGCATCGTCTGCGGGGTGGGCTTCCTCGGGGACCGGCTGCGCATGGACGCCGGGGCGCTCGCGTGGGAGGCCGCGGGCCTCGCCGCCGTCGTGGTGGGCATCGTGCTGCTGGGGCTGCACCCGGCGATGCCCGCCGGCACCACGGAGACGGAGCGGTCTCGGGACCTCCAGCCGCGTTGAGGAGCACGCTCCGGACGACGCCGCCCGGGCAGGAGCGGGACGGCCGGTCCGGACGACACGGACCGCGCGGGGCACGGGACGTCAGCACCGTGCGACGGGCACACGGCCCGCGCGTCGCCCGGGACTGCTTGGATGGGGGCATGAGCGCCGCCGACGAGATCCTCGACATCGTGGACGAGAACGACCAGGTCATCGGGCAGTCCCGGCGAGGGGAGGCGTACGCGCGCGGGCTGCGCCACCGGGCCGTGTTCGTCCTGGCGCGGGACGCCGAGGGCCGTGTCTTCGTCCATCGCCGCACACCCACGAAGCTGGTCTTCCCCTCCTTCTACGACATGTTCGTCGGCGGGGTCGTCGGCGCGGGCGAGTCCTACGACGGCGCCGCGCTGCGCGAGGCGGAGGAGGAGCTCGGCGTCCAGGGGCTCCCCCGGCCCGTGCCGCTGTTCAAGTTCCTGTACGACGACGGCGCCGGGCAGAGCTGGTGGTCGGCGGTGTACGAGGTCCGCTGCGAACTGCCGGTGAACCCGCAGGCGGAAGAGGTCGCCTGGCACGACTTCCTCTCCGACGAGGAGCTGGAGAGCCGTCTGACGGACTGGACGTGGGTCCCGGACGGCCTGGCCGCCTACGAGCGGCTCAAGGAGCACCGCGCGGCGGACTGAGGGACCTGGGCCGGGCGGACCGAGGGCCGGGCCGAGGAACCGGGCCGGGCGGACCGAGGGCCTTGCCGCAGACCGCCTCGCGCAAAGGCGCCGGGCTCGGACGGAGGGGCCGGGCTCGCACGGAGGGGCCGCGCAGCGGACCGCCTCGCGCAAAGGCGCCGGACTAGGCGCAAAGGCGCCGGACTAGGACGGACGGGCCGGGCTCGCACGGACGGGCCGGGCTCGCACGGAGGGGCCCGGCAGCGGACCGCCTCGGGCAGAGGGGCCGGGCCTGGCGCAGAGGAGCCGGGCCTCGCCCAGAGGGCCCGGGATGCGCCCCGCACCGGACCGGTAGGGTCCTGGGCGTGATCGAACTCGTGCGGAATGTCCGGCTGTGGTTCGCGCCCCAGGAGATCCGCCAGGAGGGCGGGACGCCGGACTACCGGTTCTCGCTGGCGAACGAGCGGACCTTCCTCGCCTGGCTGCGCACGGCGCTCGCGCTGATCGGCGGCGGCTTCGCGGTGGACCAGTTCCTGCCGGACCTGCGCTGGGCCTGGCGCGTCGGCCTCGCGCTCGCCCTGCTGGGCGCGGGCGTGCTCTGCTCGCTACGCGCCGTCAACCACTGGGTGCGCTGCGAGCGCGCCATGCGCCGCGGCGAGGACCTGCCGGTGTCGCGCTTCCCCGCGCTGCTGAGCATCGCCGTCGCCGTCGTCGCGCTCGCGATGGTGCTCGTGGTGCTCGCCGGGTGGGCGGGGTGACATCGCAGGCCCAGGACGAGCGGGACCCGGGCCTCCAGCCGGAGCGCACCCGCCTCGCCTGGCGCCGTACGACCCTGTCGAGCACGGTCGCCGCCCTGCTCGCCATGAAGACGGCGCTGCACGGAGGCCGCTCGGTGGCCGGCCTGCTGGCCTGTGCGCTGTGCTGCGCGCTGTGGCTGGGCTTCCTGGCGCTGGCCCATCACCGCATCCGGACCCTGTCGACGGCCGGCCCGAGCGGCCCGGCGGCACTCACGTCCCGGTACGCGACCGCGGCGGTCCTGTGCACGGTGGCGCTGGCCGTGTGCGCGGTGGCGCTCGTGTTCTGAGGAACAGCCCCGCCGGTGCTTCGGGGCCGCTCCCTCCGCGCGCCCCGGGCCCGCCGCCCCGACCGACCTGCCGATCGGCCCGTCGGTCGCCCCTCTCGTCGGCCCCCGACGACGGGGGCGAGTCAACGGCGGGGACGGCCCGTCCGGCGGCCCGGCCCGTGGGACGGGTGGGCTCCGCGGGCGGGTGACGGTCTCGGCCCTCCGGGGTACACGGACGGCACGCGTGCCGGAAAAGCCGCGATTGCCCAGTTTCGCGGCGCTAGCCTGAGCCGTCATTCCACGCCACTTCCGAAGGTGAGCAGCATGACCACCCTTCACCAGGAGCACCCGACCCACGAGCACACCCACGGCCCGGACTGCGGTCACCCCCAGGTGCGGCACGGGGACCACGTCGAGTACGCGCACGACGGACACCTGCACCGCGAGCACTCCGGACACTGGGACGAGTGCGAGCCGAGCGGCCACGTCGCGCACGAGGAGCACGGACACCAGCACGGCGAGGGCTGCGGGCACACGGCCGTCGCGCACGGCGACCACCTCGACTACCTGCACGACGGCCACCGGCACGCTCGGCACGACGGGCACTGGGACGACCACTGAGCCGTCGCCCCCGGCACCGACCGGCGTACCCTCACGGCGTCTCCCCTCGGCCGCGCGGCCCGCACGTTCCGCGCGACACCGGGGAGACGCCGATCACGTTTCGCGCACCCACTGGACGACATACCGACCGGTCGGCATCATGGTCGACATCCGGTGTCCACGTGCGTAGGAGCAATGATGAGCCCAGACCACCCGCCAGGTCTCGATCTCGACCAGCTGCGGGGCCTGCTCGACCGTGAGCGCCCGGGACTGGTGCACGGCCCCCTGACCGGCCGGCTGATCGAAGGCGGACGGTCCAACCTCACCTACGCGGTCACCGACGGCACCGCGCAGTGGGTCGTCCGACGGCCTCCGCTGGGCCATGTGCTGGCCACCGCGCACGACATGAAGCGCGAGCACCGGGTGATCAGCGCCCTGCACCCGACGGCCGTGCCGGTACCCGCCCCGGTGCTGCTGTGCGAGGACGAGTCGGTGCTCGGGGCGCCGTTCTACGTCATGGAGTTCGTGGAGGGAACGCCGTACCGCACGGCGCAGCAGCTCGCCCCGCTCGGCGCGCAGCGCACCCGTGACGCCGTGCTCGGGCTGGTGGACACACTGGTCGAGCTGCACGCGGTCGACCCGGAGGAAGTGGGCCTCGGCGACTTCGGCCGCCCCGAGGGCTTCCTCGACCGGCAGTTGCGCCGCTGGGGCAAGCAGCTGGACGCGTCCAGGAACCGTGAGCTCGCGGGGATCGAGGAGCTGCACGCCGCCCTGGGACGCGAGCTGCCGCACTCCCCCGCGCCCGCCGTGGTGCACGGCGACTACCGGCTCGACAACGTGCTGATCGGCACCGACGACCGCATCAAGGCCATCCTCGACTGGGAGATGTCCACGCTCGGCGATCCGCTCACCGACCTCGGCCTGCTGGTGATGTACAGCGCGCCGCTGGACCTGCCGAACTCCCCCATCAGCACGACCGCCTCGGCCGCCGGGCACCCCGACCCGGCCGAGCTCGTCGAGCGGTACGCCGCACGCTCGGGGCGCGACGTGTCCGCCGTCTCCTGGTACACGGCCTTCGCCTGGTTCAAGCTCGCCGTGATCCTGGAGGGCATCCACTACCGCTACACGCTCGGCCAGACGGTCGGCGCCGGCTTCGACCGCATCGGCGAGCTGGTGCCCTTCTTCATCGAGCACGGCCTGACCACCCTTCAGGAAGGCTGATCCGCCATGGACTTCGCATTCGACGCACGCACCGAGGAGCTGCGCGCCAAGCTGCTCGCCTTCATGGACGAGTACGTCTATCCGGCGGAGCCCGTCGCCGAGGAACAGCGCGCCCGGCTGGCGTCGCCCTGGGACACCCCGGCCGTCGTCGGGGAGCTGAAGGCCGAGGCCCGCAGGCAGGGCCTGTGGAACCTCTTCCTGCCCGACTCGGAGTACGGCGCCGGGCTGACCAACCTCCAGTACGCGCCGCTCGCCGAGATCACCGGCCGCAGCCCGCACCTGGCGCCGACCGCGCTGAACTGCGCCGCGCCCGACACCGGGAACATGGAGGTGCTCGCGCAGTTCGGCGACGAGCAGCAGAAGAAGCAGTGGCTGGAGCCGCTGCTCGCCGGGGAGATCCGCTCGGCGTTCGCGATGACCGAGCCGGAGGTGGCCTCCTCCGACGCCACGAACATCACCACGCACATCCGGCGGGACGGCGACGAGTACGTCGTCACCGGCCGCAAGTGGTACATCTCCGGGGCGATGAACCCGGACTGCAAGATCTTCATCGTGATGGGCAAGACGGACCCCGAGGGGTCCGACATCCGCCGTCAGCAGTCGATGGTGCTGGTACCGCGCGACACCCCGGGCGTCGAGGTCCGGCGCGCCATGCAGGTGTACGGCTACGAGGACCACTCGCACGGAGGCCACGCCGAGGTCGTCTTCGACCAGGTGCGGGTGCCCGTCGGCAACCTGGTCGGCGAGGAGGGCGGCGGCTTCGCCATCGCCCAGGCCCGGCTCGGGCCGGGCCGGATCCACCACTGCATGCGCCTGATCGGCATGGCCGAGCGCGCGATCGAGCTGATGTGCCGTCGGGCCGTGTCCCGTACGGCGTTCGGCAAGCCGCTCGCCCAGCAGGGCGTCGTGCAGAACTGGATCGCCGACGCCCGGGTCGCCGTGGAGCAGCTGCGGCTGCTGGTGCTGAAGACCGCGTGGATGATGGACACGGTCGGCAACAAGGGTGCGCACACCGAGATCCAGGCCATCAAGATCGCCACGCCTCGTACCGTGGTCGACATCCTCGACAAGGCCGTGCAGTTGCACGGGGCCGGGGGCGTCAGTCAGGACTTCCCGCTGGCGGAGCTGTGGGCGAGCGCGCGCACGCTGAAGCTGGCCGACGGCCCGGACGAGGTGCACCAGCGGTCGCTGGCGCGGCGGGAGATCAAGCAGTACCTGTGACACCGGGCTCCGCGGGGGCGGAGGGGGCGTGTCCCACGGGGTTCTCGCCCCCTCCGCCCGTGTCCGTGCCCCTCGGGGGGCTTCGCCCCGGATCCCGCTCGTCGAACGCCGGGAGGGGCTGCATCGCCACGCGCCGGGCGGCGCGTGGCGATGCAGCCCCTCCGGCGACGGGCCCGGCTACGGGCGCAGGGCGCGCAGGAGCAGGTCGGCCAGATGGTCGGCGACCTGCTGGGGGGTGAGCGGGCCGTCGGGGCGGTACCACGTGGACAGGTGGTGCACGGAGCCGAAGTGGTAGTCGACGACCAGGTCCGCGGGCGTGGCCGTGGAGAAGACGCCCTTCTTCTGGCCCTCCTCGATCAGCGCGCGGAAGCGCTCGTGGTAGCGCCTCCGTTCCGCACGCACCTGCTTGTGCTTCTCGGGGCTGAGGTGGTGCATGGAGCGGAAGAAGATCGACGCGTCGTCGAGGTTGTCGATCGTCGTGACGACGACATCGGCCGCGGCACCGCGCAACCGCTCCTCGACGGGCGCGTCCGCGTCGGCGAAGGCGTCCAGCCGCTCCTGCTGGATGCGCAGCACGCGCGCGTAGACCTCGTGCAGGAGGTCGTCCTTGGATCCGAAGTAGTGGTACAGCGCCCCCTTGGTGACGCCGGCCGCCTCCACGATCTCCTGCACGGAGGTCCGGTCGTAACCCTGCTCCGCGAAGAGCCGGGTGGCGGCGGCCAAGAGCCGCTGCGGGACGGGCGTGCCGTCACCGTCCGTCGTTCTGGGCACTGCCGCCACCTGCCTTCCGAGGGTTGTCTTCGCGTTGTCGTCTACTGGGACTCATGGGAGCGGGAACGCAGTTCCCGGCGGAGGATCTTCCCACTTGCCGTCTTCGGCAGGTCGGGGAGGATCTCCACCTCCCGCGGGTATTTGTAGGCGGCCAGTCTCTCCTTGCAGTACGCGGCGAGCGCGTCGGGGTCCTCCTCGGCGCCCGGACGCAGGCTGATGTAAGCCTTGACGGTCTCGCCGCGGTAGCCGTCCGGCACCCCCACCACGGCCGCCTCGCGGACCGCCGGATGGGTGTAGAGGACGTCCTCGACCTCTCGGGGCCACACCTTGAAACCGGACGCGTTGATCATGTCCTTCTTGCGGTCGACCACGTACAGCCAGCCGTCGGCGTCCATGAAGCCGATGTCGCCGGTGCGCAGCTCGCCGTCCGGGAAGGTCTCGGCGGTGGCCTCGGGGCGGTGCCAGTAGCCGGGGACGACCTGCGGTCCCCGTACGACGATCTCGCCCTGCTCCCCGAACGGCACCTCCTGCCCGAGGTCGTCGACGATACGGACGACGGTGTCGGGGCCGGGCACACCCACCGCGAGCGTCCCCGAGACCGGGTCGACCGGCGCTTCGCGGCTCGGTGGCACGGAGGCGCAGGGCGCGGTGCACTCGGTGAGGCCGTAGCCGTTGCGGATGTACGGTCCGAAGCCGGCGCGGAACTTCTCCACGAGGGCGGGCGGCAGCGGGGCGCCGCCGGAGGAGATGACCGTGAAGGAGGCGAAGTGCCCGGGGGTGACCGCCGGGTGCGCGGCCAGGGCCATGAAGGCGGTCGACGGGCCGACGGTGTAGTGGGGCGCGTGCTCGGCGAACGCGTCGAGGACGACCCCCGGCTCGAAACGGTAGGCGAGGACGAGAGTGCCACGGCTGTTGAGGCAGGCGGCGAGCTGGCAGACCATACCGGTGATGTGGAACAGGGGCGCCATCGCGAAGTACACGGGCGACTCGGGCAGGCCGAGGCCGGTCCGCTGCCGCTCGGCGTTGTACATGATGTTGCCGTGCGTGTTGGTGGCTCCCTTGGGGGTGCCGCTCGTGCCGGAGGTGTAGCTGATCAGGGCGATGTCGGCGGGCCCGAGGTCACGGCCGCCGGGTGCCGGGTGGCCCTGCCGGGCGGCGGCCACGAGGTCGGTGGTGCCCGCGGCGGCGGGCAGCCGCCCGAAGTTCAGTACGCGGGTGTCGTTGCGCGTCTGGAGGTCCAGCTCGCACGCCGTCAGGACGAGGCGCACGGAGGAGTCGGCGGCCGTCTCCCGCAGGTAGGAGTCCCAGGCCCGGTCGGAGCAGACGAGCGCGACGACCGCGGCGTCGTCGAGCACGTGCCGGACCTCGGCCGACTTGTACATCGGGTTGACGGGGACGACGGTCGCTCCGGCCTTCCAGGCGCCGAGCAGGGCGACCACGAACTGCGGGGAGTTCTGGAGCAGGATCGCGACCCGGTCGCCGCGCTCCAGGCCGCCGGCGGCGAGGTGCCCGGCGACGGAGTCGCTCAGCGCGTCGATCTCGCGGTAGCTGAGCCGGCCGTCGAAGTAGGCGAGCGCGATGCGGTCGGGGGTGCGCGCCACGGCCTCGCGGACCGCGTGCACCAGGGTGTCGGGCGGGCTGACGGGGGCACGCTGGGCCTCGTCGAGCAGCGCCAGCCACGGCTGGGCGGCGTAGAGGGAAGTGGTCACCGGCCCGCCTCCCACTTCTGCTGGATGTGGTTCATGTTCGTCAGCCAGCGGTCGGGGTCCGCGGCCCGTGCCGCGTAGAACCCGGCGACCTCGGGGTGCGGCAGGATCAGAAACCGGTCCTCCTCGATGCCCTTGAAGAGCGCGTCGGCGACGTCCTCGGGCTCGATGGCGGTGGGCTGGAGCACCAGGTCACCGGCGCTTCCCGTGGCGTCGAGCATGTCGGTGCGCACGCCCTGCGGACAGATCGCGTGGACCTTGAGGCCGCGGTGGCGGTACGTCAGGGAGAGCCATTCGGCGAAGGCGTACGCGCCGTGCTTGGTGACGCTGTAGGGCGCGGCGCCGATCATGGTGAGCAGTCCGGCGGCGGAGACGGTGGAGACGAACCGGCCGCTGCCGCGCTCCAGCCAGGCCGGGAGCAGCTCCTGGGCGGCGCGTACGTGGGCCATCACATTGACGTCCCAGGCGAGTTCCCAGACCTTCTCGCCGGCGGCCTCGGTGCCGGCGGAGGCGAGACCGGCGTTGGCGCAGTAGACGTCGATCGTGCCGCCGAGGGCGTCGCGCGCCTCGGCGACGATCGTGGACGCGTCGCCCGGGACCGCGACAGCGCCGATCTCGTCGGCCACGGCCCGGGCCTTGGCGGCGTCCAGGTCGTTCACGACGACCCTGGCCCCCTCGGCGGCGAAGCGCCGGGCCAGGGCGGCTCCGATACCGCCTCCCGCTCCGGTGACGACCACTCGGGCATCCTGCACGGCTTCCACCATCGGTCTCCTTCGACGCGAATCGGCTCTGCTGCAGCGCCAGACTAACCAGTCGGTATGTTGCGGGGGAAGAGGTGTCCGGCGTCGCGGGAGGCCCGGGCGGTGTGATCTGTGCGGCTCCCCCGCGGCAAGGCGGCGCTCCCGGCCACCGATCCCGACGTACCGCGCCTCCCGCCGGGCATCCCCGACGGCGCCACGCGCCCCGGGACGCCTGCGGAACCCCGGGCGGGCGAATCCCGCGCGGTACGACGGGCGCCGTCCGTGGATCCCGGGCAGTGTGTAGTGATCCGGGTGCGACATGCGCGGCCTCGCCCGGACGGCACCGCGGTGCGGGACGGGACACGGGCCCGGCACACCGTCGCGGGGCGGCGGCACCGTCACGACCCGACGGCACCGTCGCCACCCGGCGGCACCGTCACAGCCCGGTGGCGCCCTCGCCGGGCGGCACGCGTACCGCGGTCCGGGCCGCGCCCGCGGTATTCCGGATCGCCCCGCGGAGCGCGTAGCGTGCCCATGCCAGCTTCCGCGATCACGGAGGTCACACCATGCGCCCCGACGCTTCCGGCTCCGCACGACGTGGGGGGACCCCCCTGTCCAGACGGGCCGTCCTCGCCGCCGGCACCGCCGCGGCGGCCCTCGCTCCGGTACCGGCCGCGGCGGCCCCGGGCCGCCGCATCAAGCTGCGCACCGGCTTCGAGCGCCTCGAAGAGGACGGCTATGCCCTGCTGGACGGCGAGCGGGTCGGCGTGGTCACCAACCCGACGGGCGTCACCCGCGACGTCCGGCACATCGTCGACGTCATGCACGCCGACGCACGCGTGAACGTGGTCGCCGTCTTCGGCCCCGAGCACGGCTTCCGCGGCACCGCGCAGGCCGGTGGTTCCGAGGGCCGCTACGACGACCCGGCGACCGGGCTCCCCGTCTACGACACGTACCAGAAGAGCGGGCAGCCGCTCGCCGACGTCTTCACCGCCTCCGGTGTGGACACCGTGGTCTTCGACATCCAGGACGTGGGCGCCCGCTTCTACACGTACATCTGGACGCTGTACGACTGCATGGAGGCGGCGCAGCTCGCCGGCAAGCGCTTCGTGGTGCTGGACCGGCCGAACCCGGTGACGGGACGGAACGCGCTCGGGCCCGTCCTGCACAAGGAGTTCGCGACCTTCGTCGGACGGCAGCCCGTCTCCCAGGCGCACGGGATGACCGTGGCGGAGCTGGCGCGGCTGTTCAACAAGGAGTTCCTGACGAAGCCGGTGAAGCTGGACACGGTCCTGATGTCCGGCTGGAAGCGCTCGGACTTCTACGACGCCTCCGGGCTGCCCTGGGTGCCGCCGAGCCCGAACATGCCGACGCCCGACACCGCCCTGGTCTACTCGGGGTCCTGTCTCTTCGAGGGCACCAACCTGTCGGAGGGGCGGGGCACCACCCGCCCGTTCGAGCTGCTCGGCGCCGAGGGTGTCGACGGGCGGTGGGCCGCGAAGGCGGAACGGCTCGGGCTGCCCGGCGTGCACTTCAGGGAGGCGTACTTCGCCCCCACGTTCTCCAAGTTCCAGGGCAAGACCATCGGGGGCGTGCAGATCCATGTGCACGACCGGGCCGCCTTCGACCCCGTACGCACCGGCATCGCACTGCTCGTGACGGCCAAGCAGGTCTGGAGCGGCTTCGCCTGGCGCTCCGACAACTGGATCGACAAGCTCACGGGCTCGACCCTGGTGCGCACGAAGATCGACACCGGGGCGACGGCCGACGAGGTCGTGGCGGCCTGGCAGGACGAGCTGAAGGCCTTCCGGCAGATGCGCAAGGAGTATCTCCTCTACGAGTGAGTGAGCCGTGACGTATGGCCAACCTCGTGCTCCGGTAGGACGATGCGCCCATGTCGCACCGCCCACGGGGGACGAGGGGGTCTGTCATGGCCGATCCGCAAGTGAGTGTCTCTCCTTACTGGGAACTCACCTTCGACGCGGACGGGGACGCCGACGGCCCAGAGCTCGGCCGGCTGCTCGCGGAGGTGCCCCGGCGGGGGGTCCGCGATCTGATCGTGTTCGCGCACGGCTGGAACAACGACCGCTCTGGTGCGACCCGCCTCTACAGCCGGTTCTTCGAACCCGTCCCCGGACTCGCCCCGAACGCGCGCCTGGGGTACGTGGGCGTCGTGTGGCCGTCGATGCGGTTCTCGGACGAGCCGATTCCCGACTTCCCCCGGCCGGTGGCCGCGCAGGACACGGCGACCGCGCAGCCGGTGCTAGACAAGAACACCCGGCACGCGCTCCTGGAGGTCTTCCCCGGGCGGGCGACGTTGGTCGAGCAGATCGCGCGGCTGCTGGACCAGAGGCCGGACGAGGGCGCCTCGCTGGAGGAGTTCGGCCGTCTCGTGCGGCTGCTCGTCGAGGTCCGGCCGCAGGGGCCGCAGACGTCCTTCGCCGCGGACACACTGGCGGAGGGTGTGCCGGAGGGCGATCCGCTGATGCTCTTCGGGGACACGGCGGCGATGTGCGACGAGTTCGCGCGGGCGCTCGCCGGGCCCGGAGCCGGTGAGGCCTTTGCGCTGCCCGGACTGTGGGACGGTGCTCACGAACTGCTGCGCCAGGCCACGTACTACGCGATGAAACGGCGCGCGGGGACGGTCGGCGAGCGGGGACTCGGGCGGGCCGTGGGCCAACTCGCGCAGACGGCCCCGGACGTGCGTGTCCATCTCGTCGGGCACAGCTTCGGCGGGCGGCTGGTCTCCTTCGCCCTGCGGGGGCTGCCGCAAGGCGTGCGTTCCGTGAAGTCGGTGACCCTGCTCCAAGGGGCCTTCTCGCACTACGCGTTCGCCGCACGGCTGCCGCACGACCCGCGGGCGAGCGGGGTTCTCGACGGCCAGCACCACCGCATCGACGGCCCCCTGGTGTGCTGCTACTCCCACTTCGACTCGGCGCTCGGGAAGATCTATCCGCTGGCCTCGCGGATGGCGGGCGACTCCCGCACGGCCACGGCGGAGTTCGGCCTCGACCGGCTGCTGGGCGCCAAGTGGGGTGCGATGGGGCACGACGGGGTGCAGGCGGTGCCGGGGACGAAGAAGTACGCGCTGGCCGAGGCCCTGCGCACGCAACTGCCCGCCTCCGGCTGCGTGAACGTGGACGCAGCGGCCGTGGTGCGGCGCGGTGGTGCGCCCTCCGGGGCCCACAGCGACATCTGCCACCGGGAGCTGGCGCGGCTGGTGCTGGCGGCGGGCCGCGTCCGCTGACCCGCCGCCCGCGAGGACGCCGGCGGCCCCCGGGCCGCCGGCGTCCTCGTGCCGGGCCGGCTACCGGTGCGAGGTGTACTCGACCACCTGCTGGTAGGTCGGCCGGTTCTGCCAGCTGATCTTGCCGTGCTTGATGCCGCCGAGGGTGCGCTGGACGATCGAGTCGGCGCACCACTGGTCGCCCGCCGAGCACTGGTCGTCGCCCGGGTAGACCTGGGCGGCGGTCTTGCCCGCGGCTTCCTTCAGAGTGTTGATCAGTGCGTCACGGCAGGCGCCGAGGCTGCCGGAACCGCAGTACTTCTGCGTCAGGCCGCCCTGCACCGACTCGCCGAGCACGGCCCGGATGTCCTTGTCGACATAGCTCCACCAGCCGTACTGGAAGGAGCTTCCGGCGTGCGAGCCGGTGGGTCCGTGTCCGGCCGACGGCGCCTCGTCGACGGGGATGCTGCCGGTGAACGCGGCGTACAGGTCGCTGCCGAGGACCGGCTCGAACTCCGCCTTCACCAGCAACGGCCACCATGCGTCCAGGACGCGGATCGCGTCGGCGTCGGCGTACGTGTGGGATCCGGCCGAGGTCTCCGTGCGCTTCGCGCCGGCCGTGACCCAGGCCGAGAGCTTGCTCACCGCCGCCGCGGCGGCGGGGTCGGTGACCGTCGAGCTGTTGATCACCTTCAGCAGCTTCGGCAGCACGTCCTCGGCCCGCAGGTCGGCGAGGGCCGCGTCGGCCATGGCCTTCACCAGCGCGGACCTGGTCACTCCGCCCGCGGAGACGAGCTTCTCGACGCGGTCCTCCAGGAGGTTGCCGCGATGCACCGAGCCCTCGCCCCAGGGGGCCGCGGCGTAGTCCTTGGCCTGCTTGTTGTTCCAGGAGATGTAGTAGTCCTGGTCCACGGAGTTGGGGTGCTCGGAGGCCGGAGTGTACTGGGCGGTGTTCGTCGCGGCGTCCCAGTTCCGCCACTCGTACGCGGGCTGCGCCCACACGGGGAAGTCGGCGTCGACACCGGTGGCGCGCACCGGGTTGTCCCCGCTGTTGTAGTACGCGGTGTGCGAGGAGTCGGCGTAGAACCAGTTGAAGGTGTAGTTGATGTGCTGCACCGCGCTCTGGAAGGTCTGCGGGCTCTTCACGTAGTCGGGGTCGTTGAGCATCTGGAAGCCGATGATCGAGTCGGCCTCGTGCATGAAGGACGAGCGCAGCGTGGTGTACGCGACCTTCTTCCCGCCGACGGTCGCGCGGTACTCCACGGGGCCGTACTCGGTCCGGTAGACCTGCATCCGGTACGAGCCCGCCGCGGTGCCGTCGGCGACGGTCGGCTTCCAGGAGTTGGTCCGCTCGACCTTGTCCATCGCCGTGCAGGTGCCGTGGTACAGGTAGTGGTAGTCGTCCTGGCACAGCTCGACGGCGTAGGTGTCGATGATGTCCTGGCCCGACGTCGTGGCGCTCCAGGAGTAGTCCTGGCCGCGGCCGAGTTCGACGTACATGCTCAGGCCGGCGAAGGAGGCGCCGCGGGCGCTCAGGCCCGGTCCCTGGATCTCCTGGAGCATGAGCAGCTGCGGCGCGAAGTAGCCGGTCTGCGGACCGAAGACGGCGATCGGGTGGCCACTCGCCGTGTGCTTGCCGCTCACCACGAGGGCGTTGGACATACCGCGCTTCGCCGAGCTGACGGAGGTCTTGGCGGCCGTCGTGGAGGCGCCGGTGGCGGCGGCGGTCCCCGCGCTGCCGGTGCGGTCGTAGACGAGCGGCTCCCGGGTCACCGAACCGGCGTCGGGCAGGGCCTGGCCCTGCGCGTCGGCCGGTTTGACGGCATACGGGAAGCTCTCGCCGTCGTGGACGGTGAGCACGGCCTCCGGGTCGTTGCGCTGCCGGAAGGACTCCCAGACCTTGGTGCCCTCCACCACGCCGTACTTGGACTGGGCGGCGAGCAGCGAGAGGGCGTTGTTGACCTCGCCGCCGCCTCCGGAGCCGAAGAGCGCGCCGATGACGGAGGCCAGCGCGACCAGGTCGGTGAGCTTGAAGTGGTCGATGGTGCCGGCGTTGGTGATGGAGTCCTTGTGCCCGGTCAGGACGTACTCGCCGGGGAAGTAGCGACCGCTGTCGGAGGCGTCGATGTAGGCGTTGATGCCGGCGATGTAGGCGTCGGCGTCGGCGAGGGCCTGCTTGCCGCGCTCGCCGGCCTGGGCGGTGGCGTTGTCGATCTGGGCCTGGAGATCCGCCTCGGTGTAGGGGGCGTTGCGCCAGAACTCCTGCTCCAGCCCCTGGTTGGACGGGGCTCCGCCGGCGAACGAGGTCAGCTGACCGCGTCCGACGTGCCGGAAGACGTCCATCAGCCACAGCCGGTCCTGGGCGGCGGCGTACCCCGCGCCGAACTCGGTGCCGTACCGGGTGGTGCCGGTGATGTGCGGGACGCCCGTCTTCTTGTCCCGCACGATCGTCACGTCGCTGCGCGGCTTGGTGGTGGAGGCGACCTGGTCCGAAGCCACGCCGAAGGACGCGTCGTTGAAGAAGTCGTTGATCTTGGCGTCGGTGAGCCCGGAGTAGCCCTTGGCCAGGTTGCCGTAGGGGGCGAGCTGGTCCTCCGCGTGGCCCGGCTGGGTACCGAATGCCTGGTTGAGCAGGATCTCGACGAGGGTCGCGTTGCCGTTCTCACCGGGCGGGAGGATGTCGGAGCACTGGCCGCCGCAGTAGTCGTTCGAGGCGGCCGCCGAGGGTGCCGCGATTGCCGCCGCCTGGGAAAGGGGTGACAAAAGACCGGCAATGAGCACGCATACGGATGCGCTCTTGAGGAACTTGGGGAATCGACGGGGAGTTCTCAGTCTGTCGAGGACGGTACGTGGGGTGCGCCGTGGCATGGCAGCTCCTCCCGACGGGGGTGGGCCGGACGTTACCGCCGGTATCCCCGAGTTGGAAGATGAACATGCGTCAGTTTTTTGGATTCATCGCACCCGGACCGGGCCGCCGGCAGGCGGCTGACAGCGGTGGGAGGCAGGCCGGGAGGGACTCGGCGGTCGGCTGGTGGCGGTCATCGGAAAAAGGATGGAGCCGAATCGCTTGTCGATACGTCTATTCGGCGACGTCCGTACGACGACGCCGAAGTGACCGAAGTTCAGGTGCAGGTGTGACGGAGGTGCAGGGCGATGGCGGGTTTCCGGAGTCTGGCGAGACAGGTGCGGGATCCGAGGTGCGATCTGGCACTGCGGCGGTACTCGCTGCGCAAGTGCCTTGAGAGGTTCGCCCCTTATGGGCACCGGGCGACCTGGGACCATCTGTGCTCCCGGGCCGGGTTCGGTCCGGAGGACCGGTCCCCCGATCCGGCGCGGCTCGTGGCCGCGCTGGAGGAGTTGGAGGAGGCCCGCTCCGTCTGGCTCGCCTACGAGGTTCAGTTCGCGCAGCGCCGCAAGAAGGAGAAGCACGACGGACTGCGCAGGCCGGGCAGTGTCGACGACTGGCACCGGCTGACCTGGGGCGGCTTCGGCGTCGCATGGTGCGACGACCCCCGCGTACACCCCCGTGAACCACTGGCCGAGGTGCTGCGGCGGCTGATCGCCGCGCTGGAGCGCGAGCCGGGCACGGTCTGCCCGGTGTGCGCCGGAGAGCGCCTCATCTGGAGGTACGACCTGGCCCACGAGCCGTCGTCGGGACCCGTCTGCACGAGCTGCGGAATCGTGGTGCCACGGCCCGTTCTGACACCCGAGGCCCTGGCGGAGTCCAGGCGTGGACGGCTGCTGATGTCGGCCTGAGCAGGACGGGGGTGCGTCGACGGAGCCGCACCCCCGCGCGAACGCCCTTGGCCCGCCGGCCCGTCGGCCGACAGGTCCGCCGAGGGCCGTCGCCCCCGCGGGGGCTGTCCCGAGGCCCGTCGACGCCGTGGGCCGCCGCGGCCTGTCGATCGTGGGGCCAGCTGGACCTGACCGCCGCCCAGGGCCGCCGCCGCGCGTCGCTCCCCCGGGCGCCGCCCAACGGCTCGCCGCCTGCGGCCCGTCGACCACCCGGGGCCGGCCTGGAGCCTGTCCACGTGGTGGGGCGCCACGGACCAACGGCCCTGGGGGGCCAACTCGGCAGAGGGCGCTCCCGGGATCGCCCGCTGCTCGCCGATCCCTGCGGCGCCGCCCCGGCTGGACCGTCCCGCAGGGCCGCCGCGCCCCGTCGTGGAGGCGTCCGCGGCGCGACGGCTCCGCAAGGCCGCCCGACGGCGCCTCGATCCCGTCGGGCCCCGGCCGACCGTCCACGACGTGGGGTCGCCAGCGACCCACGAGCGTCCGAGGCCGCCCCGGACCGCGCCGCAGTCGCCCGCGGGGTACGGTCCGGGGCGCGGCCGTCGATGTCCGGTTGTCGGTGGTGGGTGGCACCATCTAGGCATGGTGCAGGTCTGTCTGAACGGAGCGCGCGGGTCGGCCGACGGTGCCGTCGTGCCGATGTCGCCGGAGGAGATGGCCCGGTCCGCGGCCGAGGCCGTCGCGGCCGGGGCGTCGGACATCCATGTCCATCCCAAGTCCCCCTGCGGCCAGGACACTTTGTCGCCGAAGGCCCTGGCGGCCACCCTGGAGGCGATACGGGCGCGGGTGGACGTCCCGGTCGGGGTGACCACGGGCGCGTGGGCCGAGCCAGATCCGGCGGCCCGCGTGGAGCAGGTCCGGTCCTGGACCGTCCTGCCCGACCACGCCTCGGTCAACTGGCACGAGCCGGGCGCCGAGGACGTGGCGGCGGCGCTCCTCGACCGTGGCATCGACGTGGAGGCGGGCATCTGGTCGGGCACGGACGGCGCGGAGCGCTTCGCCGCGTCGCCCCTCGGGCCGCGCGTCCTGCGTGTCCTGGCCGAGGTCATGGACGACTCGCCGCGCCAGGCGCAGGAATCGGGCCTGACGCTGCTCGCCGATCTCGGCGCAGGCCCCTCGCGTGCCGGTGACCCCACCCGCACGGAGCGGCACCACGGCCGGCCCGTGCTGCTGCACGGCGTCGACGGCGGCACCTGGCCGGTGCTGCGGCTCGCGGGGCGGCAGGGGCTGTCCACCCGTATCGGCCTGGAGGACACCCTGACCCTGCCTGACGGGCAACGGGCCGCTTCCAACGCTCAGTTGGTGACGCACGCGCTGGCCGAGTACCGCACGGCGCGCAGCGGAAGCGCCACACGCTAGCAGCAGCAAATCCGCTCGATCCAGCACTTTCCCGTCCGGACAGTGGGAGGCGATGAAACACAGCTGAGGAACCCGAGGAGTCCCGATGTCGACGCTGCGCGTCACCGCCGAAGTGCTGACCATCCACGAGCATCCGAACGCCGACGCCCTCGAACTGGCCCAGGTCGGCCTCTACCGGGCCGTGGTCGCCAAGGGCGCCTACCGCACCGGCGAGCGAGCCGTCTACATCCCGGAGCAGTCCGTCCTCCCGGCCGGGCTGATCGAGGAGCTCGGTCTGACCGGCCGTCTGGCGGGGAGCGGCTCGGACCGGGTCAAGGCGGTACGGCTGCGCGGTGAGCTGTCGCAGGGCATCGTGTGCCGTCCGCGGGCGCTGGCGGACGTCGACCTGGCGCGGGCCGCCGAGGAGGGGACCGACTTCGCCGAGGTGCTCGGCATCGTCAAGTGGGTGCCGCCCGTCCCGCCCACGATGGACGGTGACGTCGAGTCCGCGCCCGACCTGCTGCCCTGGGTCGACATCGAGAACCTCCAGCGCTACCCGGACATCTTCACCCCCGGCGAACCCGTCGTCCTGACCGAGAAGCTGCACGGATCGGCCTGCCTGCTGACGTACGTCGCCGACGAGGACCGCGTGTACGTCTCCTCGAAGGGTTTCGGCGCCAAGTCCCTCGCCCTGAAGGAGGATCCGCGCAATCTGTACTGGCGGGCCGTGCGCGGGCACGGGGTCGCGGAGGCCGCGGCCCGGCTCGCCGGCCACCTGGGCGCGCGCCGCGTAGGCATCTTCGGCGAGGTGTACGGGGCGGGCGTGCAGGACCTGTCGTACGGCGCCGACGGACGCCGCGAGTCCCTGGGGTACGCCGTGTTCGACGTGTCCGCGGAGATCGACGGCGAGGTCCGCTGGCTGGACGCGGCGGCCCTGCTGGACGGCGAACTGCCGCTGGTGCCAAGGCTGTACGAGGGGCCGTACGACATCGCGAAGGTCCTGGAGACCGCGACCGGCCGGGAGACGGTGTCCGGGCGCGACCTGCACCTGCGCGAGGGCGTGGTCGTCCGTACGTCCACCGAGCGCTACAGCCCGGTGACGGGCGGCCGGGCCATCGCGAAGGCGGTCAGCCCGGCCTACCTGACCCGCAAGGGCGGCACGGAGTACGAGTGACCCACCGCGCCCACCGGTCCCGGCCCCCGACGCGCCGGGACCGGACGTGGCGCAGGTGCGCCGCCGGAGCCCGCCCCGACGCGGGGCCCCGCGACGATGCCCGGCGGCCGTCGCGCACCGGCTCACGTCAGCCCGGTGACCAGCCTGGAGGCCGTCACACGAAGGCTTCCGCAAGGCCGGTGACCAGGCTCAGCGGCAGTCGTTCGCCGGCTCCGGCCGCGTGGTGCGGCCGGAGCGTTCCACCATGAGCCGGGAGCCGGCCTGACGCTCGCCGAAGACGTCGTCCGGGTTGGAGAGCACACAGTTCTCCAGGGACAGGCAGCCGCAGCCGATGCAGTCGGTGAGGTGGTCCCGCAGCCGGCCCAGCTGCTTGATGCGCTCGTCGAGTTCGGAGCGCCATGCCTCCGAGAGCCGGGCCCAGTCCTCCCGCGTCGGGGTGCGCTCCTCGGGGAGTTCGGCCAGGGCCTCGCGGATCGTGGCGAGCGGGATGCCGACGCGCTGCGCGGCCCGGACGAAGGCGACGCGACGCAGTGCGTCTCGGTGGTAGCGGCGTTGGTTCCCGCTGGTGCGGCGGCTGCTGATCAGGCCCTTGGACTCGTAGAAGTGCAGGGCGGAGACGGCCGCGCCGCTGCGGGCGGACAGCTGACCGACCGTGAGCTCGTGGATCTTCTCTGGAATCTGGGGCACCCCTCGAACCTAACCCACCCCGGCATGCCCGCGGTGCGTTGACAGGAGCCCTCCACCCGACCATGCTAAGCAGTTGCTTAGACATTGCGACGTGGGAGGCCAGGGACATGGCAGAGCCGAGGATCTTCACGTCCGCCGACGACCTGAAGGCGGCGGTGGGCGAACAGCTGGGACACAGCGACTGGCTGGAGGTCGACCAGAAGCGGATCGACCTGTTCGCGGACGCCACGGGCGACCACCAGTGGATCCACGTGGACCCGGAGAAGGCCGCCGCGGGCCCGTTCGGCACGACCATCGCGCACGGCTACCTCACGCTGTCGCTGCTGCCCGCGCTGGTGCCGCAGGTCATGCGCGTCGAGGGTATGAAGATGGGCGTCAACTACGGCAGCAACAAGGTGCGCTTCCCCGCCCCGGTGCCGGTGGGCTCCCGGCTGCGTGCCACCGCGGTCCTCACGGAGGTCACCGAGGCGGGCGGCGGCGTGCAGGTCACGGCCGCGGTGACCGTCGAGCGCGAGGGCGGCGACAAGCCGGTGTGCGTGGCCGAGTCGGTGTCCCGCTACTACTTCTGACCGCCGCGCGGTGCGCCCGGGCTACTTCCCGGCTCCCACCATCCGCAGCACGAGGTCGGCGTAGAGCGCGCCGACCTCGTCCGGCGTCCGGGGTCCGTTCACGTTGAACCAGCGGGCCACGTCGATGCAGAGGGAGAGCACGGCGAGGGTGGTGCCGGGGACGTCCGGGACGTCGAAGTCGCCCGCGGCCACGCCGTCCTGGATGATCCCGCGCACCTCGGCGTCGACCTGGCGGCGCAGGCCGATGATCTCGGCGCGGGCGTCGGGTCCGAGCGAGTCCAGTTCGTACTGCACGACCCGCGCGGTGGTGCGCCCTCCGGCGTGCCAGCGCACGAAGGAGCTCACGGCGTCCGCGAGACGCTCTGTCGCGTCACCCTCGCCCCGGGCGGCCGTCCGCAGGATGTCCAGGGCCTTCGCGTGGCCGATCCTGCTGATCCGGTGGAGCAGCTCTTCCTTGGTCTTGAAGTGGATGTACAGGGCGGCAGGGCTCATGCCCGCGCGGCCCGCGATGTCCCGGGTCGTCGTCGCGTGGTACCCGCGCTCGGCGAAGGCCTCCACGGCGGCGACGAGCAGCCGCCGGGCCGCGTCCGGGGTGACCTCGGCCCACGGCTGCATCTCGCCGCCGGCCGTCTCCTCCGCCGTACTCATCGCTGTTCGCCCCTTCTCCACCGACAGGGTGAACACCATACCCCTGAACCTGAGCGCCCGCTTAGATCCCCCGCTCAGGACGGGAGCCCCCGCCCGGGGCGAAATGCCCCGCCCCGGGGGTGGATCAGAGCTTCTCGAAGGGGTCGTACACCCGCCCGCCGGCGCGCATACCGTCCTGACGGTCGCGGATCACCTTGGCCAGGGTGAAGGCGGACGTCACCAGGTACAGGACCGCGATGGCGAGGAAGCCCCGCACCCAGGCGTCGGCCTGGAGCTTGAAGATGCCCAGGGCGGTCGCGGCCATCGCGACCGAGAAGGAGGCGACGGCCTGCCCGTAGAAGGCGGCCGTGTTCTGCTGCTTGACCGGTGTCTCACTCATGGGGAAAGCCTCGCCGCCGGGGCCGGGCCGTCGCATCCGCCGAGATACTCAGGAACGCGCGGGACGTACTCAGAAGGCCGAAACCCCGGTCAGGGCACGCCCGATGACCAGCTTCTGGATCTGGCTGGTGCCTTCGTAGAGGGTCATCACGCGCGCGTCGCGCAGCAGCTTGCCCGCCGGGTACTCGTCGATGTAGCCGTAGCCGCCGAAGACCTGGAGGGCGTTGTTCGCGGCGCGCACGGCGGCCTCGGAGGCGAACAGCTTGGCCTTCGACGACTCGGTGGCGAACGGCAGGCCGCGGTCGACGAGATCGGCGACCCGCCAGGTCAGCAGCCGTGCGGCGTCCACGTCGACGGCGATGTCGCTGATCAGCTCCTGCACCAGCTGGTGCTGGGCGATGGGCTTTGCGAACTGCTCCCGTTCGGACGCGTACCGCACCGCGGCGTCCAGCGCGGCCTGGGCGATGCCGACGCAGCCCGCCGCCACCGACATCCGGCCCTTGGCGAGCGCCGACATCGCGACGGCGAAGCCCCTGCCCTCGGGCGCCATCATCGCGCTCGCCGGTACCCGTACGTCCTCGAGGACCAGTTCCGCGGTGGCCTGCCCGCGCAGCCCGAGCTTGCCGTGGATGGTGCGGCGGCTAAGGCCGGGGGTGTCGGCCGGTATCAGGAAGGCCGAGACGCCCTTGTGGCCGGGCGCGTCGGTGGAGCGGGCGAACAGCAGGACGACGTCGGCCCAGGTGCCGTTGGTGATGAACATCTTGGTGCCGTTGATGACATAGTCGTCGCCGTCGCGCACGGCCCGGGTCGCCAGGCTGCCCGCGTCCGATCCCGTACCGGGCTCGGTGAGCCCGAAGCAGCCGACGTACTCGCCGGCCGTGAGCCCCGGCAGCCAGCGCCGCTTCTGCTCCTCGGTGCCCCAGTGGGCGATCGACTTGGCGACGAGGCCCAGCGAGACGGAGACGATGCCGCGGACGGACGAGTCGCCGCGTCCCAGCTCCTCCGTGACCAGGCAGTACGCCAGGTGGTCGCCGCCGCTGCCGCCGTACTCCTCGTCGATGGTCAGCCCGAGGAAGCCGACCTCGGCCAGCTTCTTCACGATGGACCGGTCGACCTCCTCGGCGCGGTCCCACTCGACGACGTGGGGGGCGATCTCGCGGTCCACGAAGTCCTTGGCGAGTTGCCGGACGGCGGTCTGCTCCTCGCTGAGCTCCAGGTTCATACCGAGTCACCCCACAGATCGCGGACATGGAAAGCAGTACATTTAAATTAGCACTGCTAGTTTCCGAATGCAGCCCTACTATGTGCGCCATGGCCCGACCGCGCAAGCCCCTGCTGAGCACCGACCGCATCGTGGACACCGCACGGGCCCTGGTGGACGCCGAGGGCCTCGCGGCCGTCTCGACGCGCCGGCTCGCCGCCGAACTCGGCGTCAGCGGGCCGTCCCTGTACAACCACTTCCGCACCAAGGACCAGATCCTGGAGGCGGTCGCGGACTCGGTCAGCGCCCAGGTCGACCTGACGATGTTCGAGGACGGCCGAGAGTGGCGCACCGCGCTGCACGACTGGGCCGTCTCCTACCGGGCCGCTCTGCGCGACCACCCGAACATCGTTCCGGTGCTCGCGCGCGGCCCCGGGCGGCGGCCCGCGGGCCTGCGGCTCGCCGACGCGGTGTTCGGCGCCATGGTCGAGGCGGGGTGGCCGCCCTCCCAGGCCACCTCGATCGGGGCGCTGATGCGGTACTTCATCATGGGCTCCGCGCTGGGCTCGTTCGCCGGGGGCTTCGTCGACGACGCGGACGCGTACGACCCCGCGGACTATCCCCACCTGGGGCAGGCACACCTGCTCGCCGAGCAGCAGGAGAAGATCGACGAACGGGCCTTCGAGACGGGCCTCACCGCGCTGCTGGACGGCCTGTCGGCCCAGTACGCGCAGCTGACGGTGGGAAGCTGAGCGAACCCGGTTCGGTCAGGCCGGCGGTCTCCCCCGTGGCCACGCCCGGGACGGCGAAGACACCTCGCCCGCCTCAGCCTCGCGCCGCAGGGCCTGTGAGGCCGCTCGACACCTCGGCCTCCCGCCGCCACGCCACGGCTCCACGCACCTCCCGGCACCTCGCCCTCCCGCCGCCACGCCACGGCTCCACGCAGGCTCCACGCACCTCCCGGCACCTCGGCCTCCGGCCTCCACGCCCGGCAGCGGTCACACCTCGGCACCTCGTCCTCCGGCGACCGCGTCCGGGACGGCTGGGACGTGCCCACGCCTCCGTCTCCGGCGGTCACGTCCGAGCTCCGCGGGCATACCCCACCTCGGCCGCCGCGTCCGGGCTCCACGGACGAACCGGCACGCCTGCGGTGAGGACGTTTCGGCGAGGGCCGTAACGTCCGTGGCGCATGCTGGAGGGCATGACGAGGCCGACGCACAGCAGGGCAGCGGGGCTCGCGGGGTTCGCGGCGCTGATCGCGGACGAGACGCGGGCCGGGTTCCTGCTCGCTCTGCTCGACGGGCGGGCCTGGACCGCGGGCGAGCTGGCCCGGCACGCCCAGGTCGCCCCCTCCACGGCCAGCGAGCACCTCGGCAGGCTCGTCACGGGCGGGCTGCTCACCGAGGAACGGCAGGGCAGGCACCGCTACGTACGGCTGGCGAGCCCCCGTGTCGCGCAGATCGTCGAGGATCTCGCCGCCCACGTCGGGCCGGCCGGGGCCGGACGCCCGCGCACGCTCCGGGAGTCGAGCGCGGTGTCGGCGATGGCCCGCGGCCGCACCTGCTACGACCATCTCGCCGGGCGCCTCGGCATCGCCCTCACCGATGCCCTCACCGCCCGCGGCCTGCTCCGCCAGGACACCGGGTTCGCCCTCACCGACGCCGGACTGCGGTGGTTCGAGTCCGTCGGCATCGGCCTCGACCTCACGGCCCGTCGCCCGCTCACCCGGGCCTGTCTGGACTGGACCGAACGCCGGCCGCACCTCGCGGGCGGCGCCGGCGCGGCCCTGTGCCGGCACGCCCTGGACGCGAAGTGGTGTGTGCGCGTCGGCACGGAGCGGGCCGTCAAGGTGACCCCCGAGGGCGAACGGGCCCTCGCGGAGCTCCTGGGTGTCGAGGCCGCCGCGCTGCGCTGACCTGCCCCTGCCCGCCCCTTGCTCGCGCACGGCGACGCGGCACCGGCGCCGCAGGCAGGCGTCCGAAATCCGCGAGACCTCCGCTCGCCCCCCGCCTAGCCTCAGGAGCATGATGAACACCTCCCGGCCCGCCCCGCCCACCGGACGCACGCGGCTGCTCGCCGCGGGCGCCGCGACCGTCACCGTCGGACTGTGGGCCTCCGCCTTCGTGTCGATCCGCAGCGCGGGCGAGGCGTACTCGCCGGGCGCGCTGGCACTGGGGCGGCTGCTCGCCGGGGCCCTCGCGCTCGGGGCCGTCTGTCTGGTCCGCAGGCAGGGGTGGCCGCCCCGGGCGGCCTGGCCCGGGATCGCGATATCCGGGCTGCTGTGGTTCGGCTTCTACATGGTCGTCCTGAACTGGGGCGAGCAGCAGGTGGACGCGGGCACGGCCGCACTCGTGGTGAACGTCGGCCCCATCCTCATCGCCCTTCTCGGCTCCCGGCTGCTCGGGGACCCGATGCCGCCCCGGCTGCTGGCGGGCATGGCCGTGTCGTTCGCGGGTGCCGTCGCCGTCGGCCTGTCGATGTCCGGCGAGGGCGGCTCGTCGGTCCTCGGGGTCGTCCTGTGTCTGCTCGCCGCGGTGGGCTACGCGGGCGGTGTCGTGGCGCAGAAGCCGGCGCTCGGCCGGGCCGGCGCGCTCCAGGTCACGACGTTCGGCTGCCTGGTCGGCGCCGTCGCCTGCCTGCCCTTCGCCGGGCAGCTCGTGGCGGAGGCCGCGAAGGCGCCGGCCTCCGCCACGCTCAACATGGTCTACCTGGGCCTCTTCCCGACCGCACTGGCCTTCACGACCTGGGCGTACGCGCTGGCCCGCACCACCGCCAGCCGTATGGGCGCGACGACGTACGCGGTGCCCGCCCTCGTCGTCCTGATGTCCTGGTTGTTCCTCGGCGAGGTGCCAGGGCCGCTCACCCTGGCGGGCGGGGCGTTGTGCCTGGCGGGTGTCGCGGTGTCGCGCTCCAGGCCCCGTGCCGGGACGGCGGCGGCCTCGGAACTCGTGCCCCCGGACGCCGGGACGGTGGCGGCCGCGCCGGAGCGCCGCCCCGAGCCGGAGCAGGCCTGATCCCGGACCGGCACCGGTCCGCCTGATCCCGGACCGGCACCGGCCCGGGATCGGGCGGCCACGGCTAGAACACGACCAGGGCCCGGCCGCCCTTGCCCGCGATCATGTTGTCGAACGCCGCCGGGATGCCGTCGAGGGCGATCCGGTCCGTGACCAGGCTCCCGAGGTCCAGGCGCCCGGCGCGGACGTGCTCCGCGAGGACCGGCAGGTCCCGCGCCGGGTCGCAGTTGCCGTAGACGCAGCCCGCGAGGGTCCTGCCCCAGTGGAAGATCTCCAGCGCGTTGAAGGTGACCTGCTGGTCCTTGCCGCCGATACCGACGACGGTGGTGCGGCCGCCGCGCCGTGTGGAGTCCCAGGCGGTGCGGATGGTCACGGCGCGCCCCACGCACTCGACGGCGACGTCGACGCCCTGCTTGCCGGTGAGGCCGCGGATCTCGCGCGCGGTGGCGTCGGAGGCGACGACGTAGTCGGTCGCTCCCGCGTCCCGCGCGAGGGACTCCTTCTCGGGCGAGACGTCTACGGCGACGATCTGCGAGGCACCCGCGATCCGGGCGGCCTGGAGGGCCGCGAGCCCGACCCCGCCGGCACCGAACACCGCGACCGTCTCGCCGGGCCGCACCTGCGCGCAGTGGTGGACGGCGCCGTAACCGGTGAGGACCGCGCAGCCGAGCAGGGCCGCGTCGACCAGGGGGACTCCGTCCGGTGCGGGCAGGACGCAGCTCGCGGCGACGACGGTCTCCTCGGCGAACGCGGCCACGTTCAGGCCGGGATGGAGGTCGCTGCCGTCCGAGGCGCGGCGCGCGTACACGTCCGCCGTGCCGGCCAGGGCGTTGGCGCACAGCCACACCTCGCCGAGCGAACAGGCGTGGCAGGCGCCGCAGGACGGCGCCCAGTTGAGGACCACGCCGTCGCCGGGCGCGACATGGGTGACGCCCTCGCCGACGGAGACGACGGTGCCGGCGCCCTCGTGTCCGAGGACGGCGGGGACGGGTACCCGCATGGTGCCGTCGGACAGGGACAGGTCGGAGTGGCAGACCCCGGCGGCGGCGAGCCTGACCCTGACCCGGCCGGGGCCCGGTTCGGGGAGGTCGATCTCGGCGATCTCCAGGGGAGCGCCCACGGCGGGAAGGACGGCGGCGCGAACCATGTGCGTGCTCCTAGGGTCTAGAACTGGAGGGATTTGGTCTGGAGGTACTCGGACAGGCCGTGCGATCCGAGCTCGCGGCCGACGCCCGACTGCTTGTAACCGCCGAACGGGGCGAGGGGGTTGAAGCGTCCTCCGTTGATGTCGACCTGCCCCGTCTCGAGCCGCCGCGCGAAGGCGACCGCCTCGGACTCCTCACCCGCCCATACCGCGCCCGCGAGCCCGTACACCGTGCCGTTGGCGATCCGCAGGGCGTCCTCCTCGTCCTCGTAGCGGATGATCGACAGGACCGGCCCGAAGATCTCCTCCTGGGCGATCGACATCTCCTCGGTCACGTCGGCGAAGACGGTGGGGCTGACGAAGAACCCCTGTGCGTGCGGGGATTCGGTGCCGCCCGCGACGAGCCGCGCGCCTTCGGCCAGGCCCTTGTCGATGTAGCCGCGGACGCGGTCGCGCTGCTTGGCGTTGACGACGGGCCCGATGCGGTCGCCGTACTTCGCGGCGGCGGTCGCGGCCAGTTCGACCGCCTCCTCGTACTGCCCGGTGTGCACGAGCATCCGGGTCCAGGCGCTGCACGTCTGGCCCGAGTTGGACATCACGTTGGCGACCCCGACGGCCACCGCCTTGGCCAGGTCGGCGCTGGGCAGGATGACGTTGGCGGACTTGCCGCCCAGTTCGAGGGCGACCCGCTTGACGGCGGCCCCTGCCGTGGCGCCGATCCGCCGGCCGACCGCGGTGGAGCCGGTGAAGGAGACCAGGTCGACGTCCGGGTGCTCGGCGAGGGACTGGCCCGCGACCGGGCCGAGACCGGTGACGAGGTTGAACACACCGGCCGGGATGCCCGCGTCGGCCACGGCCTCGGCGAAGAGCTGTGCGGTGAGCGGGGTGTCCTCGGCGGGCTTCAGGACGACGGTGCAGCCCGCCGCGAGCGCCGGGGCGACCTTGGCGACGATCTGGTGCAGCGGGTAGTTCCACGGGGTGATCGCGCCGACGACGCCGACGGGCTCCTGGTAGACGGTCGAGTTGCCGACCTTCTCCTCGAAGTCGTGCGTCGCGGCCAGTTCGGCGTAGGAGCCGGCGACCAGGATCGGCACGCCCGCGTGCACGGTCTGCGAGAACGCGAGCGGCGAGCCCAGCTCGGCCGTCACGGTCTCCGCGATCTCGTCCTTGCGCGCGACGAGTGCGTCGCGGAGCGCGCCGAGCCGCGCGGCCCGCTCGGCGGGCGGGGTCGCGGCCCAGCCCGGGAAGGCGGCGCGGGCCGCGCGCACGGCGGCGTCGACGTCCTCGGCCGTGCCCGCCGGGACCCGGCCGATCACCTGCTCGTCGACCGGGTTCACGACCTCGATCGTGTCCCGGCCGGCGGCGGGGCGCCAGGTGCCGTCGATGTACATGCCGTCATGTGCCTTCATCGTGTTCCTCCCGGGCGGGGACGCGTCGTCCGGACCCTAAACTAGCGATGATAGTTTTGGGGCGCCAGGGGTGGCCGGCCCCAGGGCGCCCTCGGTGCCGTCCGTCAGAAGTCGACCTGCTCGTGGTCGTCGACCCGGCCCACCGACTCCTGGGCGAACGCCCGCTCGTAGGCACTCCGGATCTCCTCGATCCTCCGGTCGCTCGCGGCGGCCCGCGCGACCGGGTAGAGCAGCCCCAGCTCGTACGACCGCTCCCGCTCGATCACGCCGTGCGCGTCCCGCCACCGGCCGCGCCCCTCCCGCACGGTGAGTCCGCCGGGGAACTGCGGCGTCACCTCGTGGTCGACGAAGTCCATGAACTGCCGGTCGGTGACGGCGGATCCGCCGTCGGGCCGCGCCGTGCCGAAGAGGAGCCGGGTCTCCACGTACGCGGCTCCGCGCACCGCCGTCCGCGGTTCCTCGTCGCCGAGGACGGCATGGGCGGCGGTGGCGCCGGCGAGGAGCAGGGCGGTGGCAGTGGCGGCGACCGGACGGGCGCGCAGGCTGTGCGGGGTCATGCCGGTCTGCCTAGCGGAACTCACTCCTCCAGGTCCGGCAGCCGCGCCGGAGCCGGACAGATGCGTTCACCGTGCTGGTCGAAGACGAACAGATGGGCGAGGTCCACGAGGAGGGGGACCTGCATACCGTGCCGCAGTTCGATGTCGGGCGTGGTGCGGACGACGAGATCCCCGGGCAGCCGGCCCTCGGGCGGCGCCAGGTCGGGAACGTCGGGTGCCGCGTCCCCCGGATGCTCCAGGACCACCACCGGCCCGGCCCGCAGGGCCCCCGCGCGCTCCCGCAGCCGGTCGATGACCGTGCCCTCGCGCCGCCGTCGCCGGACCGGCCGGGTGGGGCGCGGCGACTCCAGCTCCGGTACGACGGCGGGCCGCGACCCCGTGTTGAAGTGGACCAGGACCTCGTGCCCCTGGTACTCCACGTGCTCGACGAGCCCGCTGATCGCCACCTCGCCCGGCCGGGCGGCGGACGGCTTCGCGAGCCGTACGGCCTCGGAGCGCAGTCCGACGATGACCTCGCGGCCCTGCTGGACCCGCAGCAACTGGTGATCCAGGGACAGGGGTTCGGGCAGCCGGAGGTACTGCTTGCCCAGGCTGATCGACATCGCGCCGTCGAGCGGCGCCCGCACCAGGCCGCGCAGCAGGTTGATCCGCGGAGTGCCGATGAAGGCGGCGACGAAGACGTTCGCGGGCAGCGAGTAGACCGTCCGGGGTGTGCCGAGCTGTTGCAGCACCCCGCCGCGCAGCACGGCCACCCGGTCGCCGAGCGACATCGCCTCCGCCTGGTCGTGGGTGACGTAGACCGTCGTCGTACCCAGATCCCTGGTGAGCCGGGCGATCTCGGCCCGCAGGTGGTTGCGGAGCTTGGCGTCCAGGTTGGACAGCGGCTCGTCCATCAGGAAGGCGGACGGATGCCGTGCGATCGCCCGTCCCATGGCGACGCGCTGGCGTTCACCGCCGGAGAGCTGGTTCGGGAAACGGTCGAGGAGGTCCTGGATGCCGAGCATCCGGGCGGTGGCGTCCACCCGCGGGCGCGGATCGTCGCCGGGCGACTCGATGCGCAGCGGGAAGCCGATGTTGTCGCGGCTGGTCATGCTCGGGTACAGGGCGAAGTTCTGGAAGACCATGGCCATGTCACGCCCGGAGGGCGGCAGGTCGTTGGCGTACTCGCCGTCGAGACGCACCTCGCCCTCGGTGACCTCTTCGAGTCCGGCGATCATTCTCAGCACCGTCGACTTGCCGCACCCGGAGGGCCCGAGCAGGACCAGGAACTCGCCCGGCCGGATGTCGAGCGACAACCGCTCCACCACGCGGATGCCGCGTGTGTACGACTTGCTGACGCTGTGCAGGGAGATGGCGCGTGTCATGAGAGGTGCCCCCGGGGGCTCACTGGAAGCCAGAGCGTGTCGTCGAACGACCCGCGCGGGTCGTACGGGACGTATGAGTCACGGAAGTTAACGGACCGCGCACGCCCGGGGGAAGACATCCGGCGGGATCGGACCATCCGGTTCTGCGCGGGCGTAAACGGACGATCAGATACCGGCGGACGCAGGTGCCCCGCCCGGTCCTGGCACCGGCACGTCGGGCACCCGAGCGCCGGGTACCGGACCGTCCGGCTCCCGGCCGTCGAGCGCCGGACGCCCGGCCCCTCGGGCACGGCCCGGGCGGGGCGACGGACCGGTGTGCGGCGCCCCGCCCGGCGGGACAGGCCGGTGCGGCGGGCGCCCTCACGGGGTGCGGGCTCGCCCCCGTGTCTCCGTGAGGTGAGCGAAGACCACGATGTTGCCGGCGTAGCCCTTCCTGCGGTCGTAGACACCACCGCAGGTGATCAGACGCAGCTCGGGGCGCTTCCTTTCGCCGTACACCTCCTCGTCGGGGAAGCGTGCCTTCTCGTACGTCTTCACGGCGTCCACCGTGTAGACGGCGACCCGTCCGTCGGCGCGCCGGGCCTCGATCTGCCGGCCGACCGGCAGCCGCCCGAGCGCCGCGAAGACGGCGGGTCCCGTCCTGGTGTCGCGGTGCCCGACGACGACGGCCGTGCCCCGCTCGCCCGGCGTGGCTCCGCCCGCGTACCAGCCGACCACCTTCGCGTCGTCCACGGGCGGCACCGTCAGGTGCCGCTCGCTGTCGAGCCGGACGGCGACGGCCGGGGCCGCCAGCCGGAAGTACGGGATCTCGATCCCCGTCGCACGCGAGCGCGGGAGCGGTCTCGGCGGCCGGGCCGGCCGGGCGGGAGCGGTCCGGCCGGCCCGTGCGCCGCGCGTCCCGGCGCCGGGCCGCTGCGCGTCGGCCCGGTCCGCACGTCCCGCGTCCCTCCCGGGCCCCGTGGCGGCGGCCGGGCCGGGGGACTCGGCCACGGCCACCGTCCCGGACCCCGTCGGCTCGCCGCTCCCCGCCCACCGGACGGCGCCCGCCACCAGTACGGTGGCGAGCACGGCGGTCCGCGTCAGACGGTAGACGCGCGTCCGGTACCAGGGCCTCCGGGAGCGCCTACGCCGCACCATCGGTACGCCGGCGCAGCCTGAGGTAAACGACTCCCCCGGTCACGACCAGACCCACGGCCGCCGCGCCGGCGACCGGCGAGAAGTCCTGGGTGCGCGCGAGGCCGCCGCCGCCCGCGGCAGGTCCGCCGTTCGGTCCGCCGTCGAGTCCGCCCGGTCCGGCGCCGGGACCGCCCTGTCCGCCCGTGCCGGCGCCCGGAACTGTCGCCGTCGGGCTGAGGGGCGCGCCGGCACAGTCCACCTTGAAGACCTTGTGCTTGCCCGCGCCGTTGCCGCCCGCGATCGCCCAGGTCAGCTTGTACTGGCCGGTGGGCAGCACCAGGTCGGCGGTCCGGCCGTGGCCGGACGCGGGGAGGGCGAGTGTGCCCGAGAGGACGGAGCCGTCGACCACGGGGGGCTGGGCCGCGATCGACCAGCTCACGGACTGGCTCGCGTCGAAGTCGGAGGCGTCCAGGTAGAGCCCGCACACCTTCTGGTCGCGGACGGAAGTGGTCGTGCGGTGGACCGTGACGTCGCCGCTGTCGCCGGGAGCGGCGAACGCGGCCGGGGTCCCCAGAACAGCGGCGCCCGCGGCCGTGAGCGCCGCCAGGGCGACGGCGGCGCCCGCGCGTGCGGCGGCGGTGCGCGACGGCGCCGGCCGGAACGACAGAGGCGAGGTGGGCATGCACATCCTCCAAGTCAAATGATTGTCATACAAATCAGACGTTCATCTGACTCTCTTTCACATCCGTCCGGAGAAGAGCGGCAACACCGCCCCGCACCCCGTCAGATATCGCTCTTGCGGCGCAACAGCACCCCCGTCCGGGCTCCCCCGGCACGCACCCGGCCGGGCTTGGCCGGCGAACGCAGCGCGATCCCCGAGGACAGCAGCAACAGCGCGCCGAGCATCACGAACGGTGCGGCCGCGCCCGCGACTCCGGCCACCAGCCCCGCCGCGGCGGGCGCCGCCACCTGCCCCAGCCGGTTGCCCGTCAGCCGCAGCGCGAGCGCCGTGGAGCGGGCGCCGTCGGGGGCCGCCTGCACCACCGTCGTCATGGACAGCGGCTGACCGACCCCGAGGCAGAAGCCCAGGACGGCGAGCACCGCGGCCAGCGCCCACACCGGCAGCGGCAACGCGATGCCGGCGCACAGGACGGCCGCCGACAGACAGGTCACCGTGAGGAGCTGCGCGCGCCCCAGCACCCGCAGCAGGGGGGTCAGCACCAGACGGCAGGCGATGGTGGCCGCCGCGCGCAGGCTCAGCAACAGCCCCACCACGGACGGCGCGATCCCCCGGTGCTCGCCGACCACGGGGAGGTACGCCGTGAGGATGTCGGTGGCGGACAGCACGGCGAGGCTGACGAGGATGCCCGCGGGCACGCCCCTGGTACGCAGGATGCGCCCCACGGGGACCCGATCGCCCACCGCGACCGGCGACTCGACCGCCGTACGGTGCTCGATGCGCCACAGCGAGGTGAGCGCGGCCGCCGCGAGCACACCCGCGACGAGCAGCGCGAGCGCACTGGTGACCGCCATGTCGGGGCCGCCGATCAGGGCGCCCGCCGCGACCGGCCCGACGAGCTGGCCGAGCGAGGCCCCGATGGTGAAGTGTCCGAAATTGCGGTCCTGTTCGTGCGCGGCGGACTGGCGGGCGACGAGCGACTGTGCGCCGATCACGAAGCAGAGGTGGCCGAGTCCCATCACCCCGCTCCAGACCGCCATCGACCACAGGGTGCCGGCGACGCCGCTCAGCGCGCAGCCGCCGGACATGAGGACGACGCCCAGCGGCAGCAGCGGCGCGCACCGGCCGTGGTCGGTACGGCGGCCGAGCGGCACCGCGGCGAAGAGGGGCAGCAGCGCGTACACACCGGCGATCACGCCGATCGCGCGCTCGTCCGCACCCAGCGCGAGGGCCCGGTAGGAGACGGCGGGCCGGGCCATCGACACCGCCGCCTGCGCGAAGCCGAAGGCGATGACGAGGCGCAGCAGCCAGCCCCTGCCGGGCCGCTCGCGAGATGGGGCGTCGGGCATCAGATGATGCCGAAGAGGATTCCGGCGCCGAGCACCACCAGTGAGATGAGCGCCGCCCACTTCACCACGAACCGCGTGTGGTCGCCGAACTCGACCTTGGCCATGCCGACCAGGACGTACACGGCGGGCACCAGCGGGCTCGACATGTGCAGCGGCTGGCCGACGATCGATGCACGGGCGATCTCCAGGGAGGAGACGCCGTGCGCGTGTCCGGCCTCGGCGAGGACCGGGAGGATGCCGAAGTAGAAGCCGTCGTTGGACATGAAGTAAGTGAGCGGGATGCTCAGGACGCCGGTGACGAAGGCCATGTGCGGGCCCATGCCGTCGGGGATGTTGCCGACGAGCCAGCCCGCCATGTGGTCGACCATGCCGGTGCCCTGGAGGACGCCGGTGAACACGGCGGCGGCGAAGACCATGCCGGAGACGTTGAGGACGTTCCCGGCGTGGGCGCCGAGGCGGGCCTTCTGGTCGGGCATGTGGGGGAAGTTGACGGTGAGCGCGAGCGCGGCACCGAGCAGGAAGAGCACCGGGATCGGCAGCCACTCCATGATCATGGCGGTGAGGAGGGTGACCGTGAGGAGCGCGTTGAACCAGTAGAGCCTGGGGCGCAGGGTTGCGCGTTCGGGGTCGAGTCCCTTGAACGCGTCGTCCTCGCCGGTCGGGCCGGCGTCCGCGTCGGTTCCGGAACCGGCCCCACCGGTGCGCACGGGCCTGCCGGCGTCACCGCCGCCCGCCGCGATGAGCACCGTCTCGGCCTCCTGCGGCTCCAGCACCTCGTCGAGGGTGAGCACGCCGAGCCGCTTGCGCTCGCGGCGGCCGAGGACGTAGGAGAGGGCCAGGACGCCGAGCAGGCCGACGGCGAGCGCGGGGATCATCGGCACGAAGATGTCGGACGCGTCCACCTTGAGCGCGGTGGCGGCGCGGGCGGTCGGGCCGCCCCAGGGCAGCGTGTTCATCACGCCGTTGGCCATGGCGGCGACGCCGGTCATCACGACGAGACTCATCTTCAGCCGCTTGTACAGCGGGTACATCGCCGAGACCGTGATCATGAAGGTGGTCGAGCCGTCGCCGTCCAGCGACACGATCGCGGCGAGGACCGCGGTGCCGACGACGATGCGCAGCGGATCGGCCTTGCAGAACTTGAGGATCCCCCGGACGATCGGGTCGAAGAGGCCGACGTCGATCATCACACCGAAGTAGACGATCGCGAACATCAGCATCGCCGCCGTGGGGGCGAGATCGGTGACGCCGTCGATGACGTAGTCACCGAGCTCGGCGCCCTTGCCGACGAAGACACAGAAGAGTGCCGGGATCAGCACGAGCGCCGCGATCGGCGACATCTTCTTCAGCATGATCAGGACCAGGAAGGTCGCGATCATGGTGAAGCCGAGGATGGTCAGCATGAGTGGATACCTAACGTTCGCCCTTGAACATCCCACCGGGCAGGCGGTGCGACGACGTTAGGTCCCGTCAAACGGCGTTAACAAGACGTTGACACGCGAGCAATAAGCGCAAAACTCCAGGTCACAACGTTGCGGTGAGCTCGACCGGTACTCCGTTGAGGACCGCGTTGCCCGACAGCGGGTCGAGCAGGCTGCCGTCGAGGAGCTGGTTGACGTTGACTCCGGGGGCGGCGGAGGCATGCCGCGTGCGGGTGCCGGGGCGGTCGTGGCCCCAGCCGTGCGGCAGGCTCACCACGCCCGGCCTGACGCCGTCGGTGACCTCGGCCGGGGCGACCACCTCTCCCCCGGCGCCCTTCACCCGTACGTCCGCTCCGTCGCGCACGCCGAGGCGTTCCGCGTCCTCGGGGTGGATGTGCAGGGTGCAGCGGTTGGTTCCGCCGGTGAGTGCGGGCACGTTGTGCATCCAGCTGTTGTTGGAGCGCAGGTGGCGGCGGCCGATCAGGACGAGCCCGTCGGGGCGCTGTGCCAGCGCCTCCCGCAGGCGAGGCAGATCGTCCGCGAGGGGCTGCGGCAGCAGCTCGACCTTGCCGCTCCTGGTCTTCAGCGGCTGCGGCAGGCGCGGTTCCAGCGGGCCGAGGTCGATGCCGTGCGGGTGCGCGAGCAGCTGTTGCAGGGTCAGCCCGTCGGGCCGTACGCCGAAGCCGTCGCCGTAGGGGCCGAGGCGCAGCATCATGTCGAGCCGCCGCTCGGGGCCGGTGTCCCCGGTGAGTTGTGCGGCGAGTTCGCGCGGGTCCCGGCCGTGCACGGGCGAGTGCTCCTCGCGGACCGCCTTGCCGAGGGTCTGGTCGATCACCATCGTGTCGACGGCGGACGGATCCGCGCCGTGCATGCCGGTGGCGGCAAGGATCAGCCGGGCCAGGATCTCCGACTCGGCCATCCGGCCGGGCTCCAGGGGGACGGCGGGGCGGGTGTAGCGGACCTGGTTGCGTACGGCGAGGGTGTTGAAGGCGAAGTCGTGGTGCGGGCTCTGGGAGGGCGGCGGCGGGGGCAGGACGACGTGGGCGTGGCGCGAGGTCTCGTTCAGGTACGGGTCGACGCTGACCATGAAGTCCAGCGAGTCCAGGGCCTTGTCGAGCCGCGCGCCGTCGGGGGCCGAGAGCACGGGGTTGGCGGCCACGACGACGAGCGCGCGGACCGGCTCGCCCTCGGCGGTGGCGGTGTCGATCTCCTCGGCGAGTGCGGAGAGCGGCAGTTCGCCCTTCGCCTCGGGATGCCGGCGCACGCGCGAGTGCCAGCGGCCGAGCGCGAAGCCGCGGCCGGGGCCCGCGGGCCGGGGCGACTTGTCGGTGGCGGCCTGCGGGAAGAGGGCGCCGCCGGGGCGGTCGAGGTTTCCGGTGAGGATGTTGAGGACGTCCACGAGCCAGCTGGCGAGCGTGCCGTGCGGGACGGTGCAGCTGCCGATGCGCGCGTACACGGCGGCTCTCGGGGCCGCGGCGAGTTCGCGGGCCAGGGCCCGGATGGTGTCCGCGTCCACGTCGCAGGCTCCGGCGACCGCCTCCGGGTCGAAGCCGGCCAGCTCGGCGCGCAGTTCGGCGACGTCCCGGACGTGCGGCGCGAGGTCTCCCAGGTCGACGAGGTCCTCCTCGAAGAGGACCTGTGTCATCGCCGCGAGCAGCAGCGCGTCGGTGCCGGGCCGGATCGCGATGTGCCGGTCGGCGAGCCGTGCGGTACGGGTGCGGCGCGGGTCGATCACCGTGAGGGTGCCGCCGCGGGCCTTGAGCGCCTTGAGTCTGCCGGGGAAGTCGGGCGCGGTGCACAGGCTCCCGTTGGATTCCAGCGGGTTGGCCCCTATGAGGAGCAGGTGGTCCGTGTGGTCCAGGTCGGGCACGGGGATCGCGTTGGCGTCGCCGAACAGGAGCCCGCTGGAGACGTGCTTGGGCATCTGGTCGACCGTGGAGGCGGTGAACAGGCTGCGGGTGCGCAGGGCGGCGAGCAGCACGGGCGGGTAGAGGGCGCCGGCCATGGTGTGCACGTTGGGATTGCCGAGGACGATGCCGACCGCGTTCGGGCCGTGCCGCTCGGCGACGGGGCGCAGCCCCGCGGCCACGGCGTCGAAGGCCTCCTCCCAGGTGGCCTCGCGCAGCTCGCCGTCCTTGCGGACGAGGGGCGTGCGCAGCCGGTCCGGGTCGCCGTCGACCGCGCCGAAGGAGGCGCCCTTGGGGCAGATGAATCCCTTGCTGAACACGTCGTCGCGGTCACCGCGGGCACTGGTGACGCGGCTCCCCTCGACGGTGAGGGTCAGCCCGCAGGTGGCCTCGCACAGGGGGCAGATCCGCAGGGCGGTGCGGGCGTCGGAAGTGGTGCCGGAGGTGCGGGACACGGGTCCTCCCGGAGGGCTGTGGCGTCGGTGGCACACGAACTGGGGCCTGAGCATACCGACCGGTATGCATGGAGGGGAGGGCTGCCGGGGACCCGGTCGGAAATTCACCGGCCGTTCGGCACGACCGCGGACCCCGCACGCCTTACGTACGCCGCCCCGCACGGACGTCGTACGCCCACCCGCGCGACCCCGGCCGAGCGGTCACGGGCCCGTAGGCCGTACGCCCTCCTACGTCGCACGCCCGCCCGGCACAGGACCGTCGCGCCACAGGACCGTCGGCAAGATGCCGGACCGCCCGCGCGCCGTACCGCACGCCCGCATGCCCGCACGGGCGACGTCCACGCGCCTTGCCGGATCCACACGGCCGACGCCCGCGCGTGCCTCCCCGAGCGCGGGTGGGCGCCCGCCCACGCTCGTGCGGTTCAGTCGAGGACCCTGGCCAGGTACGCGCGCAGCAGCTCCCGGGTCTCCTCGATGATCCGCTCGTCCCCGTCCGGAAAGACCCGGAAGGCGAGGTGCACCAGGGTGTCGGCCGTCTCGACCGCGATCAGGAAGGTGCGGCGCAGATCTTCGTCAGGGGTGCGTCCGAGGTAGCCGGAGAGCAGGTCGGTGAGACGGTCGGCGACACGGGTGTTGGGCTCGGAGTAGCGGGAGCCGACGGGGATCTGGTTGCCGAAGTCGACGAGGGTGAAGCCGGGCGCGGTGCGCTTCATGGCCAGGTACTCGTCGAGCACGGCGTCCATGGCCGTACGCCAGCCGTCGCCCTCGGCCGCCGCCAGGCGCGCCGTCACGCGCTCGGTGTAGCGCTCCAGATTGCGCTGGGCGAGGGCGTCGGCCATGGCGCGCTTGTTGCCGAAGAAGCGGTAGACGGAGCCGATGGGCACGCCGGCCCGCTGGGCCACGGCCCGGGTGCTCAGGCCGTCGTAGCCGACCTCGTCGAGGAGGTCGGCGCAGGCGTCGAGGATTCTGGTCAGTCGTTCGGCGCTGCGCCGCTGTACGGGCGCTCTGCGCAGCGAGGTCGCATGGGGCACGGGCTTCATGATGCCTTTCCGCCGGGATCCGGTGAACCTCCCGTATCAGTACGGCCCTCGATGCGGTGGGCACTCATCTTCTCGGCGGAGCCGGGTACGACGGCGCGCGGGACTCATGCGGCGGACGTGAGACGTGCGCCGCGCGGGATCCAGCCCGCCCCGGTGAACCCGTATGCGTACGGGGAGCTGTCGGCGGTCACGGCCCCGTAGGCGCGCGCGGCCCCGGCAGCGGGCGTGGATCCGGTCGCCGAGGCGGACCCGGGCCCGGGCGCGGACAGCGACCCGCCGGTGGCCGTGTCCGTGGACCGGCCGGTCGGCGTGGCCCCCGCGTCGCCCGGCGCCCCCGATTCCGAGGCCGTGAGGTCGGCGGTGCTCTCGACGGGCTTGCCGCGGACGGCCCACACGGTGCCGTCGTCGGCGTACAGACGCGCGGTGACGTGATGGGTGCCGCGCGGGACGAGCCGCCCGGCGAGGTGGTACTCGGCGCCGCGGAGCCGGGCGATGGTCCGGCCGTCGACATAGAGGTGGGCGATGCCGCGCCGGGCCGCCGGGACGGGGCGCGTACCGGCGGGCGAGAAACGGAAGTTGCGGACCTTCAGGGTCACGTCCCAGCCGTCGTCGGAGTCCGGCTGGACCTCGATCGCGACATACGGCGCCCCCTCCTTGTCCACCTCGCGGTAGTTCCGGCCCTCTTCGTCCGTCTCGTCCAGCACCTTGCCCACGGGCGAGACCGACGGTCCGTCCTCCCGCTCGTGCGCGTCTCCGGAGCCGCAGCCCGACGGCCCGCCCAGCAGAGCGCAGACCGCGAGCGCGGCAAGCAGTCCGCGCGTCCTCGACATGCCTGGAGCGTAGAACACGGGTCCGACAGCCGGATCCCCCTGGAGTCGGGTTCTCGCACGGCTCAGCGGCCCCTGAGGACTACGTCGGTGCGCCGACCGGACCGGGGCCGGCCGACGGAGGTTGGCCGGAGTGGACCTCTTGCGCACGGAATCCGCGAATCCTACGGTGATGCATAGGAATCAGGCGCAAGGGAGCGATCATGAGCGGGGACGCCAGGAAAAGGGCCGAGGGGCTGACCTACCTCTCCGGTTTCGGCAACGAACACAGCTCGGAGGCGGTGCCCGGGGCCCTGCCGCACGGCCGCAACTCGCCGCAGCGGGCGCCGCTCGGGCTGTACGCGGAGCAGTTGAGCGGTACGGCGTTCACCGAGCCCAGGGCGCACAACCGGCGCTCCTGGCTGTACCGGATCCGGCCGTCGGCCGCGCACCCGGCGTTCACCCGCACGGACAACGGAGCGCTGCGCACGGCCCCCTTCACGGAGACCGCGCCCGACCCGAACCGCCTGCGCTGGAACCCGCTGCCGGAACCCGCCGAGGGCACCGACTTCCTCGCGGGCCTGTGGACGCTCGGCGGCAACGGCGACGCGACACAGCGCACCGGCATGGCGGTGCACCTGTATCACGCCAACTCCTCGATGGAGCGGGTGTTCAGCGACGCCGACGGCGAGCTGCTGATCGTGCCCGAGCGCGGCGGGCTGCTGCTGCACACCGAGTTCGGGCTGCTGCACGCGGAGCCGGGCCATGTCGCGCTGATCCCCCGCGGCGTGCGCTTCCGCGTGGAACTGCTGGACACCGCGCCCGACGGCGGGGCGAGCCCGGCGGCCCGCGGCTATGTGTGCGAGAACTACGGGGCTCCTTTCCAGCTGCCCGACCTGGGCCCGATCGGTGCCAACGGCCTGGCCAACGCACGCGACTTCTTCGCGCCGGTCGCCGCCTACGAGGACGTCGAGGGCCCGGTCGAGGTGGTGAACAAGTTCTGCGGCAACCTGTGGACCGCGACGTACGACCACTCGCCGCTCGACGTGGTCGCCTGGCACGGCAACCACCTGCCGTACGTCTACGACCTGCGCCGTTTCAATGTGATCGGCACCATCAGCTACGACCACCCGGACCCGTCGATCTTCACCGTGCTGACCTCCCCCTCGGACACCCCGGGTCTGGCCGGGGTCGACTTCGTCGTCTTCGCGCCGCGCTGGCTGGTCGGCGAGGACACCTTCCGGCCGCCGTACTTCCACCGGAACGTGATGAGCGAGTACATGGGGCTCATCGAGGGCGCGTACGACGCGAAGGCGGAGGGCTTCGTGCCGGGTGGTGGTTCGCTGCACAACATGATGTCGGCGCACGGTCCCGACCGGGAGACCTTCGACCGGGCGACCGCCGCGGAGCTGCGTCCGCACAAGATCGACGACGGGCTGGCGTTCATGTTCGAGACCCGCTGGCCGGTGACCGCGACGGCACAGGCGGCGCGGGCGGAGCACCTGCAACAGGCCTACGACGACGCGTGGCGGGGCCTCCAGCGGCACTTCCGTCCGACGGACTGAGATTCACCACCCGTTGCATTCGACGCCCGCGACCGGTACGGATACCCTCGTGACCTCCTTCGCCCCGGACTCGATCGTCCTGAACCGCAAGCTGCCGCTCTGGTATCAGGTGTCGCAGTCCCTGCGCGCGTCGATACTCGGCCGCTCGCCCCAGGACCCGCTGCGCCTGCCCACCGAGGAGCAGCTGGCGGGCCACTACGGCGTGAGCGTGCTGACCATGCGGCAGGCGCTCAAGGAGCTGGAGGACGAGGGTCTCATCACCCGCCATCGCCGGCGGGGCACGTTCATCGAGCCGAGCGCTCAGCGGGGCGCACCGGTGCGGCTGCTCGGCTCGGTGGACGCGATCGTGGCGCAGCAGTCGGGCATGACGACGCGGCTGCTCGACCACGGACCGGTGCCGGTGTCCGCCGAACTCGCCGAGTACTTCCCGGATCTGGCCGAGGTGGGCACGTACCACCGGCTGCGCAGCGACGAGAAGACGGGCGAGCCGACGAACCACGCGCGCAACTACGTGCGTCCCGAGCTGGCCGCGCTGATCGACCCGGAGGATCTGGTGCGCTGGCCCATGACCAAGGTGCTCCGGGACGTCGTGGGGGTGCGCATCAGCCGGATCACCGACACGGTGGAGGCGCGACTCGCGGACCCGGAGACGGCGCGGCTGCTCCAGGTGCCGCTACTGAGCCCCATCCTGCACTACACGGGCATCGTGCACGGCGAGGACGGCCGTGCCCTGGACGTGGCCCGCATCCACTACCGCGGTGACCGGTTCTCCTTCACCGTCACCCTCGACGCCCACTGACGCATGCCGCACGAAGGCGGCGGCCGGCGGCCACGTCGTACGATGCCGGGCGTGACGCACGACGACGCCCCGCTGCTCGCGGACCTCATGCCGTGGTCCGTCGCACCGCCGAGGCTGGGCCGGGGGTGGCCGACGGCCCCCGACGCGGCGTCCCTGAAGGCGCGGTGGGACGCCCTGCTGAAGGCGGAAGGCCCGGACCGCGAGGCGCTGTTCGGGCCGACGCGCTCGCGCACGACGCGGTCGGCCGTGGGCCAGCTGCCGGGGCAGTCGACCGGGACGGGCCGGCTGGCCCGCGAGTCGGGTCCGTGCCCGGAGCCGGTGCGCGTGGTGCACGGCCCCTTCGACGAGCAGTGGCTGATCCCGGACCACCGGCTGATCGACGCGGCACGGCCCGAGTTGTGGCGGGTGGCCGACGCACGGCAGGTGTTCGCGGTCGAGCAGCCCGCCGGGTCCGACCCGGCCGGGCCCGTGCTGCTCGTCTCGTCGGCGCCGCCGGTCGTCCCACCGCCCGCGAAGGCGGTCCCGGGCCGGACGCCGGCGCCCCGCTCCGGTCGCGTCCGCCCGCTGTACCGGAGGCCCGGCGGCCTGGAACCGAACCTGGCGCCCGGCCTGCTGGACCATCTCGGCACCCGGCTGGGCCACTCCCCCGAGCCCATGGACTTCCTCGCCTGGACGGTGGCCGTCGCGCGGTCCGGCCTGGACGGACCGGTGGTCCCGCTCACCGCGGACCCCCAGGAGTGGGCGTCCGGAGTCGAGTTGGGCCGTCGGCTGCTGTGGCTGATGCGCCGCGACGGAGAGCGCCCCAAACTCCCCGGCGGCCGTCGCCCTTATGTGCGCGCCCCGTTGCCCGCCCACCCCGTCGCGCTGCGCTACGACCGTGACGAGGAGGCCCTGCTGCTGGACGAGGGCCGGATCTCTCCGGTGCCCCCGCAGGCCTGGGACTTCGAGTCGGGCGGAGTCCGCGTGCTGGAGCAGTGGTTCGCGGCCAGGACGGCGGTGGCGGAGCCGGGCACCCTCGAAGCGGTGCGGCCCGCCGGCTGGCCGCAGGCCTGGACGTCCGAGCTGCTGGAACTCGTCACGGTGCTCACCCTCCTGACCGAACTCCGGCCGCAACAGCGGGACCTGACCGTCCGGGCGCCCGTCACCGCGGGCGGGCTGCGCACGGCGGGCGTCCTTCCGGTGCCGGACGCGGCCCGCAGGCCCGCCTCCGTCCTCGACCACCACGAAGAAGGCCCGGAAGGCCAGTTCGCCCTGATCTAGCGCACCGGGCGCGCGGCCGCCGCGGGGTCCGCCCCGAGCGGGCGCACCGGACACGCGGCCCGCGCGGGAGTCACCCGGCCCGCGCGGGAGTCACCCGGCCCGCGCGGGAGTCACCCCGCCCGCGCGGGGTCGAAGGCGTCGAGCACCCGGCTCAACGCCCTTTCGAAGACCGCCTCCAGGTCGATCGGGCCCGCGTCCTGCATGACGGCCGCGGCCATCCGGGGGTAGGCACCGGTCGACACCTGCCCGACGAGGTAGGAGATCCGCATCGCGTTCTCCTGCTCCTCGGACCACGGCAGGGTCCTGGCGCGTTCGGCGGTGGCGAGTTCGTTGCCCACGTACGTCGTCACGACGCCGTTGAGCATCGCGATCAGTTCCATCTTGGTGCCGTAGGGCATGTCGAGCGGGTCGAGACAGGCCAGACAGTGCTCCAGGTAGCGCAGGGCGTTGGGGCTGAAGCCGTACACCGGGGACATCAGGCGCGGCATCCAGGGATGGCGGTGCATGAGGGCGCGGGTCTGGTGCGCGACCGTCGTCATGTCGGCGCGCCAGTCGCCGGAGGGTTCTGGGATCTCGTGCTCGCCGCTGATGGCGTCGACCATCAGCTCGTACAGGTCCTCCTTGCGCGGCACGTAGTTGTAGAGCGACATCGTGCCGCAGCCCAGTTCGGCCGCCACGTGCCGCATCGAGACCGCGTCGAGTCCCTCCGCGTCCGCGATCCGCACGGCCGCCGCCGCGATGTCCGCGCGGCTGCGGGCCGGCCGCGGGCCGCGGCCCGCACGCTCCGGACGGGCCCAGATCACTTCGGGTACGGCGTTGCGCCCTGCCATTGGTCGATCACCTCGCGACCATCCTAGTTACGTACACCGTACGCAGTGCGCTATGGTGCCCTCATGACTACTACGTACGCTGTACTTAGTGAGGGTCTGGAGAAACGGTTCGGGGACGTTCGGGCGCTGCGCGGGCTGGACCTGGCCGTGGCGCGGGGCACGGTCTGCGGAGTACTCGGGCCGAACGGCGCGGGCAAGACCACGGCCGTACGCGTGCTCACCACACTGCTGCGGCCCGACGCGGGTTCCGCGCGTGTCGCGGGCCACGACCTCGTGCGGGAGGCCGGCGCCGTCCGCCGCGCCATCGGGGTCACCGGGCAGTACGCGTCGGTCGACGGCGATCTGACCGGACGGGAGAACCTGCGGCTCTTCGCGCGGCTGCACCGGATGCGGGACTCCGGGGCGCGTGCCGCCGAACTCCTCGCACGCTTCGGGCTGACCGAGGCCGCCGACCGGCCGGCCTCCACCTACTCGGGCGGCATGCGGCGCCGGCTCGACCTGGCCGCGAGCCTGGTCCGCCGCCCCGAGGTGCTGTTCCTGGACGAGCCCACCACCGGGCTCGACCCCGCGAGCCGGAACCAGATCCGGGAGGCCGTGCGCGCCCTGAAGGACGACGGCACGACCGTGCTGCTGACCACGCAGTACCTGGAGGAGGCCGACCGGCTGGCCGACGACATCGCGCTCGTCGACCGGGGCCGGGTCGCCCACACCGGATCGCCCGCCGGACTCAAGGCGCTGATCGGCTCGTACGCCGAGGTGGTCGTGGCCCACGCGGACGCGCTGACCGGGGCGGCCGGAGTGCTGGACCGGCTCACGGGCAGTGAGCCGTCGTTCGACCGCGAGCGAAGCACGGTGGGCGCCGTCACCACCGACCCGACGCTGACACTGCCGCGCCTGGTGCGCGAACTCGACGCCGCGGGGGTCCCGCTGCTGGACGCGAGCCTGCGCCCGCCGACCCTGGACGACGTCTTCCTCCGACTGACCGGAGAGCGGACCGGCACCCCGGCGCACGCGAAGGAGCCCGCGACATGAGCACATTGGCGTACGACGGCGGCGCGATGCTCGGCCGACAACTGCGGCGCATCCGGCACAATCCGGGTCTGCTGATCCTCACCCAGACCATGCCGATCACGATGCTGCTCTTCTTCGGCTATGTCTTCGGCAGCGCGCTCGCCACACCCGGCCAGGAGTACCGCGCCTTCCTCGTGCCGGGACTGATGGTGGCCACCGCCGCCAACGGGATCATGACGGGTATGTTCCAGGCCGCCCAGGACTCGCACCGCGGCGTCATGGACCGCTTCCGTACGCTGCCGATGAGCCGGGCCGCAGTGCCGCTCGGGCAGGCGACCGCGGACGTGGTCGTCACCGCCGCCGGCACGGTTGGGCTGATGCTGGTGGGGCTCGCCGTGGGCTGGCGGATCGAGGGGTCGGCCCCCGAAGCGGCCTGCGGCGTCGGGCTGCTGCTGCTCTTCCGGTTCGCGACCACATGGATCGGCATCCTGCTGGGCCTGCTGTCGCGGAGCGAGGAGGCCACGGGCCAGCTGGGCGGGGCCACCTTCGTCCTGCCCCTGCTGTCGAACGCCTACATCCCCACGGACAACCTGCCGGGCTGGCTGCGCGCGCTCGCCGAGTGGAATCCCATCAGTGCGGTGACCACCGCGCTGCGGGACCTGTTCGGCAACGCCCCCGCCCCGGCCGACGGCGCCTGGCCTGTGACGCATCCGGTAGCCGGTTCGCTGGCCTGGTGCGCCGTCATCGTCGCCGTGTTCCTGCCGGCCGCCGTCCGCCGGTACGCGACGGGCGGACGGTGACCGGCGTACCGAACGCCCGCATCCGGTCCCCGCGCCGTGTGGTGCCGTTCGGGCCCTGGGTGCTCATGCGTGGGCCCTACGCAGCCGTCCGGGAGCGCCGCCCTGGGGTGCGGCAGCCGGTGAATCGTCCGGACGATCGGCCACCCTGGGCCCCGGAAAGTTGCGCCGTCAACATCCATGCATGACAAAGGTGTGAGGTGCAGGCCATGATCCACGGCATGCAGGCACACCCGAAGTCCCAGCCGCCGCCCCTGGAGGGCATCACCGTCGTCACCGTCGAGCAGGCCGTCGCCGCCCCCTTCGCGACCCGTCAGCTGGCCGATCTCGGCGCGCGGGTCATCAAGGTCGAACGCGTCGACGGCGGGGACTTCGCCCGCGGCTACGACACCGCGGCGTCGGGGCTCGCCTCGCACTTCGTGTGGTGCAACCGGGGCAAGGAGTCCGTCGCCCTCGATCTGAAGGACCCGCGCGGGCTCGACGTCGTGCACCGGCTCGTCGCGGACGCGGACGTGTTCGTGCAGAACCTCGCTCAGGGGGCGGCGGCGCGGCTGGGCCTGGACGCGGCCACCCTGAGCGCTCGGCACCCGCGGCTGATCGCCGTGGACATCTCGGGATACGGGGCGTCCGGACCGTACGCCGGCAAGCGCGCGTACGACATGCTCGTGCAGTGCGAGGCGGGGCTCGTGTCGGTGACGGGCACGCCCGAGCAGCCGGCCAAGGCGGGGATCCCCGCGGCGGACATCGCGGCGGCCATGTACGCGTTCTCGGGAGTGCTCGCGGCACTGGTGCGGCGCGGCACGACCGGTCGCGGTGGCCCGGTGGAGGTGTCGATGCTGGACGCCCTGACGGAGTGGATGGGGCATCCCCTGCATCACGCGATGCACGGAGGAACACCCCCGGCGCGCACGGGTCTGGCACACGCCGTCATCGCGCCCTACGACGCCTATCCGACGGCGGACGGCGGACGGGTGCTGCTGTCGGTGCAGAACGACCGGGAGTGGCGGCGTCTGGCCCACCAGGTGCTGGAGCGGCCGGAACTGGCGGACGACCCGGCGTACGCGACGAACGCGGCGCGCGTCGACAACCGGGAGCGTACGGACGCGCTGGTGGCGAAAGCGCTGGAGGTGCTGGACACGGACGAGGCGGTGACCCGGCTGGAGAGCGCGGGTATCGCGTGCGCGCGACTCAGAGACGTGCGGGAGGTAGCGGAGCATCCGCAGCTGGCCGCCAGGGACCGGTGGCGCGAGGTGGACTCACCGGTGGGACCGCTGCGGGCGCTGCTGCCGCCGATCACGCTGCCGGGTGGGGAGGAGGCGCGGATGGGGTCCGTACCCCGACTCGGCGAGCACACCGGGCCGGTGCTGCGGGCGTTGGGGATGGCGGACGCGGAGGTCGCGGAGCTGCTGCGGGAGGGGGTGGCCCGCTGAGTCCGGTGACTCGACGGGGGTGGTGACCCGTGCCCCGGTGTCGTGACCCACCGGGGAGCGGCTGCCTGCCGTGGGGATGACGGACGTGGAAGGGCAGCACTGCGCCGGGCGGTGGGGCCGCCGGGGCACGGGTCGGGGAACGCCGGTGCCGGCGGCCGTCAGTGGCCGCCGAACAGCGAACGGCGCAGCCGCCTCAGCGGTGCGAAGAGCGAGACCCGCCGCACACGCGCGACCCTGCCGTTGCTGTCGTGCGCGGTGTCACGCGCGGTGAGCTCACGCATCAGCGACGTCGCCTCGGCCGTCTCACGCTGCGGGACGGCAGGGCCGCCCAGTACCGCGAGATGGCGGTCGAGACGCGAACTGGTCGCGCTGCTCCCGCAGGTGATCGCAGGGACACGGGCCCTGCTGCGCACTGTTATCTGTTCCATGTCACTCCCCACCCGTACGAGTCCACCCGGCCCGGGCAGGCTAACCCTATCGCCCCCTCATGGCACTCGTGTATCGCGGGCGCAGGATTCACCTTCCCCATAAGGGGGTTGACGATTACTCTCCGAATCCAACCGATTCCAGGGCGAGTTGGACAACCGGCTGCGTGGTGGGCCGTGCTGACCCTCCGTGAGGCTCTACCGTCACAGCGAGTGACGTCGCGCGGGTACTGAGATCGTCGGCGACCAAGGGCGTGTCGCCGTCGAAGAGGCCGAGGGAAAGCGGATTCTCGCCCGGGCGCATGAGCCACAGCTGATGCACGCGCCCTCCCGAGGGAGTGCCCAGTCCGCTCACTGTCACGACGGCGCGCCGCTCGGACGCGGAGGCGACCACTCCGATTCCTCGCCCCTGCGCGTCGCGTTCACTGGTCGCACGCGCGTCGGGCGCCGCCAGAACGTGGGCGATCTCACGTGCCTGCGCACGCTCTTGGTCGAGTTCGTCCCGGGTCTGTGTGGCCTGCACGGCGAAGAGGGAGGCGACGACGAGTGCCGCCGCCGCCGTGGCGGTGGCGAGCGGCGCCATCAGGGGCCGCAGGCGTGGTGCACGCGCGCGCGTGGGCTGCCGGTCGTCGCGGGCACGCGAGGGCGACTGCGCCGGGCGGGCTCGGGACGGCTGTGGGGCGGGTTCCTGGGGTGTGGTGCGCACGGCGGCCAGCACCCGTTCGCGCAGCGCGGCCGGCGCCGGTGCCGCCGTCGACCAGGCCAGCCGTACGGCGTCCTCGGTCAGCGCGCGCACCTCGGCGGAGCAGCGCACACAGCCCCGCAGATGGCGTTCGAAACGGCGCCGCTCCTCGGGTTCGAGGGCGTCGAGCGCGTACGGGGCGGCCAGGGAGTGCAGATCGCGGCGCATCAGCCGGTCGAGGAAGCTCATGCCGCACCTCCCAGGCACTCACGCAGCCGCGCCAGACCGTCCCGCATGCGGGTCTTGACGGTGCCCAGCGGCAGCGAGAGCCGTTCGGCGACTTCACGGTACGTGTAGCCGTCGTAGTAGGCGAGGGTCACCGACTGGCGTTGCAGCGAGGTCAGACGGTCGAGGCAGCGGCGCACCCACTCGCGCTCCAGCCCGGCCTCGACCTCCTCGGCGACCTGGTCGAAGGCCGGGTGGTGCGCGCGCCGCCCCTCCCGCTGCTCGCGTTCGGTGGCCGCGCGGGCGCTGCGCACCCGGTCGACGGCCCGGCGGTGCGCGAGGGTGAGGATCCAGGACAGCGCACTGCCACGCCCCGGGTCGAACCGCGTGGCGGAACGCCAGAGTTCGAGCAGCACCTCCTGAGCCACCTCCTCCGTCTGCGCGGGGTCCCGCACCACGCGGCGCACGAGTCCGAACACCGGACCGGACACCAGTCCGTAGAGCTCCTCGAATGCCTTCTGGTCACCTCCGGCCACGAGCACCAGAAGTTCGTCCGCCTCCACCCGTCCCCCTCTCCGGCCGCACACGGCCCGTCCTCTCCCCTACGTGTTCGCAGCGAGCGTGTCTCTGGATGGGTTACGGATCAGCGGACCGAAAACGCGGGTCCGGAGCCGAAGAAACGAGCGCCCGGTGAAACGAGCCGCGCGAGCCGCCGTAAAGACGTTTGGGATTCGACCAATCCACCCCGGCGACCGCTCCGAATGGCGTGCGTCAGGCAATTGGGACGTGAGGACGGACGGCATGACACCTATCTCCAGGAGTGGCGCGGGACGCAGGAGTCTTGCGACCCTCATCTGTGGTGCGCTGGCCGCCGGGGGGCTCGCAGCCGCCGGCATGACCGCGCTGGAACCGGGGGCGGCATCCGCCTCCAGCCACCGGGAGGCTCCGCTGATCTCGGGGCAACCCCAGTACGACAACACGGACGTGTACGCGTTCGTGAGCCCGGACAAGCCCGACACGACCACCATCGTGGCGAACTGGATCCCCTTCGAGGAACCCGCCGGCGGACCGAACTTCTACACGTTCGCCGACGACGCCCAGTACGACCTCCACATCGACAACAACGGTGACGCGCAAGGCGAGCTGGTCTACCGCTACACCTTCAAGACGCACCGCAAGAACGGCGACACCTTCCTCTACAACACGGGTCCGGTCACCAGTCTCGACGACCCCGACCTGAACATCACGCAGACGTACGACATCGACCTGCTGCGGCTGCACGACCAGAAGCTGATGTCGCGGACCAAGGTGGCCGACGACGTCCCGGTGGCGCCGTCCAACGTCGGCAAGGCCTCGATGCCGGACTACGGCAAGCTCCGCTACCAGGCCGTGCACAAGCTCGCGGGCGGTTCGACGACCTTCGCGGGCCAGGCGGACGACCCCTTCTTCCTGGACCTGCGCGTCTTCGACCTGCTCTACGGCGGCAACCTGAGCGAGGTCGGTCGGGACACGCTGAAGGGCTACAACGTCAACTCCATAGCCCTCCAGGTGCCGAACGACATGATCCGCGAGTCGGCGGGCCAGCCGGTCGTCGGCATCTGGTCCACCACCCAGCGCAAGGACGCGCACGGCGACTGGGCCCAGGTCTCCCGGCTCGGCATGCCGCTGGTCAACGAGGTCGTCAACCCGCAGAAGGACAAGGACAAGTTCAACGCGTCCGCGCCGTGGAACGACGGCCAGTTCCTGAAGAACGTGACCAACCCCGAGCTGCCGAAGCTCATCGAGGCGATCTACAAGATCAAGGCGCCCGCCGAGCCCCGCAACGACCTGGTCGACGTCTTCCTGAAGGGCGTGAAGGGCCTCAACCAGCCGCCGAACGTCCGCCCGGCCGAGGAACTGCGGCTCAACACCTCGATCAAGCCGACGATGCACCCCAAGCGGCTCGGTGTGCTCGACGGCGACAACGCGGGCTTCCCGAACGGACGCCGACTCTCCGACGACGTGATCGACGCCTCGCTCCAGGTCGTCGAGGGTGAACTGGTCGGCTCCAAGAGCGACTTGGGCGACGCGGTCGACAAGAACGACAAGAAGTTCGAGAAGTACTTCCCGTACGTGGCCGAGCCGACCTCGGGCTCGCGCGGCGCGCTCGCCAAGGGCACGACCAGCGGGACCGACGTGCGCAGCCAGCTGGGCGACGCGCTGGAGCCCGCGGGTGCGACCGGCGGCGGCACCGACACCACGCTGATCGCGGCCTCCGCCGCGGCCGGCGCCGCCGGGTTCCTGCTGATCACCACCGGGTTCCTGTGGTGGCGCCGGCGGATGCACAACCGGGCCTACTGACCCGGTCCACCGACAGGCGCGGCCCGCACGCCACCGTCCCCCACGGCGCGGGCCGCGCCGTCATCAGCTCGGCAACGACCGTTCCCGCACAGGTGTTTCGCACCGGACCTTGAGGAGAGGGCATGTCCCCGCGTACGAACGAGAGCGCGCCGGAGAGCGAACGCGGCGAGCCGTCGGTCGCCGCGCCCGAGACGGACGCTGTGCCCGAGACGGACGGCGTGCCCGAGCCGTCGGTCGCCGCGCCCGAGACGGACGCTGTGCCCGAGACGGACGGCGTGCCCGTCACGTCCGCCGGGGCCGCACGGGCCGCACGGGCCGCCGGGGCCGCGCGGGCCGACGAGAGCACACCGGCCGCCGTGTCCGCCGGGGACGGAGAAGGCCTCGCGGGCGCCGGGCAGGATCTCGTGGGCGCCGGGCAGGATGTCGAGACTGCGGACGGTGGTCACGCCGAAGGCGGCACGGGTGCCGGGCACACCGAAGACGGCACGGACGGCGCTCACGCCGAAGGCGGCGCGGGCGACGGGCACGCCGGACGTGCGGCCTGCGCCGGGCACGCCGAAGGCAGCGCGGGTGCCGGGCATGGTGGGGACCCCGCGGGGGGCGAGGACGACGCCGCGGGAGGCGTGCCCGTCGAGGGCACCGCGAGCGGCGCGCGCCGGCAGGGCTCCGCGCACGACGACGAGCGTGTCGCCGCCGTGCGCCGGCTGTCCGTCTCCGGACGTCGCCGACGCGCCGCCCAACTCGCCTTCTGCTCAGGCGCATTGGCAGTCGCCATGACGGCCGGGGCGATCGTGCTGGGGGCGGCCCGGGACAGCGGCGGTCGCACCGTCGCCACCGTGCCCCGCGCCGTCTCGCCGCAACTGCTCGCCGGCGGCGACCTCGACACGAGCATCAGCTCCCTCCAGGCCCACCTCAAGACTCAGCCGAAGGACTTCGGCGGCTGGGCGACGCTCGGGCTCGCCTACGTGGAGCAGGCCCGCACCAAGGGCGACCCCTCCCGCTATCCGCAGGCCCAGAAGGCGCTCGACCGTTCCCTGCGGCTGCGCCCCGACAACGATCCCGCGCTCGCCGGCCGCGCGGCCCTCGCGGCGGCACGGCACGACTTCACCGGCGCCCTGAAGTACGCGGACAAGGCCCTGAAGCAGAACCCTTACAGCGAGCGCGCCCTCTCCTCCCGTATCGACGCCCTCGTCGAACTAGGGCGCTACGACGACGCGTCGAAGGCCGCCGACCTGGCCGACAAGCGGCGACCGGGCGTCCCCGTCTTCACGCGGTACGCCTACGTCCACGAGCTGCGCGGCGACACCAGGACGGCCCGCCGGGTCCTGCGCCAGGCCCTCGACTCGGCGACCACCCGCGGCGACGTCTCCTACGTCGCCACCGCGCTCGGTCAACTCGCCTGGAGCCAGGGCGACTACGACAGCGCACTCACCTACTACGCACGAGCGCTGAGCGCCGACGACAGCTATCTGCCGGCTCTCGAAGGCCGCGCCCGCGCCCAGGCCGCCCAGGGCGACGAAGCGGCGGCGATCCGCGGCATGGAACAAGTCGTCGAGCGCTACCCGCTCCCCCAACCCCTGGTGGAACTGGGCGAGTTGTATGAGGCACGCGGCGCTGCGGGAGACGCCCGGAAGGCCCACGACCAGTACTCCCTGGTAAAGGCCTGGGTCTCGCTGGCCCGCGCCAACGGCGTCGACGCCGACCTGGACACGGCCCTGGCCGCCGCCGACCACGGGGACCACGCCGCCGCGCTGAAGGCGGCGCGCGCCGAATGGGCCCGCCGCCACACCGTGCACACCGCGGACGCGATGGCCTGGGCGCTGCACGTCGACGGACGCGACGCGCAGGCGCTGCCCTACGCCCGCGAGGCCACCGCCACCGGCTACCGCAACGCGTCCTTCCTCTACCACCGCGGCATGATCGAGCGCGCCACCGGCCACGAGAAGGAGGCACGGGCGTCGCTGAAGGCCGCCCTCGGCCTGAACCCGGGCTTCTCCCCGCTCGGCGCCCGCGAGGCCCGTACGGCATTGGAGGCCGCGAAGTGAGGCCCCGCCGACTGCTCGCCTCCTGCGCCGCCGCCTTCACCGCGGCCTGCGCGCTCGCGGTCGTCCCGGCCGGCCGGGCGAGCGCCCACCCGCTCGGGAACTTCACCGTCAACCGGTACGACGGACTCGTCGCCGCCCAGGGGCAGTTGCGGATCGACCACGTCGAGGACCTGGCCGAGATCCCGGCCACGCAGGCCCGGCCGCGGATCGACGAGCTGGGGATGACCGGCTGGGCGCGCGAGCGGTGCGCGTCGGCCGCGCACGGCAGCGAACTCTCGGTCGGCGGGCGCGACGTGCCCCTCGCGGTCGGCGAGAGCCACGCGCGCGTACGGCCCGGACAGGCCGGGCTCGACACCCTGCGTGTGGAGTGCCGGCTGACGGCGCCGCTGCCCGAGGCGGACGCCGTGTCCCTGCGCTTCCGCAGCGCGGGGAGCGACCGGGGGCCCGGCTGGCGCGAGATCACGGCGCGCGGCGACCGGATGACGCTCACCGCGTCGGACGTACCGAGCAAGTCGGTGTCCGAGAAGCTGACGGAATACCCCAAGGCGCTGCTCTCCTCGCCCGCCGACACCGCCACCGCCACCCTGCGGATCAGCCCCGGCGGGCCGGCGCTCACGGAGGAACGGCGGAACGCGCCCGCCGCGTCGGTGCTGCCGCGCGGCGCCGACCGGTGGACCGAGGCACTCGACGGCCTGGTGGCGCGCCACGACCTCACCTTCGGTTTCGCCGCGCTGGCCCTCGTCGTCGCCGTCGCGCTGGGCGCGATGCACGCGCTCGCGCCCGGTCATGGCAAGACGCTGATGGCCGCCACGGCGGCAGCCCGCGGGGGCCGGGCCCGGCTCAAGGACGTCCTGCCGCTCGCCGCCTCGGTGACGGTCACCCACACGATGGGCGTGGTCGCGCTCGGCCTGCTGGTCACGGCCGGCTCCGCCGCGGCGCCGACCGTGATCGCGTGGCTGGGCGTGGCGAGCGGGGTCCTGGTCACGGCGGCCGGCGCCACCCTCGTACGACGCGCCTTGCGGAACCGGTCGCACGGCCCCGCAGACCCCCACGACCACTCCCACTCCCACTCTCACGGTCACTCCCACGACGACGCTCACGGCGACGGGCATGCGCACGACCACACGCACGCGGGCGCGCACGGGCACCCCCACGGACACGGGCACGCCCACGAGCTCTCTACGGGACACGACCCGGACCACGACCGACCGCACGGGCACGACCACGACCACCATCACGACCACGACCACGACCACAGCCACGGATCCGGTGGGACCCGCGCCCCCGAGCGCACCCCGCACCGCCAACGGCCCCTGGTCCTGGCCCACTCCGCCGCGCCCACCGCCACCAGCACCGCCGCTGCGCCGAGCACGGCCGACACCTCGGACACGTCCGACACACGCGAACGCACCGTCGACAGCGCCCACAAGCGACCTCACACCGACGACCACGACCACGCACACGGGCACCCCCACTCCCCCGGCACCCCCCGCTCCCGCACCCTCGAACACACCCACGGCGGCTTCACCCACACGCACGAGATCGCGCCCACCCTGCGCGGCTCGATCCTGCTCGGCTTCGCCGGCGGCCTCGTGCCCAGCCCGTCCGCGGTCGTGGTGCTGGTCGGTGCCGCCGCGCTGGGCAAGGCGTGGTTCGGGTTCCTCCTGGTCCTCGCCTACGGCGCCGGGCTCGCGCTGACGCTCACGGCGGCCGGGTTCGCCGTCGTCAGGCTCGGCGGCGGGATGAGCCGGGTCCTCGCACGGCGTCCGCGATGGGCGGCGGGCCGCACCGCGGCTCTCGTGCGCAGGGCCGCGCCCCTGGGATCGGCGCTCGTCGTCGTAGCGCTTGGGGCTGGATTGGTGTTCAGGGGGGCCGCATCCGTACTCGGCTGAGCTACTTTTGTGGAGAAATCGCGCGGATGCGAAGAGGGGGCCCACGTGTCCGAAGGCCCGGGCAGTGAACGTGTGATCGCGGGGCGCTACCGTCTGCTGTCGCCCTTGGGCGAGGGCGGCATGGGCACGGTGTGGCGCGCCCGCGACGAGGTGCTGCAGCGCGAGGTGGCGGTGAAGGAGGTCCGTGCCCCGGCCGGGCTCTTGGACTCCGAGGTCGAGCGGATGTACGCCCGGCTGGAGCGGGAGGCCTGGGCCGCCGCACGCATCTCGCACCGCAATGTGGTGACGGTGTACGACGTGGCCACCGAGGACGGCCGCCCGTGGATCGTCATGGAGCTGGTCCGCGGCCTCGCCCTCTCCGATCTGCTGGACGCGGAGGGCCCGTTGGCCCCGGCACGCGCCGCGCACATCGGCGCCGAGGTGCTCGCCGCGCTGCGCGCCGCGCACGAGGCGGGGGTCCTGCACCGCGACGTCAAGCCCGGCAACGTCCTGATGGCGAACGACGGGCGGATCGTCCTCACGGACTTCGGGATCGCGATGGTCGAGGGCAGCTCGGCGCTGACGATGACCGGTGAGGTCATCGGCTCCCCCGAATTCCTCGCTCCTGAGCGGGCGCTGGGCCGCACGCCGGGCCCGGAGTCCGATCTGTGGTCGCTCGGCGTCCTGCTGTACGCGGCGGTCGAGGGCAATTCCCCGTTCCGGCAGAACACTCCGCTGAGCACACTGCGGGCGATCGTCGACGAGCCGTTGCCGGCGCCGCGGCGGGCGGGTTCCCTCGGTCCCGTCATCGAGGGCCTGCTGGCCAAGGACCCGGCCGAGCGGACGAACGCGGACCAGGCCGAGCACGACCTGCGCGTCGTCGCGGCGGGCGGCGCGGCGCCGACCACCCGCCGGAACACACGGCCCGTCACACCTCCGGGGCCGACGGGCTCCGACGCGCCGACGCTCGGCACGTTCGGCCCCGCTCCCCAAGGTCCACCCGGGCCCCGGGGCCCCGCCGGACCCTTGTCGGGCACCGCGCCCACGACGGCCGCGACGCGCGAACCGGACCGCAACCGCCGCGCGGCCGTGGTCCTGGTCGCGGGCCTGGTCGCGCTGGCGCTGGCCCTCGGCGGGCTGACGTACGCGCTGCTGAACCGGGACGGCGGGGGCGGCGACCAGGGCAGTGGTGGCAGCAGCAGCGGTGCTCCGGGCAACGGCGGCGGGAGCTCCGGCGCGGGTGGGACGCACAGCGAGAGCGGCAGCACCGCCTCGACGGGTCCGAGTCCCTCGACGAGCGCTCCCGGCGGGGGCCACGCGACGACCACTCCGCCCGCGCAGTCCGTGCAGGTGACGGTCACGGGTGAGCACACCGACTATGTGGGCGCCTGCCCGCCGCCCGGGGACGGGGCGCCCTCGTTCACGGCGACGTTCACGGTGGGCCGTGTCCCGGTGGACGTCGAGTACCGCTGGGTGACGAAGTCGGGCGAGGTGACGGACCCCGGCTGGAAGACGCTGTCGTTCCCCGCGGGAGGCGGCAAGACCCGGCAGAAGACGGTCGTCGCGACGACGTACGACACGAGCGGGACGTTCCGGAACGAGATCGGCGTGGAGGTCCGGGCACCGGTCCGGGTGACGTCGAACTCGGTCGCGTTCACCATCACCTGTGCGACGGAGACCCCGACGGACGGGGTCTCCGCCTCCGTGTCGCCCTGAGGGTCAGGCCGTCGAGGTGAGGACCGGCAGGTAGCCGCCGGAATGACCGGACGCGGTCGGGTGGTACGACTCGCCGATGTTCAGCCAGTTCAAGCTGTGCAGCCAGGCGGCGCCGGAGCAGATCTCGTGCCCGGTGAAGGTGCCCCTGACGTCGCCGAAGGTGAAGCCGTGGTCGGCGGCACGCTTCGCGATCGCGCTGTCCAGGTAGTCGGCCGCGCCGTTGATCGCGGCCCGTTCGGTCTCCGAAAGTCCGGTGATGCAGCTGCCGTTGAGCTTGTAGAAGCGGGGATAGCCCAGGACGACCACGTGGGCGGCCGGGGCCTTCGCGCTGATCGCCGAGTAGACGGTGTCGAGATTGCCGGGGAGCGTCGAGTCGACGTACGCCTTCGCGGTGGCGATCCGCGAGAGGCAGGAGCTCTCCGACTGGAGCACACATGTCGTCATGACGTCGGAGAAGCCTGCGTCGTTGCCGCCGATGCTGATGGTGACCAGGCCCGTGGAGGCGCTGAGCGGGCCCAGCTGATTCGCCGTGACATCACCCGTTCGGGCTCCGGAGCAGGCGGTGAAGTCGAACGACGAGGGTGAATTGGCGGCTGCCCAGAGGTAGGGGTAGGCCTTCGTGCTGCGCTTGCAGTCGCCGCTGGAGCTGATGTAACTGCCCGCGCCGACACCGGAGGAGTAGCTGTCGCCAAGTGCCACGTATCCGGTGGCCGCGGCGGTCGAGGACGCCTGCGCCGTCGCAGCCCCGGTGAGGGCGAAACCGGCGGCGAGGAGGAGCGAGGTCACGTATGCCGTAATTCGGGAACGTCTCATGGAACCTCCCTTTAGCAGGATCTCTGCCACAACTTTGGTAGCAGCTACGCGTGTTGACTGGAAGTGTCCATGCCAAGAATTTTCGACTCTTACCGTTGTTGCCCGAACTTGTTCACCGGCCTGTTCGTTGCCCTGACGGCGCGCTCATGCCCCTGCGTCAGATGACGTCAGGGCGTCCGGACGGGCGAGACCGTCACCGGCAAGGGAACGACCCCGAACGTCGGACCGGGCTTCCGGAGATCGTCACGAACGAGATGGAGCGGGCCCCTTCCGATCGGCAACTCCCTTGATCCGCAAGGCCGTTGCCCGTCGAGGGACAGCGCCTTCGGGCAACGCATGCTCAAAGGACCCCAAGAACAGCCATGGGCGCCTTCCGCACCTTGACGACCCCCCGCCCGCTGCGCGACATTGAAGCCCGGCATCCGGCGCTTCAGGGGGCAAAGTCGCCAATGCAGACCATACGCATCAAGCCACCTTCATCAGGTGAAACAGAGGGGCCACGGCAGCATCCGGGGAGGGACCTGCTGCCGTTGCTCGCGGGCGCGGCCACCGTGATCGGCGGCCTCGGCGCGATCCTCGCACTCGCCGACGTGGACTCACCGCTGCGCGGCCCGTTCACGCTGTTCTTCCTGCTCGCGGCACCGTCCGTGGCCATCGCGGCCGCGCTGCGCGGACTGGAGCCGCTCGGGCGCGCGGTGGCCTCCCTGGCCGGCGCGGTCGCCCTCAACATGCTGGTGGCCCAGGGAATGCTGGCCGTGCACCGCTGGTCGGTCCGCGGCGGAATCGCGGCGGTGACCGCGCTCAGTTCACTCATCCTGCTGCTGGTCCTCGCGCGTCGGCTGCGCCGTCGAACGGCGGACGGAGGGGCCACCTGAACTGATCACGAAATACGCAAACGGATGAGGAAAATCCGTTCGAGTTGTTAGGTAACGGCCAAACCAACAAAAACGTGAGGCCTCGTTCCAGGTCTTGCCATACAGGCTCAATCGTCAATACCGTCATACATCTCACCCGCATCGGTCCATCATCAGCGGCTCCAGGGGAGGGCTCGAGGACCGCGATGGTTCCCGGCGCGGGGCGCGGTTGGGGGGTGCCGTACTCGGTGGCCAGACGTGTGCCGAGTCGTGCCGCGCGACCGGTTCCCGATTCCGGGGCCGGCCAGCTTTGCAAGCTCACGCGGCGTGCACGGAGATCCATTTCGTCATGCTCAAGTGAGAACCCCCCTTTCGAACCGGACAAAGAGCCGGACCGCCCACAGGGGCGGGCGGTCCACCGGACGAGAGGGACCAGACTCATGAGCTCAGTCCTGCGGCCCGCCTTTTCGGGCCAAGATCCGTCAATGGCGCGCAAGTACCGGCCGATCTCCTCTCACCTGGCCATTGCGCCTCCGGTGAGTGTCGTCATTCCCGCCATGAATGAGGCCGAGAATCTCCCGTACGTCTTCAAGACGCTTCCCGACTGGATACACGAAGTCGTTCTTGTCGACGGCAATTCCACCGACGACACAGTCGAAGTGGCCCGTGACCTGTGGCCCGACGTCAAGGTCGTCGAGCAGCGCGGAAAGGGCAAGGGCGACGCCCTGATCACCGGATTCGAGGCGTGCAGCGGCGACATCATCGTGATGGTCGACGCGGACGGCTCGGCGGACGGTCAGGAGATCGTGTCGTACGTGTCCGCGCTGGTGTCCGGAGCCGACTTCGCCAAGGGCTCGCGCTTCGCCAACGGCGGCGGCACCTCCGACATGACGCCGATCCGCAAGCTCGGCAACAGAGTCCTGTGCGCGACCGTCAACGCCAAGTTCGGCGCCCGTTACACCGACCTCTGCTACGGCTACAACGCGTTCTGGCGGCACTGCCTCGACAAGATCGAGCTGGACTGCACCGGCTTCGAGGTCGAGACCCTGATGAACATCCGGGTGGTCAAGGCCGGTCTCAAGGTGCAGGAGATTCCCAGCCACGAGTACCTCCGCATCCACGGCAAGAGCAATCTGCGCGCCGTGCGCGACGGGTTCCGGGTGCTCAGGGTGATCCTCAAGGAGCGTTCCAACCGGCGCGCGCTGCGCCGCACGCCGCACGCCTCCCAGCTCGACTCGGGCCAGGGAGAGATGTCTTGAGCGAGCCGGACATCTCCGTGGTGATCTGCGTCTACACCGAGGACCGCTGGGAGGACATCCTCGCGGCGGTCTCCTCGGTGCGGGCGCAGTCGCTGCCCGCCCTGGAGACACTCCTCGTCGTGGACCACAACGCCACACTCCTGGAACGGCTGACCAGGGAGTACAAGGAGACCGACCCGGTGCGGGTGCTCGTCAACTCGGGCCCCCGCGGTCTGTCCGCGGGCCGCAACACCGGGATCGCCGCCTCGCGCGGCGAGATCATCGCCTTCCTCGACGACGACGCGGTGGCCGAGCGGGACTGGCTGCGGCACTTCGCCGAGGGGTACGCGGACCCGCGGGTCATGGCCGTCGGCGGCCGTACGATGCCGATCTGGGCGTCGGGCCGCCGACCGGTCTGGTTCCCGGAGGAGTTCGACTGGGTGGTCGGCTGCACCTACAAGGGGCTGCCGCCGGGCCGGGTGCGCGTCCGCAATGTCCTGGGCGGCAACGCCTCGTTCCGTCGAACGGCGTTCGACGCGGCGGGCGGATTCGCCACCGGCATCGGCCGGGACGGCGACAGCCGCCCGCTGGGCTGCGAGGAGACCGAGCTGTGCATCCGGCTCACCCGCGCCCGGCCCGACGCGGTCCTGCTGATCGACGACCGAGCGGTCATCCACCACCGGGTGCCCGAGGTGCGCGAGCACTTCCGCTACTTCCGCACGCGCGCGTACGCCGAAGGCCTGTCGAAGGCGCTCGTCGCGCGAAGTGTCGGCGCCGGCAAGGGACTCGAATCGGAACGCCGCTACACGACCAGGGTGCTGCCCGCCGGCGTCCTGCGCGGGCTGCGCGACGCGGCACTGGCCCGGCCGGGCGGCGCGGGCCGCGCGGGCGCGATCGTCGCCGGGGTTCTCACCGCGGCCGGAGGGTACGTACTCGGGAGCGTCCGGGCGCGCAGGGGCGGAGCCGTGTTCCCGGTGGTCCCGGTGGGCACGGCCGGCGGCGCCCGCGGGGGCGAGGAGGTGGCGGCGTGAACGAACCGGTGCCCATCCTGATGTACCACTCGATCGCCCACTCCCCCAACGACGCGACCCGCGCCCTGTCCGTCGCGCCCGAGGCGTTCACCGAGCAGATGGCGCTGCTCGGCGACCGGGGCTTCACCCCGGTCGACACGGCGCGGCTGGCCGCCGCCTGGCGGTCGGGGGCCGCACTGCCCGTCCGTCCCGTGCTGATCACCTTCGACGACGGCTACGAGGGCGTGCACCGGCACGCGCTGCCCGTGCTCGCCAAGCACGGCTTCGCCGCGACCCTGTTCGTCTCCACCGGCTGGCTCAGGGGCCCGTACGACACCGGGGGCGGCCTCGACGCCATGCTGGACTGGGACCAGGTGCGCGAACTCGCCGGGGAACAGGTGGAGATCGGCGGGCACAGTCACACCCACCCGGAGCTGGACCAGATCCCCGACGACGCGCTCCGGTCCGAGCTGCTGCGCTGCAAGGAGATCGTCACCGACGAACTGGGCGCGCCTCCGGCCTCGTTCGCCTACCCGTACGGCTATTCCAGCCGCAGGGTGCGCCGTACGGTGCGGGAGGCGGGGTTCGCCCAGTCACTCGCCGTCGGCAACGCCCTCGCGCGCCGCCGCCAGGGCCCGTACGCCCTGCAACGCGTCACCGTGCGCCGCACGACCGGCATCGACGAGTTCGAGCAGCTCGTCGAAGGCCGAGCGATCACCCGCACCTTCGCCCGGGACCGCGCCCTCACCAAGGGGTACGCCGTGGTCCGAAGAGCACGACAGGTCCGCCGGAAGGCCATCCGTTCCCGTGTCTGACACGACGACCACAGCCCAGGCCTCCACGCCCGCCGAGGCGCCCGAGCAGCCGCCGGCGCGCCGGTTCCGCCTGCCCGGCCGGAAGGGCAAGGGCGCCGACGGGGGAAACCAGCTGTTCCGCAACGCCTACGCGCTGATGCTCAACACCGGCATCTCCGCCGTGCTCGGGCTCGGCTACTGGCTGATCGCGGCCCGCTACTACTCCGAGTCGGCGGTCGGCCAGGGCTCCGCCGCCATCGCCGCGATGAAGCTCCTCGCCGGCCTCACCGCGGTCACGCTGACGGGCGCGCTGGCCCGGTTCATCCCGGTCGCCGGGCGCAGCACCGGACGGCTGATCCTGCGTACGTACGCGGGCAGTTCGGTGATCGTGGCGCTGGCCGCCGGGGTCTTCCTGCTCACGCTCGACCTGTGGGGCCCGTCGTACCGCTTCCTGCACGGACCGCTCAACGGCCTGGGGTTCGTCCTCGCGGTCGTCGCCTGGTCGGTGCTGACGCTCCAGGACGGTGTGCTGACCGGGCTGCGCAGCGCCCTGTGGGTGCCCGTGGGCAACACCGTGTTCTCCGCGGTCAAACTGCTGCTGCTCGTCTGTCTCGCCGCCGCGATCCCCACGACGGGTGTCTTCGTCTCCTGGGTCGCCGCGATCGCCCTGTCGGTGGTGCCGCTCGGACTGCTGGTGTTCCGGCGGCTGGTGCCCCGGCACGTGAAGGCGACCGAGGACCACGCGAAACCGCCGTCCCTCAAGGAGATCGGCCGCTTCCTCGCCGGGGACTACACGGGCTCCCTGTTCTCGCTCGCCGTGGTCTACCTCGTCCCGGTGATCATCGCGTCGCAGGTGAGCTCCGCCGACAACGCCTACTTCTACATCACCACCACGATCGGCGGCACGGTCAACCTGCTGGCGATCAACATGGGCGCCTCGCTGACCGTCGAGGGCTCGCACGACCCGGCACGGCTGGCCGCCAACACGCGGGCCGCCCTCAGGCGCATGGCCCGGATCATGCTGCCGGTGTGCGGACTGCTCTTCCTCGGCGCCCCGTTCATCCTGCACGTCTTCGGCGAGGGGTACGCGCACGCGGCGACCCCGCTGCTGCGCTGGTTCGCCGTCGGCGCGGTGCTGCGGGTCGTGATGGAGACGTACTTCGCGGTCCTGCGCGCGCAGAGCCGCACCGCTGGACTGGCGTGGTTGCAGGGCCTGCTGTGCGTCCTGGTCCTCGGCCTGACCGTGCTCCTGCTGCCCCGGATGGGCCTGACCGGCGCCGGGGTCGCCGAGATCTCCAGCCTCGCGGTGATCGTCATGATCGCCGCCCCCAGGCTGTACCGGATCGTGCGCACCGCGCCGCCCGCCGAACTGCCCGCGGACGCCGCGCCGGACGGCGACCTCGCCGACCTGGGGGCCCGCGAGGCTCCCGTCGCGAAGCCCCGCGAGGGGCGGCACGGTCCCGCGTGGGCGCTGGACTCGGACACCCTCGCCCTGGGCGTGCACGTCGACTTCGACCACCAGGAGCGCAGGCCGGACGTACGGCCGGGCCCGGGCACCCCGCCCACCGGGACGCCCAAGGCACAGCCGGAGCACCGGCCGACCTGGGCGCTGCGGGTGCAGCCCGGCCCCTCGGTCGGGCTGCCCGTCGAGGCGCGCGAACCGGGTTCCGAGGCGTCGCTGGGTCCGGCGGAGGCACCCGAGGTCGACGCGCCGTTCGAGACGGACGGCACGGACGGTGTCGCGGTGGCACGCAAGCCGGTGGCGAACGTCTCCGCCGCCGCGGCGCGGCCGGACGCGGACCCGCCGCTGCCGCCGGACGACGCCCTGCCGTCGCTGCGTGAGCGGCTGCGGCACCCGTCCAGAGCCGGTGTGGTCCTCGGCTGCCTGCTGATCTCGGCGCTGCTGCTGTACTGGGTCCCGGCGCTCGCCCTGGACGACCGCGCCCTCGACGAGATGGGCGGCCTGGGCCTCATCTCGGTACTGCCGCTCCCGACCCTCGGCGGGGCCGCCCTGCTGATCGTCGTCTTCGCGTCGCTGCTGTGGACCGCCCGCGAACACCGCGGGCTGCTGTGCGTCACGCTGCTCGCCACCGTGGTGTCGCTGCACGCGCTGCCCGCCGTGATCGAGACCGAGCCGCGGTTCGCGACGGCGTGGCAGCACCTCGGCTTCCTCGACTACATCGACCGGACCGGGTCCGCGGTGCCCGACCTCGACGCCCGCTGGAGCTGGCCGGGCTTCTTCGCGGTGGCCGCTTTCGTCGCGAAGGCGTGCGGGGTCAGCGACCTCACCGAGGTCATCCGCTGGTGGCCGATGACCGTCCAACTGCTCTACCTGGCACCGATGTTCCTGCTGGTGCGCTCCCTGCGGGCCGGCTGGCGCGCCAAGTGGACCGGCATCTGGATCTTCGCGCTCAGCGGCTGGGTCGGCCAGGACTACTTCTCACCGCAGGGCTTCACCTATCTGCTCTACCTCGTCTTCGTGGCCATCCTGCTCGTCTGGTTCCGGGCTCCGCGCGTGCTGTGGACGAAGGCGCGTCCCGGCGAGGCGGAGGTCGAGCCGACGAACCGCCGTCAGCAGGCCGTGCTCCTCATGGTCCTGACGGGGCTGTTCGCGGCGACCGTGCCCGCGCACCAGCTGACCCCGTTCGTGATGCTGGGCGTCCTCGCGGTCCTCGTGCTCGTCGGACGCTGCGAACTGCGCGGCCTGCCGATCCTGTTCGCCGTGCTGGTCGCGGTCTGGCTGAGCTTCATGGCCGAGCCCTACTGGTCAGGGCACTTCGACGATCTGTTCGGCGGCGTCGGCGGCGTGGGCAGCAATGTGTCGACGTCGGTCTCCGGGCGTATCCAGGGCGGCAGTTCCTCGCACAAGCTCGTCCTGTACACCCGCGTCCTGCTCGCGGGCGGCGTGATGGCCTTCGCCTGCTGGGGCTGGTGGCGACGGCGCGACCACAAGTACCGCGAGCGGTCCCTGCTCGTCCTCACCTTCGTGCCGTTCCTCGGCTTCGGCATGCAGTCGTACGGCGGCGAGATGGCCCTGCGGGTCTTCATGTTCGCGCTGCCGGGCGCGGCCCTGCTGGCCGGACTCGCGTTCTTCCCGCGCACGGGCGTCACCGCGAAGGAGCTTGAGCGGGACCGGGTGAGCCTCGCGCCGGTCGCCGCCCTGATGGCGGGACTGCTGCTCATGAGCGGCTTCCTGGTGGCCCGTTGGGGCAACGAGCCCTTCGAGCGGATCAGGTCGGGCGAGGTCGCCGCCATGAAATACGTGTACGAGCACGACGATCCGACGGTACGGCTGCTGTGGCTGAGCAACGACACGGTCGACAACGTGACGCCGGCGATGCCGTGGGGCGCGAAGGACATGGAGAAGGTGCAGTACGTGCCCACGCTGGCGCCCCCCGACCCGGTGCTGGTCTCCGGGCTCGTGAAGGCCCTCAAGGACGCGGGCCCGAACTCGTACCTGATGATCAACCGCAGTCAGGTGGTCTACCTCGAACTGGACGTGGGCTATTCGACGACGTGGGAGTCGCGGCTGATCACCAACCTCGACGACCGCCGGGAGCTGAAGAAGGTCCTGGCCAACGACGACGTCACCATGTACACGCTGCGCAAGCAGCCCTCGGGCAAGGTCGAGAAGGCCGATCCCGGACCGATTGGGCCCCAGATCACCTGGACGCCGTGGTCGGTCGTGGGCGGCCTGGCGGCGGTCGCGCTCATCGTGCTGCTGGCCGCCCGGGAGGTCGTCCGTGTCGCGGCACGGCCGAGCGTGCGGCAACTGCGGTGGCTGCAGAGCAGTTTCTGGTTCTCGCTGCCGCTGCTCGCGGTGCTGCTCGCCTCGATGGTGCAACGGTTCCTGACCATGAAGTAACGCCCGCACCAAGGACGAGGGGGCTCGCGCGGTTCTCCGCGCGAGCCCCCGCCCGTGCGACGCCCGCACCACGTACCCGGGGGCTCAGCACGGCGACACGCGCACCACGTACCGGAGGCTCAGCACGGCGACACGCGCACCACGTACCCCGAGGCTCAGCGCGTCAGCCACTTCACCTCGTACGCACCCATCTCGAACCGTTTGCCGTCGATCTTCGCGCTGATCGAGCGGTCGAGCGTGTTGACCACGAGCACGGTCCTGTCGGTGGCGAGGACGCGGACGTTGGGCACGTCGTCCGCGGCGACGGACACGGACCTGTACGCCGTGCCCGGTGCGAACTCCTTGCCGAAGCGGGTCACCAGGTCGTACATGGGGAGCTTCCCGCCCCCGCTTGCGGTGTCCGTCGGTGTCCACAGGCAGCCCGGACAGTTCGTGCCCTTCTCGTCCTCCGGATTCCAGTAGAAGCCGGACGACGCGCCGCCCTTGACCATCGCGATCATCCCGGCGGCCTGGACCGCCACGCGGTGGGTCTCGGACCAGCCGTTGCGCTCGTCCTCGCCGTCGGCCGGCTCGACGTAGTACTCGGCCCACCACAGCGGCAGGTCGTGGGTGCGCGCCCGCACCCACTTCCCGACCGCGGTGAGTTTGTCGGTGGCCGCGAACTCGTCGGGCAGCATCTCGTCGTCATTGGTGTAGCTGGAACCGTCGACGACGACGAAATCCGCTCCGGCCTTGTTCTTGTTCCAGTAGTCGAAGGCGTCGAGGACCCGCTGGTCCATGGCTCCCCAGGTGCCCTTCACCGTCGTGGACGCGCCGTCCTTCTGCCGCGGGTCGAGGCTGTCCATGACCAGGTAGGGCCCGCCGACCATGATGTCCTTGTCGACCTTCTTCAGCGCCCTGTAGACGAGGTTGTAGAGCTCGGTGTAGCCCTCGTAGTCCCAGCGGCCCTCGCTGTTGTTCCAGAAGCCCTTGAACTCATTCCAGACGATGAAGTGGCGTACGTCCGGATAGCGCTTGGCGACGGTCGCGGCGAGCGCGGCGAAGTCCTCGTAATGGGACCGCTCCGGGGCCGTCTCCAGGGAGGACTGACTCCAGTCGGTGTTGCCGGCGCCCGCCTTGCCACCCTTCATCCAGTCCGGTGCGCAACACAGGGTGACGACCGGGGTGCCGCCGGTCTTGCGGACGAAGTCGATGCGCCCGTCCATCGCGGAGAAGTCGTAACGCCCCTTGGACGGCTCGGGATTGTCCGCGCCCCAGCCCATGATGTGCTGGTTCTGCGGCACCGACTGCTTCTCCAGCAGCCCCTCGGCCCGCTCGACGGCGGCGTCGCTGCCCTCGTCGGCACTGAACTGGGTGTGCGTGAAGCCCCAGCCCACGTCCGGCCGCGGCGACCCGGGCGGCGTGACGGGTGTGCCGTGCACCTTGTCCCCGTCACGGGTGGTGCCGGCCGTGCCCCCGCCGTCCCCCGGAAGCGTGTTGAGCAAGGTCACCACCAGGGCCAGAGCGGCCACACCGACGCCGAGCAGCGCGGTGAGCCGCCACCGCCGTGCCCCCGAATTCCACCCATGACGTCCCATCATGGGCAACAGTAACCGCGGGCCTTGGCCGTCGGACAGATCCCGTGAGTGCACAGCCCTGTAACAGGATGGAAGGGACACACCGGAAGCACCGGACCTCGGACGACACTCGCGGCGCACTACGGAAACCGGGTGCAAGCGAAGCCCGTGTGACGGATCATGGCGGCATGTCTGCCAACCCACACGACGCTCTGCCGATCCGGCTCAACGTCGACGACAGCGACTCGCCGTCGGACGTCGTCGACGCGCTGTTCCTCGGCCGCTTCGCGACGGGCGAGCAGCCGCACTCGCACGCGGCGAACATCGACCGCGTACGGTCCGGGGCGACCCTGCTCCCGCCGGGCGCCCGCGTGCTGCGCTCCGCGCGCGACGACGACCGCAGCGCGACCCTCGCCGAGGGCGACGGCTGGACCCTCCTGGTCTCCCGCTGGAACCGCGGCGCCGACGTGACCGTGACCGCGACCAGCGCCGAGCTGGCCGAGAAGGTGCTCGGCCAGGCGACGGACGGCGCCGCGGACGAACCCGAGCCGCAGCCGGAGAACGTGACGATGGGATTCTGGTACGTGTCGCCGCGCCGCGGCCCGTACCGCACGACGCGTCAGATCTCGGCCGGTACGTGGGAGGAGGTCCGGGCCAACTACACCGAGCCGGTGGCCGACGCGATGGACCGCCTGATGAAGACGACCCCCGAGGGCATCGCCGGCCGGCTGCTGCTCCTGCACGGCCCGCCCGGCACCGGCAAGACCTCGGCGCTGCGCACCCTGGCCCGCTCGTGGCGCGACTGGTGCCAGGTCGACTGCGTCCTCGACCCCGAGCGGCTCTTCTCCGACGTCGGCTATCTGATGGACATCGCGATCGGCGAGGAGGACGCCACGGGCAAGGGCCGCTGGCGGCTGCTCCTGCTGGAGGACTGCGACGAACTGATCCGCGGCGAGGCGAAGCACACGGCGGGCCAGGCGCTGTCCCGTCTGCTCAATCTCACGGACGGGCTGCTCGGCCAGGGCCGCAACGTCCTCGTGGGCGTCACGACGAACGAGGACCTGGAGCGTCTGCACCCCGCCGTGGTCCGCCCCGGCCGCTGCCTCGCCCGCATCGAGGTCGGGCCCCTGACCCGCTCCGAGGCCGTCGGCTGGCTCGGCACGGAGGAGGGCGTCCCGCGCGACGGCGCGACCCTCGCGGAGCTGTACGCGCTGCGCCGGGGCACCAGCCCGACGTCGGTGCCGGACCAGCGCGACGGCGCGGACGCGGGGCTGTACCTGTAGGCCGCACCCGGGTGCGGTGCGCGCCGCACCCGGGTGCGGCGGACGGTCCGGTGTTCTTTCATGGAGGCATGACCCTGTACGTCGGCACGTCGGGGTGGCAGTACAAGGACTGGCGCGGCGTCCTCTACCCGGACGGACTGCCCCTGCGACTCTGGCTCGAGGAGTACGCGGCGCACTTCGCGACGGTCGAGATCAACAACGCCTTCTACCGGCTGCCGTCTCGCGAGACGTTCGAGAGCTGGCGGGAGCGTACTCCCGACGGATTCGTCGTGGCCGTCAAGGCGAGCCGCTATCTGACCCACATCAAGCGGCTGCGCGACCCGGAGGAGCCGGTGCACCGGCTGATGGACCACGCCGCGGGACTCGGCGACCGTCTCGGACCGGTCCTGCTCCAGCTGCCGCCCACGCTGCACGCCGACCCCGGACTCCTCGACGACTGCCTCGCCCGCTTCCCGTCGGGCACGCGGGTCGCCGTCGAACCGCGTCACGACTCGTGGTGGACGCCCCGGGTGCGCGAGGTACTGGAGGCGCGGGGCGCGGCGCTGTGCTGGGCCGACGTGCTGGCCCGGCCGGTGACCCCGCTGTGGCGGACCGCCGCATGGGGCTACGTCCGCTTCCACGAGGGACGCGCCCGGCAGTGGCCGCGCTACGGCCGGCAGTCCCTGGCGTCGTGGGCGGCGCGCATCGCGGACGCCTGGCCCGAGGGCCGTGAGGTGTACGCGTACTTCAACAACGATCCGAACGGGGCGGCGGTCCACGACGCGGTCGCCTTCGCCCGCGCGGCACACGCGGCGGGACTGACCGTCACGCGGACCCCGTAACGCCCGCCCGTGGACTCCATGGACTCGGCGCCGGCCACCCGTGCCCCGCAGGGGCGCGCGGAACTGCGCGACCAGCCACGACGGTGCCGCAGCCGGACGTCGGCCGAGCGCGCAGCGGAGCGCCTAGGCTCCGTACGCCGCCCGCAGGGCGTCCCGTGCGGCGTCCAGGGCCGCCGCCTCACTGAGCCCGAGACGGCGTACGCGTTCGGCGTACCCCTGGGCCGCGATGGCGGCCTCGCGCGAGGCGGCGTCGCCCGCGGCGGCCACGAACGTGCCGTTGCGGCCCCGCGTCTCGATGACCCCGTCCGCCTCCAGGGCCCGGTACGCCTTGGCGACGGTGTTGGCGGCCAGGCCGAGCGACTCGGCGAGCCCCCGCACCGTGGGCAACTTGTAGCCGACCGGCAGCGCGCCGGAACGGGCCTGCTCGGAGATCTGGGCACGCACCTGTTCGTAAGGAGCGGCCCCCTCATGAATGTGGATCTTCAAAGTCACGCAGCGATTGTCCCGTACGCGCCCGAAAATGAGAGGCATCCGCCGTGACGCACGCGTAGCGTGCGGCCCCATGACAGTGATCGTCCGCGAGCTGCGCCCCGGGGACCCGGCGGACGCCGAGGGCTTCGCCCGCATCCGTCACCTGGCACTCCCCTTCATGCTCTTCACGCCCGAGTCCATCGCCCATGACCTGGAGCACGCTCATCCGGACTCCCACTACCGGCTGTTGCTGGCCGAGGAGGACGGCGAACCGATCGGCACCGCGCAGGTGGGCATGGTGTACGACAGCCCCGAGCCGGGCCAGGGCTCCCTCACCGTGTACGTGCACCCGGAGCGGACCGGACGCGGCGCGGGCGCACTGCTGGTGAGCACCGCCGAGGACCGGCTCGGCGCCCTGGGCGCGAAGAAGCTGCACACGTGGGTGCTCGACAGGACCGCGGACCGCGCCTTCGCCGAGAAGCGCGGCTACCGTGCCGGCCGCTTGGCGCACTTCCTCCGCTTCGACCTGGCGAACACCCCCCTGCCGCCGCTCCAGGAGACGCCCGCGGGCGTCGAACTGCGCACCGCCGCGGACTTCGCGGACGACCCGCGCCCTCTGTTCGAGCTGGACGCGGCGACGCTGCTGGACGAACCGAGTGACCTCGACCGCGAGTTCACGGACTACGAAGCCTGGCTGAAGGAGACGTGGCACCACCCGCTCCTCAGTCATGAGCTGACGTCGGTGGCCGTGGTCGACGGCCGGCCCGCCGCGTTCAGCGCGGCCCGCACCGACGGCGGCACGCGCTACGGCACGGTGATGACGGGTACCGCCCGCGCCTTCCGCGGCCGCGGCCTGGCCAAGCTCGCCAAGAACCACTCCCTGTACCGCGCCCGCGCCGCCGGCTTCACGCAGGCATTCACGGGCAACGACGCGCGGAACGGCCCGATGCTCGCGATCAACCGGTGGCTGGGCTACAAGATCTGTGCGACGGAGGTGGCGTATGCCCGCGAACTCGTCTGACGGCCGCAGCTCGTTGAGGGTCGTGCTCGTCAAGTACGGGCATACGAAGATCAGTTATCCGGCCGAGCTGCTGCGGGACGACGGCAACCGGGTGACCGTGCGTGCCCCGTGGGCGGGCGACGACGCCCGCGACTTCGGCTTCGTGCGGTTCGAGCGGGGCGACGTCTTCACCGAGCACTACTGGCGCGACCGCTGGTACTCGGTGAAGGAGGTCCGCGACGCCGAGGGCGTGCTCAAGGGCTGGTACTGCGACATCACCCGACCTGCGACGGTCTCCGGCGACGAGCTGATCGTCGAGGACCTCGACCTCGACCTGTGGCGCTCGGCCGACGGCAGGACCGTACTGCGCCTGGACGAGGACGAGTTCGCGGCCAGCGGTCTGGCGACCACCGATCCGGAGGCCGCCACCGCCGCCGAGCGCGCCTTGGACGAGCTCGAACACCTCGCGCGCGAAGGCGACTTCGAGTCCCTGCTGGCCTAGGGGGTGCCGTTTCGGATCAGCCCGGGTCTGTGACGCCCGGACGGCCTGACCGACCTGCCCCGAACGCCCCCCAGCGCCCGCCCGGCATCCGCCGGGCGGGGCTCGACCCGGGTCATACGGTGGCGACCACCGCGTACCGCTCGTCGTCGACCTCGCGGCCCCACAGTCGCGCGTCGCCCGACAGCGGCTCCACGGTCAGGCCCGCCGCCAGGGGCTCCACCAGGGCGGCCAGCCGCTCGGCGGGCAGGCCGACCGGGCTCAGCGTCCCCCACCGGCCCTCGACGAGCACGAGCCGCCCTCCCGGGCGGAGCAGCCCGTGCCAGTGCCGCAGGACGCGCCCGGTTTCCGGCAGCGCCCACAGCACATGGCGGCAGATCAGCACGTCGAACCGTTCCTCGCCGACGGGAGGTGCCGCCGCGTCACCCAGGAGGAACACCGCGTCACGACCGGCCAGTTTGGCGCGGGCGAGCTCGACCATGCGGGGTGAGGCGTCGACCCCGGTGACCCGGTGCCCGCGCTCGGACGCGAGCAGTGACAGGCTGCCGGTGCCGCATCCGACGTCGAGGACGTCGGACGCTGGACGCGGCAGCCACGCCGCCATCCTGGCCGCCCACGCCTCGCGTACGACCGGGTCGCGCAGGCCGTGGTCGGGCTCGTCGTCGAAGGTGACGGACTCCGCGTCCCAGTCGACGCCCGCTCCCGGATTCGTGTCAGTGTGATGCGTCATGGGCCCCAGGGTGACAGCCACCACTGACAGTCGATTCGTGACTGGCGCCACAGACAGATCCCGGCCGATGAGTAACTCTCCCGGAAAGGGTCTACCTCCGTACGACCGCGGAGATCGGTAGGCACAAGGAGGCAGCGATGCGCCGAGTGACCGTGCAGAAGCCCCAGAGGAAGTCGGACTCCCGCCGCGTGCGGGAGGAGACCGACGAGCGCCCCGCCGGGCGCTCCGAAGTCCGGAAGGACATCGCGCGAACGTGGTGGCCGGACGGCTGATCCGGCGGCCCGACAACGCCCAGATCGTGCCGGCCCCCCGTGGCAACGGGCCTCCGGGCCGTCGTTGCCTCGCACCGCGCCGGACATCCGCCGTCACTCCGGCCTCGCACCGCGCCGGACATCCGCCGTCGCTCCGGTCTCGCTCGGTGACAGGACCTGCCGTCGGTCCGTCCGGGCTGCGGTGACCCGCCTTCGCCCGGCCGCTCAGTCCAGCCGCTTGCGGTAGTGGACGCGGTCGTACGGGCCGTCCACGCGGCGCTCCACGACCTCGTACCCGTACTTCGGGTAGATCTTCTGGTTCTCCCACATCTTCGCGTTCGTCAGCAGCCGGATCTCGGGGAGCCGGAGCTCGCGCGCGTGTGCCTCCACGAAGTGCAGAAGCCTGCGCCCCACGCCCGTGCCGTGCGCGTCGGGGCGGACGGCGATGATGTCGAGGTACAGATGGTCCTCGCGCGCCTCGACCACGACGAGCCCCGTCAGCGGCTCCCCCGTGACGAACACATGGCCCGCGGCCACGTTCGCCTCGTGATCCGCCTCCATGGGCGCCGGAACCAGCCCGATGCGCTCGATGTACGGATGGAACGCCGTGTCGATCACGGCCCTCACGGCCGGCACGTCGGCGGCGACGGCCGGCCGGATCTCCTCTTCTGTCATGCCGCGAACGCTACCTACTCGATCGCGGCGTCAGCACTCCCCCGACGCCGCCGCCCGACTCCCCCGTCGGCGCCGGCCGCGATGTCTCCGGCGCCGGCCGCGGGATCTGAGGTGCGGGGCGGCGCTCAGCCCCTGGCGCGCTCGGCGTCCGGCGTCGCCGCGGCCTCCCGAGGTGCCGGGATGACCGGGAGCGCACGCACCGCCATGCCCGCCCGGTGTCCGTCGGCCGCCGCGCACAGCGCACGGGCGGCCTCGTCGAAGCGGACGGCGGACGGCGGGTCGGAGGGGCCCAGCAGGTGCTGCTTGAGCTCGCTGCGGGCCTCGGCGCAGGTGTCCTTCTCCGGCTCGCGCACGGTCTCCAGCAGAGCCGGTATGCCGGAGGCGTCCGGAGTGAGGACGGCGCCGGCCCGGACCGTCGGGAAGGTGTCGCGGAAGTCCTGCTCGAAGAGCCCGCTGGTGTTGGCGACGGCGTAGGGCTTCTCGCTCGCCAGATAGTCGGATATGACGCTGGAGACGTCGCTGACCAGCAGGTCGGCCACGTTGAAGCAGGCGTAGACGGTCGGCCGCGCCCCGACGACGATCCGGTGCTCCCACGCCGGGAACGAGGCCCGGTACGCGGTTTCCCAGGCGGCGGTCGCGGCGGCCACGGCCGCGGCCCGGCCGGGTGCGGGCACCGTCTGGATGAGCATCCGTTCCGCGTCGTCGGCGCTCGCCCGGAACGAGGACGTGGTCAGAGCGTCGAGTTCGGCGGTCCGCCGGGCCAGTTCCGCCGCCGCGAAGGGCGCGGGCCGCTCGTCGGCATGCTCCACGGCACGCAGGGCGTTCGCGGCGCGGATCATCTCCTGGATCCGGGTGTTCGCGGCTCCCGCACGGGGATCGACCGATCCGGTCAGCGGGTGCGGCTTGTACAGGAGACGGACCCGGGGATCGGCGAGGAGGGCGCGGACGATGTTCTCGCCGGCCTCGACGACCGAGGTGTTGCCCGGGTTGCCGTCCCAGCCCTCCCACGTGGGGGCGTAGAGGACGGTGGTGTACGGGCCCGCGGGCGCACCGGAGTACGGCTCGATCGCGTCCAGCTGCGGACGTCCGATCTCCACGACGTCCCGGTCGTCGACCCCCACGGCAGCCAGGGCGTACCGTTCGCGTGCCGCGGGACCGGCCACCCACACCTCGTCGTAGGCCTTCGCGTACGGGTTGCAGCTGGACAGCTTGTCGCTCTCGCCGTGATTGACGAACGCGTGCTTGATGGTGGGGATCCGCAGCACCTGCGAGGTCTTCCCCGAGTTCGACGGGTAACCGGGCGCCCGCCGCCGAACCCGGCCGAGACGTCTCGCCGGGGACCGCCCGGCCACTATCAGGCCGGCGGCTCACCCTCGGGCGCGACGCCCGGTGCATCCCCCTTCCTGAGCCCTCCGTTAGCCCCGCCTTAACGGCGCCATAAGGATCTCCCCCGCCCCCCTCCAGCAGGCGATTTCCCGGTTTCTTGGGGCTAGTTTGCTGATCGCCCCCACGGGATCCACCCCACGCACCGAGGACCGCTTCCGAGGAGTTCCCTCATGCCCGCACGCCGCAAGGCCGCCGTCGTCGTCACCGTCGGCATCGCCCCGCTCACTCTCTCGGCACTGGCCGCCGCCCCCGCGTCCGCGCACGGCTCGGTGGGCGACCCGGTCAGTCGGGTGTCCCAGTGCTACGCGGAGGGCCCCGAGAGCCCGAAGTCGGACGCCTGCAAGGCGGCCGTCGCCGCGGGCGGGACGCAGGCGCTGTACGACTGGAACGGCATCCGGATCGGCGACGCGAACGGGCGGCACCAGCGGCTGATACCCGACGGGAAACTGTGCAGCGCGAACAACGACGAGTTCAAGGGGCTCGACCTGGCCCGCACCGACTGGCCGGCGACCTCCGTGAGCAGCGGCGCGTACACCTTCGAGTACCGCGTGACCGCGCCGCACAAGGGCACGTTCAAGGTGTACGTGACCAAGGCCGGCTACGACCCGTCGAAGCCGCTCGCCTGGGACGACCTGGATCTGGCGCACCCGGTCGCGACGGCCACCGACCCGGTCGCCTCGGGCGGCTTCTACACCTTCACCGGCACGCTCCCGGAGCGTTCCGGCAAGCAGCTGCTGTACGCGGTGTGGCAGCGCTCGGACAGCCCTGAGGCCTTCTACTCCTGCTCCGACGTCACCTACGGCGGCAAGAGCGGCAGCGGCTCGTCGGGCGGCACCGCTCCGGCGCCGACCGCCTCGGCGCCCTCCGAGGAGCAGTTCGAGGACGGCACCGACAGATCGACGGTCGAGCATCATGGCCACGGCGACAACGACGCCCGTACGTCCGCGGAGCCGAAGGCGGCCACGGACGGGGCCGGTGCGGACACCTCGGCCCAGCCCGCCGGGGCGGGCACGGACGGCTCGAACCGGCCCGAAGCGGCCGGCTCATCCGGGAACCTCGCCGAGACGGGCGGCGACGCCGGCACGCCCTACATCGCGATCGGCGGAGCCGCCGCCCTGGCGCTCGGCGCCGCGGCCCTGTTCGCCTCGGTCCGGCGCCGCGCGGTCACGGGGGGCCGCAGCGGCCGCTAGGCACGGGGAGATCCGGGGGCTGTCCGGCGGCTCAGGCCGGACAGCCCCCGGTGGCGTGCTCAGCTGAACGCGGAGGCGCAGGTGGTGGCCTTGGCGTGCGCCGGGTCGAGGGCGTTCGCCACCTCATGGAAGGCGATGCGGTCGAAGAGACCGATCGCCACGTGCTCGGAGAGGTCGAGCCCGCACAGGTCCTGCAGCAGGACGTTGTCGACGTCGGGCCCGCTGAGGAACTGCGAGCGGTACGGCGTGGCCACCTCGTCGTACCTGGTGGCGATGACCGTGTAGTGGACGCCCGCGACGGTGTCGCCGCCGGCGTTGAGCTTGGTCAGGAAGTCGGAGCCGGCGATCTGGTCCGCCAGTCCGGGAGTGGTCGCCTTCAGCAGGTCCTCGGCGCCCGGGAAGTACGGCAGCAGGTTGGTGAGGCCGCTGAGTGTGGTGCCGTGGTTGTCGGGCGCGATGCCGACCAGGGCGTTTACCTTGGCGGCCCCGCCGAGGAACTTGAGGTAGTAGCGGGGCATCATGCCGCCCTGCGAGTGGCCGACGAGGTCGGCCTTGGCGGCGCCGGTCGCGGCGAGCACCTTGTCGACGAAGACCTGGAGCTGTCCTGCCGACTTGTCGATGGGGCCGAGGCCGTTGAAGAGGGGCACTCCGGGCAACTGCCCGTAGTCGAGGGAGAAGACGCAGTAGCCGCGGACCTCGAGGTAGGGAGCGAGGGCCAGCCAGTTGTCGACGGAGTTCCCGAAGGTTCCGTGGACGAGGACGACGGGGCGGGGGTGGGCGACGGACGGCTTGCAGGAGTAGTCGTTCCAGCCGTGGCTGGGGGCGGATTCCGCCTGGGCGGTGGCGGCGGGGACGACGGCGACCGCGGCGGTCAGCAGCAGCGCGGCGAGGGGTCTGAGCACTCGTTTCCAGGGCAGCATCGGGTGATCTCCTTGCGGCTCAAGGGAGTTGCGACGGCGTACGCCCTGTGATCCGGATCACGAGGATGCTGTTCACTCGTCAAGTTACGGGCGAGTAGCTCCGGTGTGAAGTTACGCGCGAGTAAAAACTTCCAGCGGTAATTAAAGGTGGCGGCTACACCCGATGAACCGTCACCAGGCGGGCCTGATGGGACCATAGGGCGCGATGCGCGCCAAACGGTCGTGCAACGCGCGCATCTCACCCTCGCCCAGCAGGTCGCCCCACGCGCGCACGACGTCGGCGGCGGCCTCCTCCGCGGCGCGCGTACAGGCCCGGCCCCGCTCGGTCAGCACGATCAGCCGGGCGCGCGCGTCGTCGGGGTGCGGGTGCCGCTCGACGTACCCCTTGCGGACGAGCTCGTCGACCAACTGACTGGCGGCCTGCTTGGTGACCCCGAGATGAGCGGCGAGGTCGGTGACCGTCGCGCCGCCGGCGGCGAGGCGGGCGAAGGCGAAGCCGTAGGCGGGCCGCCCTTCGAACCCGCGCTCCACGACACCGTCGTTGATGCGCTGCGTCAACTCGCCCGCGGCGGCGAGCAGGGCGACGGCGAGGGCCATGGCTTCCGAGTTCTGCACGGGTGCATTGAAACACCCTTGACGAATCGGTCAAGCGGCTTGACCATAGAGCCCGTCAAGATGGTCAAGCAGATTGACCATATTCCCGATCCAGGAGTTGCCCATGCCCGTCGTCCGTTCGTCCGAAGCCGTCGTCCACGAGATCCACGGCGCCCGATTCGTCTCGTACGCCACCCCCCGCAGCGGGAGCAAGGAGTTGTGCGCCTGGCGGGGGGAGATCCCCGCGGGGCTCAAGGCCCCGGAGCACACCGTCAGCCATGAGGAGATCTTCCATCTCCTCTCCGGCGAACTGCTGATCACGCTCGACGGCCGCGCCGAGCGGGTGACCGCGGGCGACACCGTGATCATCAATCCGGGAGCCACCCTCGGCGTCGAGAACCCGACCCGGGAGACCGCCGTCTCCTGGGTCACCACGTCGATCGGCCTCCGGGCGGAGCTGGCCGACGGCTCGGTCATCACGCCTCCGTGGGCCAACTAGGGCCTGTCCGAACGTTCCCGGCGTCGCCGGGCGGGAGGGAACGGTCGGACAGGGCCTGGCGCCCCCGGCCGACCCGGGACGTCACGCGGCCAGCGTCCCCGGCCCGATCACATGCGGCCCGAACCTCGCCCGCGCCCTGTCCGCGACCTCCTCGACGCGGCGGACCTTCTCGTCCACCGGGTCGAAGGTGAGCTGGTACGCGGCCCGTTCGGCGGGGGTGAGCCCCTCGGCGCGCAGGGCGATCCCCCGGACCCGGGCCCGCTGGAGGCCGAGCGCCTCGTACATGCGGTACGCCGTGCCGGTGAGCGCCGGCGAATGGGCGGTCGGCTCCTTGAGGGTGCGGCTGCGCGTGGTCGTGGAGCGGTCGGCGTACCGGACGGTCAGGGTCAGCGTGCGGCAGACCTTCTCCAGGGCGCGCAGCCGGGCACCCAGGTCCTCGGCCGCGCAGAGCAGCGCGCGGCGATGCCGGGAAGGATCCAATTCATCTCGCCGGAAGGGGTGTTCGGTGGCGAGGGAGCGTGAGGTGGCGTTCGGCACGACCCGGCCGCGGTCGATGCCGGACGCCTTCTCGCGCAGTTCGCGGCCCGCCCTGGCGCCGGTGAGGCGTTGCAGTGTGGACAGGGGTGCGGCGGCGACCTTGCCGATGGTGTCGAGGCCGTACTCGCACAGGGTGCGGGCGGTGGCGCCGCCGACTCCCGGCAGCGCGGCGACGGGCCGCTCGGCGAGGAATCCGGCGACGGCGTCCGGCGCCTCGGGCACCACGGGGGTCACGCCCGGCGCGGCGTCCCGCAGAGCCATCCGCGCGAGCATCGGGCCGGGTCCGGCGCCGATCACGCAGTCGATCCCGTGCAGGGCGAGCGCCCGCAACCGGATCAGCGAGGCCAGCTCCACGGCGTTGCGCCCGAAGTACCGCTCGGCGCCCCGCAGGTCCAGCAGCGCCCCGTCGGGTGGCAGCGCCTCGATGACGGGGGTGAAGTCCTCCAGCAGTCCGAGCAGTCGAGGCAGGGCCGCCTCGTACATCGGAGGCAGCTGGAAACGTACGCAGAGGATGGTCATCCCGCACTCCCCGGACTCTGGTGCCACAGCTTCTTTCCACCCGCGGGACCTTCGCCCGCGGGACGCAGATCGGCCCAGGGGTGCATCTCGTACCCCGTGGACATGCGGATCGTGCGGCCCTCCGCAGGGCCGCCGCCGGACTTCCCCGGCCCGGCCGGCTCCCCGCGCTCCCCCGGCTCCGGCTTCCGCGCCGCGGGCTCGGCGAGGTGCGCGGCGACCACGTCGAGGCCGCCCCGGGCGCGCAGTTCGACCAGTTCGGCGAGGTTCCAGGCCGCCGCTCCCACCACGCTGAGGCTGCGCGGGCCACGGCGCTGCACCACTCCGCGCACCAGCAGCAGCCAGGAGTGGAAGACGGTGTGGGCGCAGGCGTCGTGCGAGTCGTCGAAGAAGGCGAGGTCGACCAGGCCGGTGCCGTCGTCCAGGGTGGTGAAGATGACCCGCTTGCCGGACCGGATCGGCGGGGTCTGGGTGGCCGCCTTGGCCCCGGCCACCAGGACGGTCTCACCGTGCCGTGCCTCCCGCAGCCGGCGCGCCGTGACCACGCCCAGCTCCTCCAGGAACCCGCGGTGGTCGTCCATGAGATTGCGGGAGGCATCCATGGAGAGCACACCGAGCTCGGCGCTGAGCCGCTCCGCCGAGGAGAGATCGGGCAGCCCGGCCGGTGCCGTCGTCCGCCCTCCGGCCGAGAGCGCCTCCCCCATGTCGAGGAGTGCGGGAGGAAGCCGATCCGCCCGCCCGCCCCGCGCGCCCCGGTGCAGTTCGCTCAGGTGCAGTTGCAGATCACGGCGGTTGGCGCCGAAGGCGTCCAGCGCGCCGACCTGGGCCAGCCGCTGGGCGAGCGGGCGGCTCGGCCGGGCCCGCTCCCAGAAGTCGAGCAGCGAGCCGTACGGCTGCCCGTCCGCGATCCGTGCGGCCTCGGCCTCGCTGATGCCGTGCACGTCGGAGAGCGCCAGCCGGAGGCCCCAGCTCTCGGACCCCCGTGAATCAGACACCAGTTCGATACAATGGGCGACCGCGGACCGGTTCACGTCCAACGGCAGGATCGGCACCCCTCGCCGCCGCGCGTCCGCCAGCAGCAGCCGCTTCGGGTACATCCCGGGGTCATGGGTGAGCAACCCCGCGTAGAAGGCGGCCGGGTGATGGGCCTTCAGCCAGGCCGACTGGTACGTCGGCACGGCGAAGGCGACCGCGTGCGCCTTGCAGAAGCCGTACGACCCGAAGGCCTCGACGATCTCCCAGGTGCGCGCGACGGTCTCGGCGTCGTATCCCTTCGCCGCCGCGTGCTGCGCGAACCAGAACCGGATCCGCCCCTGCGACTCGGGGTCGGAGAGCCCGCGCCGCACCCGGTCCGCCTCGTCGCGTCCGCAGCCGGTCATGATGTCGACGATGTCGATGATCTGCTCGTGGAAGACGACGACCCCGTACGTCTCCTTCAGCGGCCGCTCCAGGTCGGGGTGCGGATAGCGGATCGGCGCCCGGCCGTGCCGCGCCTCGATGAACGGCCGCACCATGTCGGCGGCGACCGGCCCCGGCCGGAAGAGCGAGATGTCGACCACGAGGTCGTGGAAGGTCGCGGGCTGCAACCGTCCGACCAGGTCGCGCTGGCCCGGGGACTCGATCTGGAAGCAGCCCAGCGTCTCGGTCGACTGGATCAGCCGGTACGTCGCCGGGTCGCCCGGCGGCACCGAGTCGAGGTCCGGCCGGTCGCCCGTCGCCCGCTCCACCTCGGCCACCGCGTGCGCCATCGCGGACTGCATCCGCACGCCCAGCACGTCGAGCTTGAGCAGCCCGAGGTCCTCCACGTCCCCCTTGTCGAACTGCGACATGGGCAGGCCCTCGCCGCTGGTCGGCACGACCGGCGTACGGGCGAGCAGGGAGGCGTCGGAGAGGAGTACGCCGCACGGGTGCATGGCGATGCCGCGCGGGAGGGCGTCGAGCGCCTCGACCAGCTCCCACAGCCTCCCGTACTTCTCCTCGTCCCGCCGGCACTCCTGTGCCAGCTCACGCAGTTCGGGCAGTTCCTCCATCGCCGCGCGGGCGTCGCGGGCACGGATGTGCGGGAAGGACTTGGCGATCCGGTCGATGTCGGCCGGGTCCAGGGAGAGGGCGGCGCCCACGTCGCGGACGGCGTGCCGGACCCGGTAGGTCTCGGGCATCGATACCGTGGCGACCCGCTCGGTGCCGAACCTGGCGATGATCGCGCGGTAGACCTCCAGACGGCGCGCGGACTCGACGTCGATGTCGATGTCGGGCAGCACCGCGCGCCGCTTGGACAGGAAGCGTTCCATCAGCAGCCCGTGCTCGACGGGGTCGGCGTGCGCGATGCCGAGGAGGTGGTTGACGAGAGAGCCCGCGCCGGAGCCGCGCGCGGCGACTCTGATGCCCATGTCCCTTACGTCGTCCACGACCTGGGCGACCGTCAGGAAGTAGGAGGCGAAGTCGTGGTGGGCGATGATGTCCAGTTCCTGGTGCATCCGCTCCCAGTAGGCCCGGTCTCGGTCGTAGCCGCGCAGCACCATGCCCGCCGCCGCACGGGAGGCCAGGGCCCGCTGGGCGGTGCGGCGGCCCGCGCCGACGAGGTGCGCTTCGGGGAAGTGGACGGTGCCGATGCCAAGGTCGTCCTCCGGGTCGACGAGACAGGCGGCGGCGGTCGCCCGGGTCTGTTCGAGCAGGTGGTACGCGGTGTCGCGGCGGTAGCCCGCGGCCTCGACGATCCTTTCGGCCGCGCCCAGCATGGCGGCCTCGTCCTTGAGCCAGGCCTCTCCCGAGTCCAGCCCGCGACGCGGGTCGACCGGGACGAGCAGCCGGGCGGCGTCCAGGACGTCGGCGACCGGGCCCATGCCGGGGTCGGCGTACCGGACGGCGTTGCTGAGCACCGGGCGCACCCGCTGTTCGGCGGCGAACCCGACCGTGCGGGCGGCCAGCCGCAGGGACCCCGGCCCGGTCCCCTCACGGCCGTGCCACACCGCTTCCAGCCGCAGGGCGTCGCCGTAGACCTCCCGCCAGGGCGCGAGCAGCTTCGCGGCCCGGTCGGGGCGTCCGGCGGCCAGCGCGCGGCCGACGTCGGAGGCGGGGCCGAGGAGTACGGTCAGGCCTTCGGCGTGGTTGTCCGGCCAGGACAACCGGGGCCGGTCGCCGGCGGGGTCGCCCGCATGCGCGGCCGTAACGATTCTGCAGAGGTCGGCCCAGCCCGCCGCGCCGTCCCGGGCGAGGAAGGTCGCACGAGGTGCCGACTCGTCGACGAAGGCGCCGCCACGGACCGGGGCCCGCCGCTTCCCGCCGCGCTCGGGCTCCCCCACCGCGAGCTCGGTGCCGAACAGCGGACGGACACCCGCCCTGGCGCACGCCTTGGCGAACCGGACCGAGCCCGCGAGGGTGTCCCGGTCGGTGAGCGCGAGGGCGTCCATGCCCCGCTCGGCGGCACGCTCGGCCAGCCGCTCCGGGTGCGAGGCCCCGTACCGCAGGGAGAACCCGGACACGGTGTGCAGATGCGTGAATCCCGACACACGCGCCTCCCGCACCCGTGAGCCCGCACGAGCTCCCGAACATTCGTTCCCAATTACCTCACCCCCACCATAGACCAATTTTCGAACTACTGTGCGACATCCGTCCGAGCCCCTCCGACCTGCGCAAACGCCGGCCGGTCTGGGCCGTGGGGGCCTCTCCGGTACACACGGCGGAGTCCCGCCCCCGCAGCCTGCGCGGGGACGGGACTCCGCCGGGACGGTGAGCCGTCAGCCGATCTGGGCGCCGAAGGCCGAGAGCGCCTCGGTGACCGGCTGGAAGAAGGTCTCGCCGCCCGAGGTGCAGTCGCCGCTGCCCCCGGAGGTGAGACCGATCGCGGTGTCGCCGGAGAAGAGCGAGCCTCCGCTGTCACCGGGCTCGGCGCAGACGTCGGTCTGGATGAGTCCGTTGACGACGTCGCCGTTGCCGTAGTTCACGGTGGCGTCCAGGCCCTTGACCGTGCCGTCGTGCACCTGGGTGGTGGAACCGCTGCGGGTCACCTTCATGCCCACGGTGGCGTCGCCGGCCTTGGCGATGGCCTGCGTGGAGCCGTTGTAGAGGTCGACCTCGCTCGGGTGGCCGACGTTCCCGGTGTACTTGACCAGACCGAAGTCGTTGTTCGGGAAGCTGGACTGCTCGTTCTTGCCGATCTCGGTGCCGCTGGAGTCCGACCAGGTCGAGATCGCCTCGGTGCAGTGCCCGGCGGTGATGAAGTAGGGCTGCCCGTCCTTGACCACGTTGAAGCCGAGCGAGCAGCGCCCGCCGGAGCCGGTGATGGCGTCACCGCCGGCGATGAAGGGCTTGAACTCCCCCTTGGTGCGCTGGAGTTCGGCCTTGGCGCCGAGGCCCTTCACGACCTTGGAGAGCTTGGTCCACTCGGTCGCGGAGACCGTGCGGTCCGCGGTGACGACGACCTTGTTGGTCTCCGGGTCGGTCGCCCACGACGTACCGGGGATGGTCGCGTCACTGCTGAGCGTCGCGCGAGCGCTCTTCAGCTCGGCGAGGGAGTTCTCGACGACTCTGGCCTCGGCCCCGGCCTCCGTGACGGCCTCGGCCGCGGTCTCGTCGAGCACGTTGACGACGAGGTGCCGGGACTTCGCGTCGTAGTACGTCCCCGCCGCGTCGGCGCCGAGGTCCTTGCCGAGGGTCGAGGCGAGCTTTCCGGCCGCCGCGACCGAGAGGGTGTGCGGCGCGCCGGCCTTCGGCGCCTCGCTCGCGTTCGCAGTCTGGAAGGTGACTCCCGCGGCGACGAGCGCGGCGATGCCCGCACCCGTCATGACGGCACGCCGCCTGGGTATGCGTCGGTGCTTCAACTGACGTCCTCCTGTGGGGGGTCGGCCGCGAAGGTCGTGGGGGACCACCGAGACCGGAAGGCGTACGCGCACGGACCCGGCACACGACAAGAAACCGCGTCAAACCGCGTCCGCGCCGGTTGTTCCCGGCCCACTATTCCCAGGCACACAGGGGGCACACAAGGTCGACTTCAGGACGCGCGTACGTCAACGGGCGTACGCCCCCTGCGCCTTGACTGTGCGTGGTGATGCCACGTGGGTTTCCGGTGCAAACACTGTGTGCAGGCGACCGTTGTGCGGACGGTGAGGACTAGTCCTGTCCTGTTTTCGATCCCTCGGGCTCTTCACTCAAGGGAACTTCCGGGGAGGGAAGTTGCTCCCGCACCGGTCGGCCGGACTCCTGGATCTCGGCCGGTACGGGTGCCGGGGCCGGGACGGACGGCCGCAGCGCCTCGGCCGACTGCTGCGCTCCGGACGGCTGCGGTGCGTCCTGGAGCTCGGCCGACTGCCGTGCCCCGACCGGCTGTTGCGTCGCGGCGGGCTGCTGCGCCCCGACCGACTGCTGCGCCTTCTCCAGGAACCTGAGGAGTTCCACCGGGAACGGGAGCACGAGCGTCGAGTTCTTCTCGGCCGCGACGGCCACCACCGTCTGCAGCAGCCGCAACTGGAGCGCCGCGGGCTGCTCGGACATCACCCCGGCGGCCTCCGCCAGCTTCTTGGAGGCCTGGAGTTCCGCGTCCGCGTTGATGACCCGGGCGCGGCGCTCACGGTCGGCCTCGGCCTGCCGGGCCATGGACCGCTTCATCGTCTCCGGCAGCGACACGTCCTTGATCTCCACGCGGTCGATCTGCACGCCCCAGCCGATCGC